>CAMDLH010000013.1 GCA_945901405.1 Bordetella parapertussis | reverse complement strand
GTATTTGTTTTTAAAAGGTTTTTTAAATCAACGGAAGATCATCGTCAACAGCAGCAGCACGCCGATGATCATCGCGAACGCATAGTGATAGATGTAGCCCGATTGCACTTGCCGCAGCACAGTGGAAAACCAGCCCACCACGCGCGCCGAACCGTTGACGAAAAAGTTATCGATCACCGCGATGTCGCCGCCCTTCCACAGGCCACTGCCCAATTTGCGCGCGCCGCCCGCAAAGAACCAGTCGTTGAAGCGGTCAAAGCCGTATTTATCCATCAGCACTTTCACCACCATGCCCCACTTCGCGCGCAGCACGGCCGGCAGATCGGGGCGCAGCACGTAGATGTAATAGGCCGTACCCGCGCCCGCCACCGCCAGCCAGAACGGCAACGAGGTAAAGCCATGCAGGATCATCGGCAACACGCCGTGGAAATCCTTCGCCAGCGTTGCAATCGCCGGATGGTTCGCGAACACCACGATGGAACCGCCGAAGTATTTGCCAAACACAAATTCGCCGATGATCCAGCCGGCGCACACGGAAGGAATCGCCAGCAATATCAGCGGCAGTGTTACCACCCACGGCGACTCGTGCGGCGCGCCGTGATGCGCGTCATACGTGTCGTGCGCCTTGTCGTGATGATCATCATTATTCTTGTCGTGATGCTCGTCGTGCGTGTCGTGTTTCTCCAACGCCTTCTGCGCCGCACGTTCGGCATCGACCGCCATCACCGCCGGATCATGCGGATCAGCGAAGCGCTCCTTGCCATGGAACGTATAGAACACCAGCCGGAACGAATAGAAGCCGCCCACCGCGACCCCCGCCACCGCAAGCACGTAGGCCAGGCCCGCGCCGGGCACGGTGGCGTGATGCAGCGCTTCGATAATCGTGTCTTTGGAAAAGAAACCCGCGAACGGCGGCAGGCCCGCGTTCGCCCAAGCGCCGATCAGCATCGTGGCGTAGGTGATGGGCAGGTATTTACGCAATCCGCCCATCTTGCGCATGTCCTGCTCGTGATGCAGGGCGATGATGACCGAACCCGCGCCGAGGAACAGCACCGCCTTGAAGAACGCATGCGTCATCAGGTGAAACATACCCGCCGCGTAGGCCGATGCGCCCAGCGCCATTGTCATGTAGCCCAGTTGCGACAGCGTTGAATACGCCACCACGCGCTTGATGTCGTATTGCACGGTTGCGATCAGCGCCATGAAAAACGCCGTGATCGCGCCGATGACGATGACGAACGACAGTGCCGTCTCGGATAACTCGAATAGCGGCGACATGCGCGCCACCATGAAAATACCTGCGGTCACCATGGTCGCGGCGTGGATCAGCGCCGAGATCGGCGTCGGGCCTTCCATCGAATCGGGCAGCCATACGTGCAGCGGAAACTGCGCCGACTTGCCCATCGCGCCGATGAACAGCAAAATGCAAATCACGCTCATCAGCGACCAGGCATGGCCTGGAATGATCTCGACCGTATTCGCGGCGAGGCTCTTGGCGTTGGCGAACACCGCCGCGTAGTCGAGCGTGCCGAAATACATCAGCACCAGCGCGATGCCGAGCAGGAACCCAAAGTCGCCGACACGATTAACAAGGAACGCTTTCAGGTTGGCGTAAATTGCCGTGGGCCGCGTGTACCAGAAGCCGATCAACAGATACGACACCAGCCCCACCGCTTCCCAGCCGAAGAACAACTGAAGGAAGTTATTGCTCATCACCAGCATCAACATCGAAAACGTGAAGAGCGAGATGTAGCTGAAAAAACGCTTGTAGCCGGGGTCTTCGGCCATGTAGCCGATGGTATAGATATGCACCATCAGCGACACGAACGACACCACCACCATCATCGTCGCCGACAACTGATCGATGAGAAAGCCGATCTCGAAGCGCGCGTTGCCCGACACCATCCAGGTGTAGAGCGAGCCGTTGTAAAGATTGCCATCCATCACGTCGCGATACACGATGATGGACGCTGCCGTGCACACGATCATGCAGGAAATGGTGATCACGTGCGCGGCGCGCCGGCTGATGAGCCAGCCAAAGAGGCCCGCGATGATCGCCCCCGCCAGCGGCGCCAGCGGCACGAGCAAGTACAGTTTTTGCATTGAGTTCATTGCTGGGGCCCGTGAGGCGTGAGGCGTGAGGCGTGAGGCGCGGCCTCGCGGAACATCGCCGGCTGCGATTCACTCAACATTAAACACTCAACACTAAACACTTCTTTCCCTATCCTTTCAATTCGTCCAGATCTTCCACGTTGATGGTGCTCAGGTTGCGGAACAACACCACCAGTATCGCCAGGCCGATGGCCGACTCGGCCGCCGCAACCGTCAAAATAAAAAACACGAATATCTGTCCCGCCGGGTCGTTCAGATAATGCGAAAACGCCACGAAGTTGATATTCACGGCAAGCAGCATCAGCTCGATCGCCATCAGCAGCACGATGATGTTCTTGCGATTAAGAAAAATGCCGATCACCGAGATCGCAAACAGGATCGCGCCCAGCACCAGGTAATGAGAGAGTGTGACCACGCTTATTCTTTCTTTTCCGACGGCATGCTGACCATGCGCACCCGGTCCTTGCGCTGGATGGCGATTTGCACCGACGGGTCCATATATTTGCTCTGCTTGCGGCGGCGCAGCGTCAGCGCGATCGCCGCGACGATGGCCACCAGCAGTATCACCGCCGCGATTTCAAACGGGTACACATACTCCGTGTAGATCAGCAGACCGAGTTCCTTGGTGTTGCTGTAACTGGCGGGCAAAGGCGCGGGCGCCGCGGCATCGCCAAATCCGCCGGTGCGATTCACCAGTATCAAGCTCATTTCGGCGACCAGCAGCAGCGCCACCATGCCGCCCAGCGGCAAATAGCGCCAAAAACCTTCGCGCAGCTTGGCGATATTGATATCCAGCATCATCACCACGAACAAAAACAGCACCATCACCGCGCCCACGTACACCAGCACCAGCGTGATCGCCAGGAACTCCGCCTGCATCAGCATCCAGATGCCCGAACAAGTGAAAAACGCCAGCACCAGCAACAGCGCCGCGTGCACCGGATTGCGCGCGGTGATGACACCCAGCGCCGCGATCACCAGCACGGTGGAGAAGAAATAGAAGATAAAGGTGTGGAAGGTCATTGTTTTGTTTGTGAAGGGTGAAGGGTGAAGGGTGAGGGGCGCCGCGCCAGGCCATGCCCGGAACCGAATCCTGATTTTCCCCCTTCACTCTTCACGCATTCACCCTTCACATTTCAGCGATACGCGGCATCGGCCGCGCGATCCTTTGCAATTTGTTCTTCGTACATGTCGCCGATCGACAGCAGCATCGGCTTGGTGTAAATCAGGTCGCCGCGCTTCTCGCCGTGGTATTCAAAAAGCCGCGTCTCGACTATAGAATCGACCGGGCAGGATTCCTCGCAGAAGCCGCAGAAGATGCACTTGGTCAGATCGATGTCGTAGCGCGTGGTGCGGCGCGTGCCGTCATCGCGCTGTTCGGATTCGATGGTGATCGCCAGCGCCGGGCACACCGCCTCGCACAACTTGCACGCGATGCAGCGCTCTTCGCCGTTCGGATAACGGCGCAGCGCGTGAAGGCCGCGAAAACGCGGGCTTTGCGGCGTTTTTTCCTCGGGAAATTGCACGGTGATCTTGCGCGCGAACAAATGCCGGCCGGTGAGCATCATGCCCTTCACCAGTTCGATCAGCAGAAACGTGCGGAAAAATTCGCGGAGTCTGTTCATGATTACCTCCACCACACCCACAACGGCGTTTGCATCCACGCGCCGAGCACGACGATCCACACCAGCGTCACCGGGATGAATATCTTCCAGCCCAGCCGCATGATCTGGTCGTAGCGGTAACGCGGAAACGTGGCGCGGAACCAGATGAAGGTGGACACCACGAAGAACGCTTTCAACAGCAGCCAGCCGAACGACGACGCGCCGAGGATGCCCCACGACGCCGGGAACGGAGACAGCCAGCCGCCGAGGAACATGATCGCCGCCAGCATGGAAATCAAAATCATGTTGGCGTACTCGGCGAGAAAAAACACCGCGAAGGTCATGCCCGAGTACTCGACGTGAAAACCCGCGACGATTTCGGATTCGCCCTCGGCCACGTCGAACGGCGCGCGGTTGGTCTCGGCCACGCCGGCGATGATGTAGGTGATGAACAACGGGAACAACGGTATCCAAAACCAGCTAAACAACCCGAAGCTGCCTTCCTGACCCTTGACGATTTCGCCCAGATTGAGACTTTGCCCCGCCATCAAAACGCCCACCAGCGCGAAGCCCATGGCGATTTCGTACGAAACGATCTGTGCGGCCGAACGCATGGCGCCGAGAAACGCATATTTAGAGTTGGAAGCCCAACCCGCGATGATCACGCCGTAAACGCCCATCGAGGTCACCGCCATGATGTAGAGCAGGCTCGCGTCGATGTTGGCAAGCACCATTTCCGGGGAAAACGGCACCACCGCCCACGCCGCCAGCGCGGGCATGATTGCAAGTATCGGCGCCACCACGAACAGCATCTTGTTCGCGCCCGAGGGAATGATGATTTCCTTCACCATCAGTTTGACGCCGTCGGCGATCGGTTGCAGCAGGCCCATCGGCCCCACGCGGTTCGGCCCGATACGCACCTGCATCCAGCCGATCAGCTTGCGTTCCCACAGCGTGAGGTAGGCGACGCCGATCATCAGCGGCGCGACTATGCACACGATGAAGATCAATGTCTGTATCGCGTACAGCACGTTTTCCGCGTATTCCTGACCGACAACCGCAACGATAACCGCGGTCAACAGGCCCCACACCCAGTTGCCGAGGTTGATCACGGGTTGAAAAATCGCGCTCACGCAACCACCGCCTTGCGTTCTTCGACGCGCTCAATGCTCACCGCGCCGGATATATCCAACTGCGACGTTTCCTCGCGCGCACACGCGAGACGCACGCACTCATCGGGCAGCGTGTTGTCGATCGCGCACGGCACCAGCGCCGTACCGCCGCCCTGCGCCACACGCACGATATCGCCATCGCACGCGCCGAGTTTTGCGGCAAGCGCGCTGTTCATCCCCGCGGCTGGCGGCTGCGCGTCGCGCGTTTTTTGCAGCGACGGCGCGCGGCGTGTTATCGCATCCGCCGCGTAAATAGGCACTTCGGCAATTCTTTGCACGCCGCCAGGCGGCGCCATCGCGGCGCTTGCGGTGAACTCTTGTAAGTTATTGTTTTTATTGATATTTTTGTTTTCCGCACCCAGCGCCTCGCGGCGCACATCTTCGGCGCTGTCTTGATTGAAACCTTCAAGACCCAGCAGATTGCCCAGCACGCGCAACACTTTCCACGCGGGGCGCGTCTCACCCAGCGGCTGCACCACGCCGTTGAAACTTTGCACCGTGCCTTCGGTGTTGATATAGGCGCCCGCGGTTTCGGTGAACGGTGACACCGGCAACAACACATGCGCGTAATCGAGCGCCTTGTGTTGATAGGCGCTCATCGCCACCACCAGTTCAGCCTGCTTCAGCGCCGCGACCGCGGCTTGCGGCGCGCGCATATCGAGTTCAGCCTCGACGCCCAGCAGCATATAGGCGCGCAGCGGCACGGCCGTCATGCCCGCCGCGTTCTTGCCGCCCTTGATCGGCACGGCGTTCGCGACATAGCCGCCGACGCTGTTCGCCGCCTCGCCCAGAAATCCAAAACGCGCGCCGGTGATTTCCGCCAGCGCCTGCGCCAGCGCTTGCAGCGTTGCGGCTTGTGGATGATGCTGCGCGAAATTTCCCAGCAGTATCGCGGCGCTCTTGCCCGACACCACGCTCGCCGTGATCTGAAATGCCGCGGCGGACGGTTTGACGCCCTCGCACATTGCGCGCACGGATTCCGGCACGGCAACGCTCTTGGTGCTTGCCATCGCCACCACGACTTGCGCCAGCGCATCCGGCAACGCCGCCGGAGATACGATGGATTTGTTGGCGACACGCATCAACAAATCGTCATCGACGCTGTGAATAATATTAAGTTGCGCAACTTTTTTGGTGATCTGGCGCAAGCGGTGCGCGATCAGCGGATGATCCTTTCGCAACGTTGACCCAACCACCAGCACGCGATCCAGCGCGCTGATTTCCGCGATCTTCATGCCCAGCCACGGCGCGCCCGCCCGCTTGCCGTCGGCGCTGAAATCGGCCTGACGTAAACGGAAATCAATGTTGTCGGAACCTAGCCCGCGCATCAACTTGCCAAGCAGATACAATTCTTCGAGCGTCTGGTGTGGCGTGGCCAGCGCGCCCACCGAAGTCGCGCCGTGCGCGGCGGTAATGCGCTTTAATTCCTTCGCGATGTAGTCCAGCGCCACCTGCCATTCGACTTCCTTCCACACGCCGTCGCGCTTTAACATCGGCTTGGCGAGGCGATTTTCCGAATTCAGCCCTTCGTACGAAAACCTGTCCTTATCGGAAATCCAGCATTCGTTGATGGCCTCGTTCTCGCGCGGCAATGCGCGCATCACGCGATTCTGCTTGATCTGCAATGTGAGGTTGGAACCCAGACCGCAGTGCGGCGACACCGAGGGCCTGCGGGTCAGCTCCCACGTGCGCGCGCTGTAGCGAAACGGCTTGGATGTGAGCGCGCCCACCGGGCACAGGTCGATCACATTGCCCGACAATTCCGAATCCACCGTCTTGCCTACGAACGTGATGATCTCGGCGTGTTCGCCGCGGCCGATCATGCCAAGCTCCATCACCCCGGCGATCTCTTGCCCGAATCGCACGCAGCGCGTGCAATGAATGCAGCGGGTCATGTCGGTCGAAATCAGCGGGCCGAGGTTCTTGTTGACCACCACGCGCTTATCTTCCTCGTAGCGCGAACCGCTGCCGCCATAACCGACGGCCAGATCCTGCAACTGGCATTCACCGCCCTGATCGCAGATCGGGCAATCGAGCGGATGGTTGATGAGCAAAAACTCCATCACGCCTTTTTGCGCGGTGACGGCCTGCTCGGAATGCGTCTGCACCTTCATGCCATTGGTCACCGGCGTGGCGCACGCGGGCATGGGCTTGGGCGCTTTTTCGATCTGCACCAGGCACATGCGGCAATTGGCGGCAATCGACAGCTTGCGGTGGTAACAGAAGTGCGGCACGTATATGCCAGCCAGACGCGCGGCATCCATCACCGTGCTGCCGTCGGGTACTTCGAGCTTGTTACCGTCGATTTCTATTTCGAGTGGCATGTCGAAAATAATCAAAACCCTTTTGACACGGATTTACGCAGATGCACGCAGATTGCCCGCGAATAAATCTGCGTGCATCTGCGTAAATCCGTGTCAAAGGTTTTGAAGTTTATTTGTCCTTTATCAAATATAAGGTGCAACCAAACATTTTTTGTTATCGATGTGATACTGAAATTCGTCGCGATAATGCTTGATGAAAGCGCGCACCGGCATTGCCGCGGCATCGCCCAGAGCGCAAATCGTGCGCCCCTGTATGTTATCCGCCACGCGATTCAGTTGATCGAGGTCTTCGTTGCGGCCCTTGCCGTGTTCGATGCGGTCAACCATGCGATACAGCCAGCCAGTGCCCTCGCGGCACGGCGTGCACTGGCCGCAAGATTCCTCGTAATAAAAATACGACAGTCGCAGCAGTGATTTAACCATGCAGCGCGTCTCATTCATCACGATCACGGCGCCTGATCCCAACATCGAACCCGCCTTGGCGATCGAGTCGTAATCCATGTCGGTCGCCATCATGATCTCGGCGGGCAAAACCGGCATCGATGAGCCTCCGGGGATCACCGCCTTTAACTTGACGCCATCGCGCATGCCGCCGGCCATTTCAAGCAGCTTCGCGAACGGCGTGCCGAGTTTGATTTCGTAATTGCCGGGGCGCGCCACGTCACCCGAAATCGAAAATAGTTTGGTGCCGCCGTTGTTCGGTTTGCCCATGTTGAGAAACGCTTCGCCGCCGTTGACGATGATCCACGGCACCGCGGCAAAGGTCTCGGTGTTGTTGATGGTCGTCGGCTTGCCGTACAAACCAAAACTCGCGGGGAACGGCGGCTTGAAGCGCGGCTGGCCCTTCTTGCCTTCGAGCGATTCGAGCAAGCCGGTCTCTTCGCCGCAGATGTAGGCGCCAAAGCCGTGATGCGCGTGCAACTGAAAATTGCATTCCGAGCCGAGTATCTTGTCGCCCAGATAACCCGCCGCGCGCGCTTCTTCGAGCGCTTCTTCAAAGCGCTCGTAGACATCCCAGATTTCGCCATGGATGTAGTTGTAGCCCACGGGGATACCCATCGCGTAGGCGGCGATGGTCATGCCCTCGATCACGCTGTGCGGGTTGTAGCGCAGGATGTCGCGATCCTTGAACGTGCCCGGCTCGCCTTCGTCGGAATTGCAAACCAGGTATTTCGCGCCTGGATACTGGCGCGGCATGAAGCTCCATTTGAGGCCCGCCGGAAAGCCCGCGCCGCCGCGGCCGCGCAGCGCCGATTTTTTCACCTCGGCGATGACGTTCTCGGGCGTGATTTTTTCGTTGATGATCTTGCGCAATGCCTGATAACCGCCGCGCGCCTCGTAATCCTTCAGGCGCCAGTTCGTGCCGTCGATGTCCTTCATGATCAAGGCATCGGGGCCGTAAAGGCCTTTCGCAAAGGGCGCCACTGGCAATCCAATCGGCAGGCCCATCACTTCAACTCCTCGATCAGCTTGTCAATCTTCTCGTTCGACATCGCGCACAGCATTTGCTTGTTGTTGCGGATCAACACCGGCGCATCGCCGCAGGCACCCATGCACTCGCCTTCTTTCAGCGTGAAACGCCCATCCGGCGTGGTATCGCCAAAACCGATGCCGAGTTTTTGCTTGAGATATTCGGCGGTAGTCGTCGCACCCTGCAACGCACACGGCAGATTGGTGCAGAGCGTCAACTTGTGACGGCCCACGGGCTTCATGTCGTACATCGTATAGAACGTGGCCACTTCGTACACAGCCACCGGCGGCATGTCGAGATAGCGCGCGACAAAATCCATGGTCTCGGTCGACAGCCAGCCTTTTTCATCCTGCGCGATGGTCAGCGCCGCCATCACCGCGGATTGCTTTTCCTGCGGCGGATACTTCGCCACGGCCTTGTCGATCTTGGCCAGCGATTCGAGGCTAAGTAACATCGGTGCGTTCATCGGCTCACTCATCTATCTACTTCGCCGAACACGATGTCCTGCGTGCCGATGATCGCAACCACGTCGGCGATCATGTGGCCGCGCGCCATTTCGTCGAGCGCGGACAGATGTGCAAAACCCGGCGCGCGGATTTTCACGCGATACGGTTTATTCGCGCCATCCGAGATCAGGTAGATGCCGAACTCACCCTTGGGATGCTCCACCGCCGCATACGCCTCGCCCGCCGGCACGTGCATGCCCTCGGTGAACAACTTGAAGTGATGGATCAGCTCTTCCATGTTCTGCTTCATCGCCAGGCGCGACGGCGGCGCCACCTTGTGACTGTCGATCATCACCGGGCCAGGATTCTTGCGCAGCCAATCGCTGCATTGCTTGACGATGCGATTCGACTGGCGCATTTCCTCGATGCGCACGAGATAACGGTCGTAACAGTCGCCGTTCACGCCCACCGGAATGTCGAACTCCATGCGGTCGTAAACTTCATACGGCTGTTTTTTGCGCAGATCCCATTCGATACCCGATCCGCGCAGCATCGCTCCGCTGAAACCAAGCGCCATCGCGCGCTCGGGCGTGACTACGCCGATGCCGACTGTGCGCTGCTTCCAGATGCGATTGTCGGTGAGCAGCGTCTCGTATTCGTCAACGTATTTCGGAAAGCGTTTGACGAAATCATCGATAAAATCAAGCAGCGAACCCTGGCGGTTGCTGTTGAGCTCGCCGATCGCTTTTTCGTTCTTGGATTTGGATACCAGGTACTGCGGCATGCGATCCGGCAAATCGCGATACACGCCGCCGGGCCGGTAGTACGCCGCATGCATGCGCGCGCCCGACACCGCTTCGTAACAATCCATCAGGTCTTCGCGCTCGCGAAAGCAGTACAGAAACACCGTCATCGCGCCGATGTCGAGCGCGTGCGCGCCCAGCCACAGCAGGTGATTCAGGATGCGCGTCAGCTCGTCGAACAACACGCGGATGTATTGCGCGCGCTCCGGCACCTGCAAGCCGAGCAGCTTTTCAATCGCCATCACATACGCGTGCTCGTTGACCATCATCGACACGTAGTCGAGACGATCCATGTACGGCAGCGACTGGATAAACGTCTTGTGCTCGGCGAGTTTCTCTGTCGCGCGGTGCAACAGGCCGATGTGCGGATCGGCGCGCTCGATCACTTCGCCGTCGAGCTCAAGCACCAGCCGCAATACGCCGTGCGCCGCCGGGTGCTGCGGGCCGAAATTCATGGTGTAGTTGCGAATATCCGCCATGATCAGCCCTTGCGGAACCCTTCGGAGTCGCCGTAGTGCTCTTCGCGCAGGATGCGCGGCGTGATCTCGCGCGGCTCTATGGTCACCGGCTGATAAATCACGCGTTGCTTGTCGGGGTCGTAACGCATTTCGACGTTGCCCGACAACGGGAAATCCTTGCGGAACGGATGACCGATGAAGCCGTAGTCGGTGAGCAGACGGCGCAGATCAGGATGGCCCGGGAACATGATGCCGAACAAATCAAACGCCTCGCGCTCATACCAATTCGCCGACGGCCAGATGCCGATCACGGATTCGATCACCGGAAAATCGTCTTCGGCGGCAAACACGCGCAGGCGCAAACGGCAGTTGTAGCTGATGCTGAGCAGATGGTAGGCCACCGCGAAGCGCTTGCCTTCCCATGCGCCTTCGCCGTAGCTGCTGTAATCCAGCCCGCACAAGTCAATCAACTGCTCGAACTTCAGCTCCGGCGCATCGCGCAGCTTTTCCGCCACGGTGAGCAGATTTTCGGCCTTCACAACGATGGTTACTTCACCAAGCGCGGTGGTCACGCTGGCAATCAAATCGCCCAGCGTGGATTGCAGCACCGTGGTCAGTGTTTCGAGTCGGGAAGCCATCAGCGCGAAATCGTGTTGGTTCTTTTGATTTTGTTCTGCAACTGGATGATACCGTAGAGCAGCGCTTCGGCGGTGGGCGGGCAGCCCGGCACGTAGATATCCACCGGCACGATGCGGTCGCAGCCGCGCACCACTGAATACGAATAATGGTAATAGCCGCCGCCGTTCGCGCACGAACCCATCGAGATCACCCAGCGCGGCTCGGCCATCTGGTCGTACACCTTGCGCAGCGCCGGCGCCATCTTGTTGCACAGCGTGCCGGCGACGATCATCACGTCCGACTGCCGCGGGCTGGGGCGAAACACGATGCCGAAACGGTCAAGGTCGTAACGCGACGCGCCCGCGTGCATCATCTCCACCGCACAACACGCAAGGCCGAAGGTCATCGGCCACAACGAACCGGTGCGCGTCCAGTTGATCAACGCATCCGCGCTGGTCGTGATGAAGCCGCGTTCGTTTAATGTCTCGATTGCACCCATGTCATTCCCACTCCAATGCGCCCTTCATCCATTCATAGATGAATCCGACAACGAGTATTCCCAAAAACAGCAGCATCGCCACAAACCCGAACAAGCCGATGTCTTTCAACACCACGGCCCACGGAAACAGGAACGCGATTTCCAGATCGAAGAGAATGAACAGAATCGCCACGAGGTAGTAGCGCACGTCGAATTTCATGCGCGCGTCCTCGAACGCCTCGAAGCCGCACTCGTAGGGTGAGAGTTTTTCGCTGTCGGGCTTGTGCGAGCCGACCAGCCTTGAAAGGCCGCTGCCGAGCAGCACCGGCGCCACGCCGACCGCGAGGCCGACGAAGATGAACATCAGAATGGGAAAATAGTTTTCAAGCATGCGCGGCGCGGGATTGAGCGATTATGAATAATCTGGTTGGCGTATTTCTACGTGTTCTTCTACGTTATCGTCTATTTTCCCAATCCTACAATACCTGCGATTACTTGCAACTTACAAACCGTTGCGAACACTTTTGCTAAAATCATTGGTGCCGGCGGAGAGACTCGAACTCTCACGACTTTCGTCACCGCCCCCTCAAGACGGCGTGTCTACCAATTCCACCACGTCGGCGTAATAACATCAGTGTTGAGTTTTGAGTTTTGAATTGGAAGCTGCGCGAGCTCAACTTAACACTTAACACTCAGCACTCAACACTCAACACTTATTTAACACTCATCACTTAACACTGCCTTACTTCGGCACCTCTTTCGCCTTTGAATCCGCTGCCGCGGGCGTGGCGGGCGCATCAGCCTTGGCCGCGGGTGCTGCTTCCGATTTTGGCGCAGACGGTATATCCGACTTACCCGCTGGCGCGCCAGGCGAAGGAATCTGGCCCGGCAACGAAGGCTTGTCTCCCGCTTTTTCCCCCGCCGCGGGCTGCGACATCACGCCCTTGCCCGCCGTGGGTTTTTTGGTCGAAACATAGGTGAGGCCCATGCTCGTCAAAAAGAATATCGCCGCCAGTATGCCCGTCAGGCGGCTCATGAAATTAGCCGAACCGCGCGCGCCAAACACGCTGCCCGACGATCCACTGCCGAAGGCCGCCCCGACATCCGCGCCCTTGCCGTGCTGGATCAGCACGAGCCCGATGATGGCGATCGCCGCGACCACATGCACTATGAGTAATAAAACGTCCATTCAACCCGCCTTGGTTTTAAACCAGCCTGTTACAACACTCACGATATTCACGCCGCACGGCAAATTGCCGCGAATTCTTCCGCCACCAGCGATGCGCCGCCGATCAAACCGCCATCGATGTCCGGCATCGCAAACAAGGTTTGCGCATTCGCTGCCTTCACACTTCCGCCGTACTGAATCACCAGCGCGGCGGCTATTTTTGTATCCAGCGCCGCGACACGCGCGCGAATGAATGCGTGTACCGCCTGCGCCTGCTCCGGCGACGCGGTCTTGCCGGTGCCTATGGCCCAAACCGGCTCATACGCAACCACCGCATTGCCCAATGCCGCTATGCCACTGCCGCCGATCACCGCATCAAGCTGGCGCGCGATAATTTTTTCCGTCACCCCCGACTCGCGCTCCGCCAGGGTTTCACCCACGCACAAAACCGGCGTCAAACCAGCTTTTTGCGCGGCGGCAAATTTCTGGGCAATCACCTGATCCGATTCACCGAAAATGGTGCGCCGCTCGGAATGCCCAACCAGTACATAACTGCAACCAAAATCCGCCAGCATAGCCGCCGACACGCCACCTGTGTATGCACCGTTACCAAACGGACACACGTCCTGCGCACCCCAAGCAACACTTGTGCCCTTCAATGCCTGCTCTACCTGCGCCAAGTACGGATAAGGCGCGCAGATTGCGACTTTCACATTCGCAAGCCCGGACAAAAGCGGCGCCAATGCCTTTAACAGCGCCTGATTTTCCGCCAGACTGCCGTTCATTTTCCAATTACCCACGACGAGCTTGACGCGCATTTCCATCCGTCACTCAAAATCGGCTAATTTTACAGGCGGCGGCACTCAGGGTCAACGCGACTGGCGCGGAGTTCGCCATGGGAACATCTTGATTTTTATCGGAAAACCTGCGCGATTCAGGTTCCGCGTCAATTGCGGCGCGGATACTGCAACATCAGCAATTGCAAACCATCGGCGCCGGCGGCAAATTGCAACGGCGATTCGTCGCGCGTCAGCGCCACCGACGCGGGCGCGGCGAGTGTCGCGGCAGCATGCGTGAGTTCGCCCTGCAATACGAGGAACACTTGTCCGCCGCCACTCGCGGGGTCGGCGCCGCTGTAGTGCGCGTGCCGCGGCAACAGCAGCATGTCGGCAAACACACCCGCATCGGGATCATCCGCCGCGACATCCAGCAGCCGCTCGACATGCGGCACAGTGAGCGCGCGCAACTGCGCCGTGGTTTTGACAACGAGATTCGAACTCATGAAATAACGCTTGCCGCCGCGCGTCATTTTCGCGCGCTCTGCGGGCACGTGCAGATAGTGCGAGCCGCTCACCGCAAGCCCCGGCCGCAGCACGTAATACGACATGCCGTTCGGCCCCGCCTCTATCGGCCCATAGCCGGTAAAGCGATTGGTGTAATGCAGGCTGACCGGCCCCACCGCGTGTTGCCCCAGCTTGCCAGTGCCGCCGACGACAACCTGAAACTGATCGACGCCATGAAAGTGCGGCAGAATTTTCGAGCCGGGAACGGGCTGCTCAACCAGCAACACCTGCGGCACATCGGCGTGGCGCTCGGTGTAATCGCTGCGAAGCGTTTCGGTTTCGTTGTCGCGCACGATATGAATTCTGTCGGCACGCGGCGTCATGTTAGGGATCGTTAACAGCATGGCAAGTCTCCAGCCGAATGGAATTTCGATTTTAAGCGATACTACGGCAGGCGGCGCATCGGCGCTTCAATCACAGCGATCTTAAAAATATGTTTAAAAACAAATACTTAAATACTATTACCCTGTGCATATTATGTGCCTCCGCGATCCAGGCCGCGGCACAAAGCTACCCCACCCGCCCGATACGCCTGGTGCACGGCTTCGGCATCGGCAGCGCGATCGACGTGATGGGCCGGCCGCTTGCCGCAAAACTCACCGAAGTGCTCGGACAGCAGGTCATTGTCGATGCACGCCCCGGCGCCACCGGAGCCATCGCCAACGAATTTGTCGCGAAAAGTGTTGCCGACGGCTACACGCTGCTTACGGCGCCTGGCGGATCACTGACCGCCGCGCCGCATCTGCAAGCGGTGCGCTTCGATCCGCTGCGCGACTTCGCCCCCATCGTGCAAACCACTGCGTTTTCCTATGTGCTGGTGGCGCACCCCGCGGTACCCATAAAAACCGCGAGCGACCTGGTGGCGCTCGCGAAATCGAAACCCGGATTTTTCACCTATGGTTCGCCTGGCGTGGGTACCGGTTTTCATCTTGCAGGAGAATTATTTTGCAGCATGACCGGCGTGAAGATGCTGCACGTGCCGTATCGCGGCGGCGGTGCGGTGGCGATCACCGATCTTGTCGGTGGTCGCGTCGATCTCATGTGGGATGCGCTCGCGGTGGTGCGGCCGCAGTTGCTTGCGGGCAAAATGAAGGCCGTCGGTGTCACCGGCTCGCGCCGCGCAGCGGTGTTGCCGGATGTCCCGACCATCGCCGAGAGCGGCGTGCCCGGTTATGAAATGCTCGGCTGGCACGGCATGGCCGCGCCCGCCGCCACGCCGCGCGACATTGTCGAGCGCCTGAATGCCGCGGTAGGCAAGGTGCTCGCATCGCCGGACATACGCGAGTTATGGACCTCGCAAAACATGGACATCGTGCCCACCACGCCGGCGCAGTTCGGCGATTTGATGCGCAAGGATTTCGAGCGCTATGGCCGTTTGATCAAAACGGCGGGGATCAAGATTCAGCAGTAACCAGCAGTACTCTATTGCGGCGGCCGCTGCACGTTGCGGCGCGCATCCACTTGCGGATTGCTCAACGTGATCTCGGCTGGCTTCACCGGCGTGATCGTCAATTCGTATTCACCAGCACTTTGCACATCGACATAAAACAATGTGTGCACGCTCTGCGTGGGTGGTGGCGCCGAAGACTGCGCATCTCTTGACGGATGATTGACATTGATGGTTCGTGTAGCGGCCACGGCACCGTCCTTGCTCAAGGTCGCGCGATAGGTATTCCACTTGCCGAATTCGGCGGGGTTCTGCGAGAAATCACCGCGAAAATTCACCGCCACCGGATTCATCTCCGGCGCGAGATTGAGCTTCACCGGCGCATAAGCGCCAGCGGGGCCGTCAGCCGCCGCCTGCAGCGGCACGCGTGCGATTTCCGTACCCGTGGTCACGCCCTCGCAACCCGCGAGTAATCCGGTGATAGCCAATAGCGCCGCAGCCAGTTTGATTTTCACATTCTCTCCTTGTGTGAACCGCACCACTTAAAACGCGGCATGGCACGCATTGGAATACAGATTAAAAAGCTACGCCGCGCCGCGCACGGCATCCGCGATTGATTTCGCCCAGCGCTCGGCCTTGGCGCGCACCTTCGCCTCGACCATCACGCGCACCACGGGTTCGGTGCCCGACGGACGCAACAGCACGCGGCCCGATCCGGCCATGTCGCTCTCGGCTTCATCAATCGCGTTGCGCACGGCGGGATTCTTGCCGAAATCAGTACGCCGCTCGACGGCGACATTGATCATCACCTGTGGAAACAGCGCCACCGGCTTGCACACTTCATCCAGTTTCGATTTTGACTCGGCAAGCACGCGCAACACTTGCAGCGCCGCGACGATGGCATCCCCCGTCGTGTGTTTGTCGAGACAAATGATGTGCCCTGAATTCTCGCCGCCCAGTTGCCAGCCTCGCTCGTTGAGCAATTCGAGCACGTAGCGATCACCGACCTTGGCGCGCGCGAACGGGATATCGAGTTTCGCCAGCGCCTGCTCGAACGCAAGATTGCTCATCAACGTGCCCGCGACGCCGCCGCGCAGCTCGCCGCGCTCCTTGGCGTGACGCGCGATCACATACAGCAACTGATCGCCGTCGTAGAGCTTGCCCGCGCCATCCACCATCACCAGGCGGTCGCCGTCGCCATCGAGCGCGATGCCCACATCGGCGCGGCGCTGCTTCACTTCCATTTGCAGCGCCGCTGGACTGCCCGCGCCATGCAAATCGTTGATATTAAAACCGTCGGGCTTGACGCCGATCGGCAACACTTCCGCGCCGAGCTCGTGAAACACATGGGGCGCTATGTGATACGCGGCGCCATGCGCGCAATCGACGACGATTTTCAGGCCATGCAGGTCAAGCTGATTGGGAAACGTGCTCTTGCAAAATTCGATGTAACGCCCGGCGGCATCGTCGATGCGCTTGACCTTGCCCAGCTTCGCCGACGGCATGCACACAAACGGTCGGTCGATCTCGCGCTCGATGGACGACTCCACCTCATCGGGCAGCTTGGCGCCGCTGCCGCTGAAAAACTTGATGCCGTTGTCGTCGTACGGATTGTGCGAGGCGCTGATGACGATACCCGCCGACAATCTGAGCGCGCGCGTGAGATACGCCACCGCCGGCGTGGGCATCGGCCCCACCAGCATCACGTCAACGCCCGCCGCCGATAGCCCAGCCTCCAGCGCCGCTTCCAGCATGTAGCCCGACACACGCGTGTCCTTGCCGATCAACACCGCCGGCCTGTCGCCGCTGGAGACTTTCGCCGCCAGCACCTTGCCCGCCGCATAGCCGAGCCGCATCACGAAATCCGGCGTGATCGGCGCCTTGCCAACCTTGCCGCGTATGCCGTCTGTTCCGAAATATTGACGCATCTTGAGTTCCTAAGGCTTGAAATCAATGTTGAGTGTTTAGTGATTAGTTAAAAACCAGTTTCCCGGGATGCCGCAGCCCAGAGACTCACCCAACACTTAAAACTCAAAACTAAACACTGGCCACAGCGGCCAACACCGCCAGCGCATCGCGCGTCGCCGCCACATCGTGCACGCGCACGATTTGCGCGCCATTTTGCACCGCCAGCATCGCTGCGGCAACGCTGGCATGCACACGATCCGTAGGCTCGCGCCCGGTGATTTTGCCCAGCATCGTCTTGCGCGACAAGCCGGCGAGCAGGACGCCACCCAGGTCGCGAAATCGCCCAAGTTCGCGCAACAACGTCAGATTGTGTTCGAGCGTCTTGCCGAAACCAAAACCGGGGTCGATGACGACGCGCTCGCGCGTGATGCCAGCCTCGGCCGCGGCGCTTACCCGCGCCGCGATATAGCCGCGAATCTCGCCAACCACGTCGGCATAACGTGGATCGTGTTGCATGGTGCGCGGCTCGCCTTGCATGTGCATGATGCAAATCGCCGCATTTGTGGTGGCCACCGATTCAAACGCGCCCGGCGCGCGAAACCCGTAAACGTCGTTCACCATCGATGCCCCCGCCGCAACCGCCTCGCGCATCAACTCGGGTTTTTGCGTATCGACCGACAGCGGCACGCCGCAATCGGCAAGCGCCTCGACCACCGGCAACACACGGTGCCGCTCTTCATCCAGCGATACCGGCGCGGCGCCGGGCCGCGTCGATTCACCGCCGATGTCGAGCAAATCCGCACCCTCGGCGATCAAAGCATGGGCGTGCGTAAGTGATTGTTTTAATTCAACAAATTTTCCGCCATCGGAGAACGAATCAGGCGTGACATTGAGCACGCCCATGATCAGCGGACGGGTTAGTGCAAGATTGAATTTGCCGCAAGCGAGAAACATCATGAGCGAAGGGCAAAGGGTGAATGCGTGAAGGGGAAGACCGCCTGCCACCCTTCACCCTTCCCCTTTCACCCTTCACGCGTAAATCAGATCTCCGCCGCAGGCGCCGTGGGCGCCGTGGCGCTGGGCGGTGGAGGCGTGGGGCTGGCCGGCGGATTGGCCGACTGCAGCGGTTTGGGCGGGCGCGGCGCGCGGCCTTCGAGGATGTCCTTGATCTGGTCGGCGTCTATGGTTTCCCATTCCATCAGCGCCTTGGTCATGGCTTCAACCTTGTCGCGGTTGTCTTCGATGATCTTGCGCGCGACGGCGTATTGCTGGTCGATGATGCGGCGAATTTCGGCATCCACCTGTTGCATGGTGGTTTCCGACACATTCTTGTGCGTGGTGATCGAACGTCCGAGGAAAACCTCGCCTTCGTTCTCGCCATACACCATCGGCCCCAGCGAATCGGACATTCCGAAGCGCGTCACCATCGCGCGCGCGAGTTCGGTTGCGCGCTCGAAGTCGTTCGATGCACCCGTCGAAATATCGTGCACGAACAACTCCTCGGCGACGCGTCCGCCGAACAGAAAGCTGATCTGCGCCAGCATTTGATTTTTGTACTGACTGATGCGGTCGCGTTCCGGCAGCACCCAGGTCAGCCCCAGCGCACGGCCGCGCGGAATGATGGTGACTTTATGCACCGGGTCAATGCCCGGCAGCATGATGCCTACCACCGCGTGACCGGATTCGTGATACGCGGTGGCGCGTTTTTCTTCCTCGGTGATCACCATCGACTTGCGTTCCGCGCCCATGAAAATCTTGTCCTTGGCGCGCTCGAAATCGTCCATGTCCACCAGGCGCTTGTTGCCGCGCGCGGCGAACAGCGCGGCTTCGTTCACCAGATTGGCGAGATCGGCGCCGGACATGCCCGGCGTACCGCGCGCGATGATGTCGGCTTTAACGTCGGGCGCGATCGGCACCTTGCGCATATGCACTTGCAGAATCTGCTCGCGGCCACGCACATCGGGCAGCGGCACCACCACCTGCCGGTCAAAGCGGCCCGGACGCATCAACGCCGGGTCGAGCACATCGGGCCGGTTGGTGGCGGCGATCACAATCACGCCCGAGTTCGCCTCGAAGCCGTCCATTTCAACCAGCAACTGGTTCAGTGTCTGTTCACGCTCGTCGTTGCCGCCGCCCAAGCCCGCGCCACGCTGGCGGCCCACGGCGTCGATCTCGTCGATAAACACGATGCAGGGTGCGTGTTTTTTCGCGTTCTCGAACATGTCGCGCACGCGCGCGGCGCCCACGCCGACAAACATCTCGACGAAATCCGAGCCGGAAATCGAGAAGAACGGCACCTTGGCCTCGCCCGCGATCGCGCGCGCCAGCAGCGTCTTGCCGGTGCCGGGGCTGCCCACCATCAACACGCCACGCGGTATGCGTCCGCCGAGCTTTTGAAACTTCGACGGATCGCGCAAGAACTCCACCAACTCCGCGACTTCTTCTTTCGCTTCCTCGCAACCCGCGACATCGGCGAAGGTCACCGTGTTGTTCGATTCGTCGAGCATGCGTGCCTTGCTCTTGCCGAACGAGAACGCGCCGCCGCGCCCGCCGCCCTGCATCTGGCGCATGAAGAATATCCACACGCCGATCAACAGCAGCATCGGGAACCACGAGATGAATACCTGCGCGAGGAAACTTTGCTCCTCCTCGGGCTTGGCTTCGATGATGACGCCCGCCTTCAACAGATCGCTCACCATCCACAAATCGGTGACGGCGTGAGTAACGAATTTCTCGCCCGTGGTCTTCACCCCCTTGACCACGCGTCCTTCGATGGTGACCTTGGCGATGCGCCCCTGCTTCACCTCGTCGATGAATTGGGAGTATTCCATCGGCTTTTGCGCCGTTTTCTGCGTGCTGAACTGGTTAAACACGGTCATCAGCACCAAGGCAATCACCAGCCAGATCGCCACCGTTTTGATCAGATTATTCAAGGGCACTCCTCAAACCCCGGCTGGGCGTGATTGCCGCCGGGTATGTAACCAACCTTGTTACTACTTACTGCGCTAACCACTGTAGGTCGTTCAATTCTAAACGTTTTTTGCTGCCCCCGCCGGGCAACAAACACTCAAACCACGGCTTTCAGCGCGGTGCCCAGCAAGTAGACTTCGTTGGAGCGGCTGCGTGATGCTTCAGGTTTGCGCACCACGACTTTAACGAATACGCGCCGCATCGCCGCCACGAACGGCTCGAATCCTTCCCCATGAAAACATTTGACCAGGAAATTCCCTTGTGGTTTCAAATGCTTTTGCGCAAAGTCGAGCGCCAGCTCCGCCAACCCCATGCCGCGCGCCTGATCCACCAAGGCGATACCGCTGATATTGGGGGCCATATCCGAAAGCACAAGGTCCGCCTGTTTGCCGGCAAGTTCGCGCTCCACCGCCTGCAGCACGGCATCTTCCGAAAAATCGCCGCGCAGTACGGTTACATTGGCCACCGGCGCCACCTCGAGCAGATCGACGGCGATCACGCGCCCGTTCGGCCCCACCATTTGCCCGGCAACCTGCGACCAGCCCCCCGGCGCCGCGCCCAGATCGACCACCAGCATGCCGGGTTTGAGCAGATGATCCTTGGCCGCGATCTGATCGAGCTTGTAGGCCGCGCGCGAACGCATGCCCTCCGCCTGCGCCCGCTTCACAAACGGGTCGTTGACGTGCTCCATCATCCATGCCTTGCCGCTTTTGGTGCGTTTCATAGCCAAGTTACATCGGAATAGTTTGCGTTACAGGATACAATGGTTCGATCCCATCCTCCTAACCACCCTGACGCCGAAAACACCGTGAATTCCACTCTGTCCGCAACTGAACGTCGAGCGCTCAAGGCGCGCGCGCACCACTTGAGCCCGGCGGTCATGGTCGGTGACGCCGGCCTTACCGAAGCCGTGCTGCGTGAAATCGAAGTGCATCTCAAGGTTCATGAGTTGATAAAAATTCGCGTCGCCGGCGACGACCGCGATGCACGCGCGGCGATGATGGAAACGGTGTGCACCACGCTTGACGCCAGCTCGGTGCAGCAAATCGGAAAACTGCTGGTGGTGTACCGGCCCAAACCGCCGGAAGACGCCAAGCCCGCGGTCAAGGCCGTTCGCCGAGGGACAGTTGGCAGAGGCAAACCGGGGAAACGGCCACGCAGAACCAAGCGTAGTTTTCAGGGATGAACTGCCGTGAAGGAATGAAAATGTGAAGATGTGAAAGGGGTACTTCTCTCGCTGGGTTGGAATTACCTCCTTCACCCCTTCACCCGTCCACGCGATCAGACGTACTTAACACCCCGAATCTCGTACTCGCGCACTCCGCCCGGCGCGATGACTTCCACTACGTCGCCTACGCTCTTGCCGATCAGCGCGCGCGCCAGCGGTGAACTTATCGAAATCTTGCCAACCTTGATGTCGGCTTCGTCCTCGCCGACGACCTGGTAAGTCACCACGTTGCCCTTATCGACGTCCTCGATCTCGATGGTCGAGCCGAACACGCAACGGCCATCGGCTTCGAGCAGCTTCGGGTCGATGATTTGCGCGTTGCCGAGCTTGCCTTCGAGTTCTGCGATGCGGCCCTCGATGAAACTTTGCCGCTCTTTCGCCGCGTGATACTCGGCGTTCTCCGACAGATCGCCATGCGCGCGCGCTTCCGCGATCGCCGCGATGATCATCGGCCGCTGCACGCTTTTAAGATCGTGCAGTTCGATGCGCATTTTCTCGGCGCCCGCCACCGTCAACGGAAATTTGCTCAGTGCCATGATCTCTCCTTACGCAATCGCCAGCCGCTTGTGCAGGTTCTGCACGGCATAGGGTTTCAGCTCGCGTGACTCCGCCATGCCGGCGCAGGCGGCGCGCGCGCCCGCGAGCGTGGTGTACGCCGGCACGCGATTCTGCAAGGCCGCTCGGCGTATCGCGTACGAGTCGCGCACCGCCGTGCGGGTTTCCTCGACCGTGTTGACGATCAAAACAATCTCGCCGTTCTTTACCATATCCACGATATGCGGGCGGCCCTCGGCCACCTTGTTCACCGGCGTCACCTTAAGCCCCGCCGCGGCTATCGCGTTGGCGGTGCCGCGTGTCGCCACCAGCGCAAAACCCAGCGCCGCCAGCGAGCGGCCGACTTCAACCGCGCGCGGCTTGTCGCCGTCGCGCACGCTGATGAACACCTTGCCCGATGCCGGCAAGCGCTCGCCCGCCGCCAGTTGTGATTTTACAAACGCTTCGCCGAAGGTTTCGCCCACGCCCATCACTTCGCCGGTGGATTTCATTTCCGGGCCGAGGATGGTATCCGCGCCCGGGAACTTAATGAACGGAAACACCGCTTCCTTCACGGAAAAATAAGGCGGCACGATCTCTTTCGTAACTCCTTGTTCTAAAAGGGTTTTTCCAGCCTGGCAACGAGCGGCGATTTTGGCCAGCGGCAGCCCCGTGGCCTTCGACACAAACGGCACGGTGCGCGAGGCGCGCGGATTGACTTCGAGCACGAACACCACGTCGGCATCGCCGTTTTTCTGAATCGCGAACTGCACATTCATCAGGCCGACGACATTCAAGCCCTTCGCCATCGCCACGGTCTGGCGGCACATTTCGGCCTGCAATTCCGGCGACAGCGAAAACGGCGGCAACGAACACGCCGAGTCGCCCGAATGCACGCCAGCTTGCTCGATGTGTTCCATCACGCCGCCGATGATCACCTGCTTGCCATCGGACACCGCATCGACATCGACCTCGATCGCGTCATTCAAGAAACGATCCAGCAGCACCGGCGAATCGTTCGACACCTTCACCGCCTCGCGCATGTAACGTTCGAGGTCTTCTTTCTGATGCACGATTTCCATCGCGCGCCCGCCCAGCACATACGACGGTCGCACCACGAGCGGATAGCCAATTTCTTCCGCCGCCTGCAACGCTTTCGCCGCGCTGCGCACGGTGCGGTTGGGCGGCTGCTTCAGTTTCAGTTTATGCAGCAGCTTCTGGAACCGCTCGCGATCCTCGGCCACGTCAATCGAATCCGGCGTGGTGCCGATGATGGGCACGCCGTTGGCTTCGAGATCACGCGCGAGTTTCAGCGGCGTTTGGCCGCCGAACTGCACGATCACGCCAAAAGGTTTTTCGACATGCACGATTTCCAGCACGTCTTCGAGTGTCAGCGGTTCGAAATACAAACGGTCGGACGTGTCGTAATCAGTTGAAACCGTCTCCGGATTGCAGTTGACCATGATGGTCTCGAAGCCATCCTCGCGCAGCGCCAGCGCGGCGTGCACGCAGCAGTAATCGAACTCGATGCCCTGCCCGATGCGATTCGGCCCGCCGCCCAGCACCATGATTTTTTTGCGGTTGGTCGGCTGCGACTCGCATTCTTCCTCGTACGTCGAATACATGTACGCAGTATTAGTCGCGAACTCGGCGGCACAGGTATCCACGCGCTTATACACCGGGCGCACGCCCAGTTCGTGCCGGCGTCTGCGCACGTCCGCCTCGGTGGCCTTGAGCAAATGCGCGAGCCGCCGGTCGGAAAAACCCTTGCGCTTGAGTCCGCGCATGGCGTCCGCGTCGATGTTCGCCAGGCGTTGATCGTCGAGCACCATTTCGATATCGATCAAGTCCTTGATCTGCGCGAGAAACCACGGATCGATATGCGTCAGCACGTAAACCTCTTCGAGCGTAAAGCCGCACTCGAACGCGTCACCCACATACCAGATGCGATCCGGCCCCGGACGGCCCAATTCGGTTTCGATGACCTCGCGGTCACGCGTGCGCTGGTTAAAGCCATCAACGCCGACCTCCAAACCACGCAGCGCTTTTTGCATCGACTCCTGAAAAGTGCGGCCTATCGCCATCACCTCGCCCACCGATTTCATCTGCGTGGTCAAACGGTCATCGGCCGAGGGGAATTTCTCGAAAGCAAACCGGGGGATTTTCGTAACCACGTAATCAATCGTCGGCTCGAACGATGCCGGCGTGGCGCCGCCGGTGATGTCGTTGCGAAGCTCGTCGAGCGTGTAACCCACCGCGAGCTTGGCCGCGACTTTCGCAATCGGAAAGCCCGTCGCTTTCGATGCCAGCGCGCTTGAACGCGACACGCGCGGGTTCATCTCGATGATGACCATGCGCCCGTCTTGCGGGTTGATGCCGAACTGCACATTCGAGCCGCCGGTATCCACCCCGATCTCGCGCAGGCACGCGATCGAGGCGTTACGCATGATCTGGTATTCCTTGTCGGTCAGCGTCTGCGCCGGCGCCACGGTGATCGAGTCACCGGTGTGCACGCCCATCGCATCGAGGTTTTCAATCGAGCAGATGATGATGCAGTTATCCTTGCGGTCGCGCACCACTTCCATCTCGAATTCTTTCCAGCCGATCACCGACTCTTCGATCAGCACTTCGTGCGTGGGACTGGCGTCGATGCCACGCTCGACGATGCCGACGAATTCTTCCTTGTTGTACGCAATGCCGCCGCCGGTGCCGCCCAAGGTAAACGACGGCCGGATGATGGTCGGAAAGCCCACCATCGACTGCACCTGCAACGCTTCTTCCATCGAATGCGCGAGCGCGGACCGCGGACTGTCGAGCCCGATTTTGGCCATCGCCTTCTTGAACTTTTCGCGATCCTCGGCCTTGTCGATGGCTTCTTTCGACGCGCCGATCAGCTCGACCTTGTATTTATCCAGCACACCATGCTTGGCGAGATCAAGCGCGCAATTTAACGCCGTTTGCCCGCCCATGGTCGGCAGCAGCGCATCGGGCCGTTCGATGGCGATGATTTTCTCGACCATCTGCCAGGTGATCGGCTCGATGTAGGTCGCATCCGCCATGCCCGGGTCGGTCATGATGGTAGCGGGGTTGGAATTCACCAGCACCACGCGATAACCCTCCTCGCGCAACGCCTTGCACGCCTGCGCGCCGGAGTAATCGAACTCGCACGCCTGGCCAATTACGATCGGGCCGGCGCCGATGATCATTACGGACTTGATGTCGGTACGTTTTGGCATGTTGTTCCGTGAGGCGTGAGGTGTGAGGCGTTACGTGCAGCACTCTGTATGACTCACTTTTTCACGCCCTCCATCATCTTGATAAATCGGTCAAACAAATACGCCACATCATGCGGCCCCGGACTCGCTTCCGGATGGCCCTGAAAACAAAACGCCGGCTTGTCGGTGCGCGCGAAGCCTTGCAGGCTGCCGTCGAACAGCGACACGTGCGTGACGCGGCAATTCGCGGGCAACGTTTTCGCATCGACCGCGAAGCCGTGGTTCTGGCTGGTGATCATCACTCGCCCGGTGTCGATATCCTGCACCGGATGATTCGCGCCGTGATGGCCGAACTTCATTTTCATCGTGTTCGCACCACTAGCAAGCCCCATCAACTGATGACCGAGGCAGATACCAAACAGCGGCACGCTTTTATCCAGCAGTTCACGAATCGCCGCAATCGCATAGTCACACGGCTCTGGATCGCCGGGGCCGTTCGATAAAAACACACCGTCGGGTTTCAACGCCAGCACGTCCTTGGCTGAAGTTTGCGCCGGCACCACGGTCAGTTTGCAACCGCGCGCGGTGAGCATGCGCAGGATGTTGCGCTTGACGCCAAAGTCGTAGGCCACCACGTTAAATTTCGCTTCGCCTAACTTTCCGTAACCCGAGCCGAGTTTCCACACGCTCTCGGTCCAGTCGTAGGGCTTGTCACAACTCACCACCTTGGCGAGGTCCATGCCCTTCAAGCCAGGGAAATCCCGAGCCGCCTGCAATGCGGCTTTTTCATCAATCTTGCCGGCGATGATGCAGCCATCCTGCGCGCCCTTGTCACGCAGGATGCGCGTCAACTTGCGCGTGTCGATATCGGCGATGGCGACGACTTTTTCGCGTTGCAGATATTCGGCGAGCGTCCATGTTTGCCTGAAATTCGACGACAGCAGCGGCAAATCGCGTATCACCAGCCCGGCCACATGCACACGATCCGACTCGACATCCTCGGCATTCGCCCCCGTGTTGCCGATGTGCGGATAAGTCAGCGTGACAATCTGCCGGCAATACGACGGATCGGTGAGGATTTCCTGATAGCCGGTCATCGCGGTGTTGAACACCACCTCGCCCGCGCTCACCCCATCAATGCCGATGGAGGCACCACGAAATACGGTTCCATCCTTCAGCACGAGGACGGCGGGCGTACGCGATGACACGGCAACCTCCTGATTATTAAGTCTAATTTCGGGACTGGATATGGAAAGCGGGACAGCTTGTGTAGCACAGGCCCGTCCCGCTTATTGAAGTCCGGATTATACGCGAAGCGCTGCGTGGCATCAAATGCAAGCCTCCCGCCGCGCGCAAAAATTCGTGAGAATATTGCCGCACAAATCAGCCGGAGAAATCATCATGATGCGCAAGACACTCGCCATCCTCGGCGCCGGCAAAATGGGCTGCGACATCGCCGCCTTGTTCGCGGCCAACGGCTGGATCACGCATGTATTCGAACCCGCTGCGGGCGCACGCGACACGCTGCCGCAACGCGTGAAGTTTGCGCTAAAACCCTTGCGTGCGGCACGCGGCGCTTATAAGTGCGTGCACCCGCACGAGTCGCTCGGCGACCTGCCGTGGAAAAACATAACACTGGTGATCGAAGCCGCACCCGAAAAACTCGCGTTGAAGCAAAATCTATTTGCACAAATCGAAACGCTCTCGCGCGCCGATGCGATACTCACCACCAACACCTCAAGCTTGAGGCTCGCCGACATCACCAAGCGCGTGAAAAACAAATCGCGCGTCGCGGGCGTGCATTTTTTAACCCCCGCAAACATCTCGCCGCTGGTCGAAATCGTGCGCGGCAAGGAGACCGACGCGAAAAACCTGCGCCGCATCGACACCTGGATGAAGTCGCTCGGCAAAAGCACCGTCAAGCTGAATCGCGACATCCCCGGCATGATCGTCAACCGCGTGCAAGGCGCGATGATGCGCGAGATTTTTCAACTGATCGACGAAGGCATCGCCAGCGCCGAAGACATCGACACCGCGGTGCGCTACGGCTTCGGCTTTCGCTACATCGCCTGCGGCCCGGTGCGGCAACGCGATTTCAACGGCCTCGAAATTCACCGCGACGCCGCGGCACAGATTTACCCCACCCTGCACAACGGCAAAAAACCCGCGCGCTGCCTGGAGGCACTGGTGCGCGACGGACACATCGGCGTGCGCACCGGACGCGGGTTTTACCGATGGAAAAAAGATGAATTAAAACAATTAGTTACGGAATATGAGCGAACGATGGTTGCGGCGCTGAAGTTGATGACGAGAAACACCTAAATTCGTAGGGCGCAATCGAAGCGCAGCGCATTGCGCCGTGCGATTTGTCGTCGCACGTAAATTTGCGTGATTGCCACGATCGCTCTGCGCAATGCCTTCGGCGATTGCACCCTACGTTTTTGGTGCGCTGAAGTTGATGATGAGAACCGCTTGACTACCGGCGGGAGGAGCGCGCTCCTACCGCCCTACCTGCTCTGCTGGCGCCGCGAGCCTTGCCTCACATCAACATCGGAAAACGGCTGAAATGTAATAAACGGCTCACGTGGCGCGGCGCGCGCCGCGCTCGCGCCGGTGCGTTCGCTCTGGGGACGAGAACCCGTTCGGATGTCTTCCAGATCATCTCTGCCGCTGCGCTGAAAAACGGGGATCGCGTCCTTGCTTTGTTCCGAACTACGCCGCACATCCTTGGGAAACGTATCCGGTTTCACTCCGCCGGTTGCCGCCGCCGGCGCTGCCTGCGTACCCGCGCCCATGCGCACGTCGCTACTCGACCATGGCGAAAAAATAGATGCGGGGGCGGCAGATTGCGCAACCAACACACGTGACTCCCATGCGCTATTTGCGCCAAGGTGCCGCACGTCGTCGGCATGGGCCGCTACAGGCAAAGCCAAGACTCCCGTAACGACAATCAATCCAAGCAATCCCAATTTTCCATTTTGGTGCATAAACAACCCTCTCCTGAAATTTATTGCCCCATTCCGGAGCGCGCGGCCGGTAAAAATCCCCGGATATCACCCTCGCCATTGGCAATCAAAAAGAACTATGCTTTGAAAAGCAATCTTCAAGCCAAAGCTTGCGAGAGATCGAAGGATGCCAATCGGGGCATTGGCGGCGATCTGTCGTTGCACGTAAATTTGCGTGATTGCCACGATCGCTCGGCGCAATGCCTTCGGCCATTGCACCCTACGTTTATGGTGCGCTGCGCTTCTTGCGGCTACCGAAACCCCAACACATCAAACATGTCGTAGAGCCCGCTCTTCCTGGCCATCACCCACTGCGCGGCACGCATCGCCCCAGTCGCATAGTTCATGCGGCTGGAAGAACGATGCGTGATTTCAACACGTTCGCCCATGCCGATGAACATCACCGTGTGGTCACCGACGAGATCACCGCCGCGGATGGTTGAGAAGGCTATCGTGTCGTCGCGGCGCTCTCCGGTGACGCCTTCGCGGCCGTAGATCGCGCATTCATTGAGATC
This sequence comes from Bordetella parapertussis, assembly GCA_945901405.1. Lineage (GTDB taxonomy): Bacteria > Pseudomonadota > Gammaproteobacteria > Burkholderiales > SG8-41 > CAMDLH01. The sequence continues at coordinate 31,505 of CAMDLH010000013.1, read as the reverse complement.
GCGCCCGAGCGCGCCGGCGACGACTTCGCCCATGCGTAGCGCGGTGCCGGAGGGCGCATCGACTTTGAGTCGGTGATGCGCTTCGATGACTTCGACGTCGTAGCCTTTGTTCAGACTTCTCGCCGCGAGTTCGAGCAGCTTGAAGGTGACGTTGACGCCCACGCTGAAGTTGGGCGCCAGCACCACGGACACATCTTTTGCGGCATCGTTGATGGCTTTTTTGCCGGCGTCGTCAAAACCAGTGGTGCCGATCACCGGGCGCACGCCGAGTTTGCGGCACAGTGCGACGTGACTCAATGTGCCTTCGGGCCGCGTGAAGTCGATCAGCACGTCGCAGCCTTTCAACGCGCGCTCGATGTCGTCGGTGATTTTGACGCCGCACGCGGCGCCCATCATTTCGCCGGCATCGCGCCCCAGGTGCGGGCTGCCGCTGATCTCAAGCGCGGCGGCGAGTTTCAGGCTGGCGTCGCGCATGACGGCTTCAATCAGCGTGCGGCCCATGCGGCCGCCGCTTCCGGCGATGGCTATATTGAGTGGCATTTGATCAGAACCCTTTAGAACCCGATGCGATCCAGCAGCCGTCCAAAAAATCCACGCTCCTCTGCTGGCTTGTCCGCCGCCGACTTGGGCGCGGCGGCCTCTGGCTTAGCCGCGGGTTTCGCGACATCCGCATTCGCGGCGTCCGGCTTGGCTTCGGGTTTTGCTTGCGGCGCAGCCGGCTCTGGTTTCGGTTTCGACGGCACCACATCGCCGTCGAGCCGCACCAGTTTTTCGTCCTTGAAAATAACCGCGAGCTTGCGCTGCTCGACGAGATCGCCCTTCTGCTTGAAGGTGTAAACGTAATCCCAGCGGTCGGTGCGAAACGGATCGACGATCAGCGGCGTGCCCAGATGGAAGCGCACTTCTTTTTGCGTCATGCCAGGCTTTAGCTTATCGATCATTTCCTGCGTGACGTAGTTGCCCTGCCGGATGTCGATTTGGTGCGGCATCAGCGTTGGCAGCATGGGCACCTGCTTGCACCCGGCCGCCAGGACGATAATCGATAAGCCTATGATTTTATTCAACATTTATAAATCCTCGTGTGGCGCATATTTCGCATTGCGCACGCTCTTAATAATATGCAACCCCGTAGAATCCTACTATGATAGCCGAGGCAGACCCAATAAACGATAGCGAAAGTAATAGAGCAGAACTTGCCCCCGCCTCCGAATCTCAAGCGCACCGGCCTTAAAGCGACCATTCCGCGCCTGCGCATCCTCGAATTATTCGAGAAGAGCGATATTCGACATCTTTCCGCCGAAGATGTTTACAAGCTGCTGCAAAAAGAAGGCACCGACACCGGGCTTGCGACCGTCTACCGTGTATTGACGCAGTTCGAGCAGGCGGGCCTGTTGATCCGGCACCATTTCGAATCCGACAAGGCGGTGTTCGAGCTGAATCAGGGCACGCACCACGATCACCTGGTGTGCATGCAATGCGGCCACGTCGAGGAATTCTACGACGCTGAAATCGAGGCACGCCAATCACAAGTCGCCGAAGCGCGCGGCTTTCGCATCCACGATCATTCGCTGCATATTTATGCGGATTGCACGCGGGCAGATTGCCCAAGGCGAAAGGGGAAGGGTGAGCAGTGATTAGTGTTTAGTGTTGAGTTAACTGCTCCAAGGGAAGTTAACTCAACACTAAACACTCATCACTTTGCGCTCGGTGCCTGGCCCCTACTCCGCCGGCTTGATCCCAATCTCGCGAATCACTTTTGATATTCGGCGGCACTCAAAGTTGTTGCCGGCGACAGCGCCACCGCAAATAATGCGACAGACACAGTCTTCATATGGATTACACAGCGATGGATGCAACGAATAGTGCTTTCGCTCAATCCTCAATCCTGACAACTCAATCCTTAACACCTAGCATTTCCGCCGCATGCTTGCGCGTGGTATCGGTGATTTTCACGCCGCCCAGCATGCGCGCGATTTCCTCGACGCGGCCCGGCTTGTCGAGCACGGTGACTTTGCTTGCGGCCTTGCCGTTGGCCGCACTCTTGGCCACCTGCCATTGCTGCTCGCCGCACGCCGCCACCTGCGGCAGATGCGTGATGCACATGACTTGATGTTTCTTGCCCAGTTGTTTGAGCAGCTTGCCGACGATTTCGGCCACGCGCCCGCCGATGCCCGCATCCACCTCGTCGAATATCAGCGTCGGCACTTGCGCCACCTGGCTGGTGATGGTTTGCAGCGCAAGACTGATGCGCGAGAGTTCGCCGCCGGAAGCCACCTTCGCCAGCGGCTGCGGCGTCATGCTCTTATGCGCGGACACCAGAAACTCGACGTTCTCCAACCCGTGCGCGGCGGGTTCTTCGAGTGCGTTCAACGCCACCTCGAACAAGCCGCCGCCCATCGCAAGCTCCTGCATCGCAGTGGTGACTTTTTCAGAAAGCTGCTTCACCGCCTTGCGCCGCCCGGTGGAAAGTTTTTTCGCTTCAGTCACGCACGCGGCGTGCGCCGTTTCTTCCTGTTTGCGCAATGTATCGGCATCACCCGCGATGGACAGTTCGTCCAGCCGCGCACGCGCCTTTGACAAGGTATCCAGCAACTGCTCCGGCTCGACGCGATACTTGCGCGCGGCGGAATGAATCGCATCCAGCCGTTGCTCGGCATCGCGCAGCCGCTTCGGATCAAGATCGAGCTTTTGTTGATAGTGGCGCAGGCTGTAGACCGCCTCCTGCAATTGCACCTGCGCGGGTTCGAGCACGTCGAGCACGTCCTTCAGCTTCGGGTCGTAATCGAGCAGATTCTTAAGGCGCGAAATCACCCCGTTCACCTGCGCGAGGCTCGCGCCTTCGCCCTCGGACAATGTTTCCATGCCGAACTCGGCGGCCTCGATCAGGCTCGCCGCATGCGCGAGACGCGAGTGCTCGGCGGTCAGCTCCGGCCATTCATCTGGCGTGAGCGCAAGCTGCTCCAGCTCTTTAACCTGCCACTCGAAACGCTCGCGCTCCGCGGCATACGCGGCGGCATTGGTCTCGAACGCCTTGCGGCGCTCGGCCTTGTCGCGCCAGTCGCGATGCGCCACCGCGACTTTAGCCGCCTGATCATCAAGCCCGCCGTAGGCATCGACCAGTTCACGCTGCGCCTGCGCGCGCGCCAGCAACTGATGTTGATGCTGCCCATGTATCGCGACCAGGTATTCACCAAGCTCACGCAACTGCGCGACGGTGGCGGCACTGCCGTTGATAAACGCCCGCGAGCGCCCGCCGGCGTCGATCACCCGGCGCAGCAGGCAGCTATCGTCATCCGATGTAAGTTCTTGTTTTTTAAGGTATTTTTTTGCAGCGTCCAGAGCGCTAATATCAAACTCGGCACTGACCTCGGCGCGTTCGGAACCCTGCCGCACCACCAGCGCATCCGCGCGCTCGCCCAACAACAACGCCAGCGCATCGATCAGGATCGACTTGCCCGCACCGGTTTCGCCCGTCAACACCGTGAATCCCGATGAGAATTCCAGTTCGAGGCGCTCGACGATTACGAAATCACGAATAGTAAGACTGCGCAGCATGCGTAAGTTCGCCGTTCGGAAACTACTCGCGATTCCAGTTGAGCTTCTCGCGCAACATTCGATAGTAACTATGCCCCACTGGATGCAGAAGGCTGATGGTATGCGAGTAGCGCTTGACGACGACTTTGTCGCCTTCGCTCAAGGCGTAATGCGAATGACTGTCGAAATGCGCACGCGCGTCGCTGTCGCTGCGCATGGTGATTTCGACCATGCTGTTGCCGCCAATAACGACCGGGCGGTTCGACAACGTATGCGGCGACACCGGCACCAGCGAAATCACCGATTGCGACGGATGCACGATAGGCCCGCCCGCCGACAGCGCATAGGCGGTGGAGCCGGTGGGCGTTGCCACGATCAATCCATCGGAGCGCTGGTTGTAGATGAATTCGCCGTCGATTCGCACCTCGATCTCGACCATATTGCCTTCGACGCCCTTGCTCACCACCACGTCGTTGAATGCCAGCACTTCGAGCACGCGCTCGCCCCCGCTATGGACTTCACCCTGCAGCAGCATGCGCTCTTCGGTAACAAATTGGCCATCGAGGATCGCCGAGATTGTCTCGTACATGGTGTCGAGCGATATGTCGGTGAGAAAACCGAGCCGCCCCTGATTCACGCCCACCAGCGCCACGTCGTACGGCGCAAAGGTGCGCGCGATGTTGAGCATGGTGCCGTCGCCGCCCAGCACGATGGCAAGATCAGCCTCGCGCCCGAGGGTTTCGAGTTCCTTCACCGGATAGGGCGAGTTGCCGATGTGCGCACCGGTAAATTTGTCGATCAGCACGCTGATGCCGCGCTGCTGCAAAAAATCCGCCAGCTTCAGCACTGGCCCGGCGATCTCCGGGCTGTTGTATTTGCCGATCAGCGCGATGGTTTTGAAAGTCGTATCCATGCCGTATTTAACCATAGGAAACGAGATTGAGGCATTTACCGTTCGTTAGTCTGCCGCTAGAATAGATTGCACATCATGCTCAACGAACGCGCGCAAGTTCTGCTGAAGATTCTGGTCGAGCGCTACATCGCCGAAGGCCAGCCGGTAGGCTCGCGCGCGCTGTCGAAGTTCTCCGGGCTGGATTTGTCGCCCGCGAGCATTCGCAACATCATGGCCGATCTCGAGGAAATGGGCTTTATCGCCAGCCCACACACCTCGTCGGGCCGCGTGCCCACCGCGCGTGGCTACCGGTTTTTTGTCGACACCTTGCTCACCGTCAAGCCGCTGGGCAGCGTCGAGATCAACCAGATCGAAGGCCAGTTGCACCCGGATAACACGCACAAGCTGGTGAGTTCGGCCTCGCAGTTGCTGGCCGAACTCACGCGTTTCGCCGGCGTGGTGGTGTCACCGCGGCGTAGCGCGGGCTTTCGCCACATTGAATTTTTGCGTTTGTCCGACAAGCGTTTGCTGCTGATCATCGTCACGCCCGAAGGCGACGTGCAAAACCGCATCATCGTCACCGAAAAGTCCTACTCGCCCGCCGAGCTGGTCGAGGCCGCGAACATCCTCAATCAGAATTACGCCGGGATGACCTTCGTCGAAATCCGCGGCCGCATCCAGCAGGAATTGCGGCAGTTGCGCGAGGACATGACGCAATTGATGAACCTCGCGCTCGACTCCGGCAGCCAGGCCGAGAACGAAGCCGAGACCGAAGTCGTGATCTCGGGTGAAACACGCCTGCTCGACGTGGAAGACCTGTCGTCGAACATGTCGCGGCTGCGCAAGCTGTTTGATCTGTTCGAGCGCAAGACCGGCTTGATACAGTTGCTCGACATCTCCAACCGCGCGCACGGCGTGCAGATTTTTATCGGCGGCGAATCCGGCCTGCAACCGCTGGACGAATGCAGCGTGGTCACCGCCCCGTACGAAGTAGACGGCAAGGTAGTAGGCACCGTCGGCGTCATCGGCCCCACGCGCATGGCCTACGAGCGCGTGATTCCGATCGTCGATATCACCGCGAAGTTGTTGAGCGGCGCGTTGACGCAGCGGTGATTTGACCCCGTGAAGGGTGCAAAGGCCCCTTCACGCATTCACCCTTCACCCTTCACCCTTCACGCCCTTACCTCCCTTCACGCCTTTAAAATGTCAAACGCCATCCTCCTCATAAACCTCGGCACCCCCGACGCGCCCACGCCGCAGGCGGTGAAGGCCTACCTGAAGGAATTTCTCTCCGACCCGTATGTGGTCGAGATTCCTAAACTCGCGTGGTGGTTCATACTCAATCTGTTCATCCTGCCCACGCGCAGCAAGGCATCGGCCGCGCGTTACGCGCAGGTGTGGACCAAGGAAGGCTCGCCGCTCAGGGTGCACACCGAGAAGCAATATAAATTCGTGCAAGGTTATCTGCGCGAACGCGGCCGAAAAGACATCACGGTCGATTACGCCATGCGCTACGGCTCGCCTTCCATCGAATCGAAGCTTGCCGAACTCAAAAAGAAAGGCTGCACGCGCATCGCGCTGGTGCCGCTGTATCCGCAATACGCGCGCAGCAGCACCGCCACCGCGCTTGATGCGGCCACAGCCGCGCTGGCAAAGCTGAAGTATCAACCCGACGTGCGCACGGTAAAAAGTTTTCAGGATCACCCCGGCTACATCGAAGCGCTCGCCAAAAGCGTCAACGAATTCCGCATGAAAACCGGGCGGCCCGACAAATACGTGATGAGTTTTCACGGCGTGCCCCGGCGCACCATCACCAATGGCGACCCGTATCAGGAACATTGCCTCACCACCGGGCGCCTGCTCGCACAGGCGCTGAATCTGGGCGAACAGCAATACGTGATTTGCTTCCAGTCGCGCTTTGGCCGCGCCGAGTGGATCAAGCCCTACACCTCCGACGTGCTCACCGATCTGGGCAAGCAAGGTGTCGAGCGCGTGGACATCCTCTGCCCCGGCTTTGTCAGCGACTGCCTCGAAACCCTCGAGGAAATCGCCATCGAAGGCAAGGAGATTTTCAAGAGCGCGGGCGGCAAGGAATACAACTACATCGAGTGCCTCAACGAACGGCACGAGTGGCTGAACGCGCTGACCGATATTGCGCTCAATGCCCTTGGTAAATCGACGGGCTGATCTTGCGAAGCACTACAGAAAAACGGCCGCTTGCATACCCCAGTGTCGTTCTCGCGCGGGCGGGAACGACGGTGTTGGTGTACTGTTATGGCGCACGGGATTAATCGTACAAGGAAGCATATCTTGAAACTCCTCCTCGTCTGGCTCATCAATGCAGCAGCCCTCTTCGCGCTGCCCTACATCTTCGACTCGATCAAGGTCGAAACCTTCTACACCGCGCTCATCGTCGCGTTGATACTCAGCATCCTCAACACCATCGTGCGCCCGATCCTGTTCGTGCTCACCCTGCCGATCACCGTGCTGACGCTCGGCCTTTTCATCTTCGTGTTGAACGGACTGCTGCTGTGGTTCGTGGCCTCGTTCGTCAAAGGCTTCACCATCGCCGGCTTCTGGCCCGCGGTGTTTGGCGCGATTGTTTACAGCTTGATCAGTTGGGCGGCGACTTCGCTGTTGCTGGGGGAAAAGAAGTCGTGAAATACGCCCTTAGGCGGAAATTCTATAAGTATTTGTTTTCAAAGCGCTTTGTAGAAGTCTGCTTGCGAGTAATAATCATTAACGATCGCTACCCGGCGGATTCAACCATTGCCATTGCGCCATGGTGCTACCATTTCTAGCATGATTGATTGGTCAACTTGCCCCGCAGTAGAACGCGACCCTGAACGGCTTAGCGGCGCGTGGGTGTTTCGCGGCACTCGTGTGCCCGTCGCGGCATTGTTTGAAAACCTCGAAGACGACATTCCTGTTCAACAGTTCATCGAATTGTTCCCGGGGGTTACGCTGACGCAAGCGCGCTCAGTACTGGAGCACGCGGCGCGCAGCGCACTGGCGGCTGCTTGAGTGCGCGTCCTGTTTGATCAGGGAACGCCGGTTCCCTTGCGCCAACACCTTGGTGCGCACACCATAGAAACAGCCTACGAACGGGGCTGGTCAACCATGAAGAACGGCGATCTGCTGCGCTTGGCTGAAGAACAACGATTCGAGGTAATGATTACAACCGACACAAACCTGAAATATCAGCAAAACTTGTCGTCGCGCCTTATCGCCATTGTCGTACTTGGCACAACAAGCTGGCCGCGTATTCGTGCCGCGTCCGCGGCAATAGCCGCCGCCGTGGACAGCACCACTCCCAGCAGCTATGTCGAGGTCGCGATTCCGTGACCGCTATTAGTTTATGCAGCCTTTCTCTTACTGCGCCTTGACCCCCGCCTCCTTAAGCAGCTTGCCCCAGCGCGCGGTTTCTTTTTGCAAAAACACCCCGAACTCCGCCGGTGTTGAAGGTGTGGGCTCCGCGCCCACCGCGAGCATGCGATCGCGCACTTCGGGCATGCTCACGAGCCGCGTGATTTCCTGATTGAGCCAGGTGACGAGTTCTTTTGACGTGCCCGGCGGCGCGAGCATGCCGTACCAGCCGAGCAGTTCGTAGCCAGGCAAGGTGTCCGCCACGGGCACGATTCCAGGCGTCAGCGGCGTTGCGCCGCGCGTGGTGACGCCGAGCACGCGTACTTTTTGTCCGCTGGAAATCAACGACAGCGATGGCGCGGCGGTGCAGGTGCTGTGCATCTGGCCGCCCATCACTTCGGTCATCGCCGCCATGCTGCCCTTGTATGTGTAGCCGTCGGGCGCGGCGCGCGCCACCAGCTCGGCGGCGATCAAGCCGCTGGCACCGGAGCGATTGTCCACCACAATTTGCTGGCCGAGCATTTCCGTCAGCTTGGGTGTGAGCACGCGCGCGACGATATCCGATCCCGAGCCAACGGGCGTGGATGTCACCAGGCGGATCGGGCGCAAGGGATAAGCCGAACCCGCCACCACGGGCTGCGCGGCGTGCGCTGCCAAAGCACTCATGAGCAACGCAAGAACCGCAGTCAATCGCATGCAAGACTTTCGCACAGCGCCGGTCATTGCAGCTTGATCCCCGCCTCGCGCATCACACGCGTCCAGCGCTGCACTTCGCTACGCAGAAACTCGCCAAACTCTACAGGCGTTGAAGTCAGCGCCTCTGCGCCCACGCCGAGCAAACGCTCCTGCACCTCGGGCAATTTCAGCACTTGCGTGAAGACGCTGTTGAGTTTGGCGACGATGTCTTGCGGCGTTCCCGCCGGCGCGATGACGCCATACCAGCCATCCATCTCGAAACCGGGCACCGCCGCCGCCACCGTCGGCACGCCGGGCGCGAGTTTGCTGGGGTTGCGTGACGTCACGCCGAGCGCGCGTGCCTTGGCACTTTGCAGCGTGGCGTGCAGCGTGGGCACCGCCGAACACAGGATATGCACCTGCCCCGCGCCCAACTCGGTGGTGGCGAGGATGCTGCTCTTGTAAGGCACATGCACCATGTCCACGCCCGCCATGCTCTTGAACATCTCGGTGCACAGATGCGGCGTCGAACCCTGCCCGCCGGACGCATACAACACCTGCCCCGGTCGCGCTTTTGCATAAGCGATCAGCTCGACAATCGATTTCACCGGCAACTGCGGACTCGCCACGATCACGAACGGCGTCGCGCCCACGCGCGACAAGGCCGCGAAATCGCGATCCATCGGAAAGCGCTGATACAGCACAGTGGCCATCAACTGCGTGAGCGTCACCATGCCCAGCGTGTAGCCATCGGGCGCGGCCTTCGCCACGAGTTCTGCAGCAAGCAGGCCGCTCACCCCCGAGCGGTTGTCCACCACGATTTGCCGGCCCAGCGCCTCGGACAACCTGCCTCCGATGATGCGCACGACGACATCAGATCCCGAGCCCGCGGCGGTGGGCGTGACCATGCGTATGGGCCGGGACGGATATGGTTGAGCCATTGCCGACGCGGTCACGGTCAACAGCGCCGCCACAACAGCACCGCGAAAATAATATTCAGTCATATATCATTTAAAACAGATACTTACCATCATGCTGCTTTGACAACCATACCCTCGCGCGCACTGTTGAAACTGTTACTTATGGCCGCATTCACGCGCGGCATCACTTCGGTGGCCATCAATTCCATTGAGCGCTTGGTGAGTGCCGGATCGACCCAATCCATCCCGGCGTAAACCAGCTCGCCGAAATCACCCACCTGCTCGCGCAGTTTCAAAATCTGATCCACCACGCTGTTCACTGTGCCGTAAATCACCAGGTTGTCGAGCACGCGATCCTCGGTGATGGCGCTATCCGGCTCGGACTGGTCGTTCTTGAAAATGACGTGGCGTTTGGCCTTCATCATCTTGTAAGTCAATTGCTTCCAGTAATAACGGTACGGGCTGCGCGGGTCGTCGCGTCCGTAGCTTTTCGCCGTGGCTTTGTCGTCAGCTACGAAGATGGTGCGCGCGATGCGCCAATCGGCCGGGTCCGCGGTCTGCCCCGCGTTGCGCTTGCCTTCGCTGTAATTCGCCCAGTGGCTCGGCAGCCATTTCGCGAACAAAAAGTTCGCCGACAGCGGATGAAAATCGCGCTGCCCCATCTGAATCACGCCCTTGGAGAAGGGCGCCACGACAGTACCCACGATCTCCGGCCGCGGCTTCTGATACGGCTTGTAAAGATGGCCGCGTCCGATGTTCTTGTCCTGCATCTTCGCCACCGACACCTTGAAGCGGTTGTCCGGAAAATCGATGTCGTACGGCGGCTCGCGCTCCCAGATCGCCAGAATCACGTCGATGGATTCGGCGAACATCTTGTTGCGATCCTGATCGAGGTTACCCAGCGCTTCCGCGTCGCACGGCAGCGCGCCCGCGCTGATGCCGAAAATAAAGCGGCCTTTCGCCAGATGATCAAACATCGCTGCGTGCGAAGCGAAAATCACCGGATGCTGCTGCGACAGATTGCAGGTGCCCGTGCCGAGCTTGATGTTCTGCGTGCTGTTGATCAGCGTCGCCAGAAACAGCAGGCTGCTGGTGACGTTTTCGGTCTTTTCGGTGAGATGCTCACCGACAAAAGCATCATAAAAGCCGAGCTTGTCGGCAAGAATAATCGCCTCCCGATCCTCAGCCAGAGTCTCGGTACAGCTACGATCCTCCGGGTGCATCGGCATGGTGAAGTAGCCAAGTCGCACGTGGGTCTCCGTTAAATGCGTTGGGCGTTAGGGTGCATCATCCGTGGAAATTTTGCAAAGCACAGTACGTAGGTCGAAACGCGCAGCGGTTCCGGCAGCGGTGTAAGCAAGATCGCAAAAACGTCGGAACCGCTGCACGTTCCAACCTACGGTAATTTGCCGCGCTGTATCGCCGCCCAGACTTTGGCCGGCGTCAGCGGCATATCAAGGTGCGCGATGCCGTACGGACGCAACGCATCCATCACCGCATTGGTCAGCGCAGGCAGCGCGCCGGTCAGGCCGGCTTCACCCATGCCCTTGACGCCGAGCGGGCTGACGCGCGACGGCGTGGGGTGATGGTTCATGTTGATGTCGCGTACCATTCCCGCGCGCGGCATTGTGTAATCCAGAAAGCTGCCGGTGAGCAATTGTCCGCTTGCCGGGTCGTATAACGCGTGCTCGCCGAACACCTGTCCCGCGCCCTGCATCACCGCGCCATGCAGTTGCCCCTCGACGATGGTGTCGTTGATCACCACGCCGAAGTCATCGGCGGTGACATATGCAACAACCGTCGTCTGCCCGGTTTCGGGATCGACCTCGACTTCGGAGATATGGCAGTCGCTGGGGAAGGTCGCGCCGAACGAGCCTTCACCGATGATGCTGAATTTTTCGCTGCCTGCCAGCTCGGCGAGCGCGATGGTGTTCGCTGGCTCTGCACACGTGTAGGCGCCCTTGGCATAACGAATCTGCGACGGCTCGACGCCGAGTTGCTCCGCCACGCGTCCCCGGCCCTGCTCGATCAGCTTCAACGCCGTGAGGTGACAGATGGTGCCAGGGCCGACGGTATTGCGCGAACCGCCAGTGTGGTTGCCCATGAGCGGCGGTTCGTTGAGGCCCTGACGCACGATGACGCGCTCGACGGGGATTTCAAGCGCGCGCGCCACCAGCATGGCGAGCGTGGTCTCGTGGCCCTGCCCCTGTGAGTGCGGCACCGAGTGCACCGTCACACGCCCCTCGCGATCCACCTCCAGCGCGACTTGATCCTTGTCGTACATCCCGGCGGCGGTGGTTTCAATCACGGTTGCGATGCCGCGCCCGCGCAGCTTGCCCGCTTTTTGTGACGCGGCACGGCGCTGCTCATAACCTTCCCAATCGGCTGCCGCGAGCGCTTTGTCCATCAAGCCGGAAAAATCCGCGTTTTCATACACCGAGCCGGTCGGCGTTTTATACGGAAACGCTTCCAGCGGAATGTAATTGCGGCGACGGAGCTCCACCGCGTCAATGTTCAATTCTGCCGCCGCCTGCTGCACCAGCCGCTCCACCACGTAGGAGATGTCGGGCCGCCCGGCGCCGCGATAATTGCCGATGGGCGCGGCGTTGGTCAGCGCCACGCGCCAGCGGCCATACAACGCGGGTATGCGATACGCGCCAGCGAAACTCACCATCGGATTGCGTATGGTCGCCGCCGCCGCGGGCGGCGTCATGTAGGCGCCGACCTCCGCGATCCAGTCAAGGCGCATCGCGATAAACTTGCCGTGCGTGTCGAGCGCGAGTTCACCTTGCACCACGCTGCCACGGCCGTGATTGTCCGCGAGAAATGCCTCCGAGCGTGTCGATATCCATTTCACCGGCCGCCCCGTGACACGCGCGGCGAGCATCGCCACGCAGTATTCCGGGTAACCCATGCTACGGCTGCCAAAACCGCCGCCGACATCGCGCGCGACGATTTTCAGTTTGTCTTCCGGCACCTTGGTGTAGCCCGACAATTGCATGCGCAGCATGTTCGCGCCCTGCACGCACGAGTGTACTGTGTAACTCTCGCTACGCTCATCGAACGCAACCAGGCACGCGCGCGGCTCCATCGGGCTGGGCACCACCCGCGTGCTGGTGATGCGCATGCGAGTCACGTGCGAGGCCGCGGCGAATGCCGCTTCGGTTGCGGCCGCGTCGCCCGCTTCACATTCAAAGGACTGATTGCCGGGTATGTGTTGATGCAGCACCGGCGCGCCCGGCGCAAGTGCTGATTCACCATCAACCACGCAAGGCAGTTCTTCGTATTCGACTTTAATCAGCGCGCAAGCATCTTGCGCAATCAGCGCCGACTCAGCCACCACGAACGCCAGTGGCTCGCCATTAAATCGCACACGTTCATGCGCGAGCACGGTCCATTGCGGCAGCAGCGGCTTCGCGCCATTCTTGCCGGCGAAGGTAAAAAAACTCACCGGCTGCACGTATCCCGCGCGCACCGCGTCATCCCCCGTGAGCACCGCATGCACACCCGGATGCTTGCGCGCGGCGCTGACATCGAGCGAAACGATGCGCGCATGCGCGCGGTCGGTGCGCAGAAAATGGCCGTACAACTGCCCCGGCAGATTCCAGTCCGCGGCAAACGTGCCGGCGCCGGTGAGCAGCCGGTAATCCTCCAGCCGCGTGACGCGTGCGCCGCTGACCTCGAAGGACGGGGAACTATTTGTATCCATGATGGAGCGCAACAATACGCACGCGCCGGTTGAAACGCAATATCGAGCGCAAGCAACCTGGGGATAACCATTTAGCCGATTTGAAAAAGTTGCACCGCAGAGGCGCAGAGAACCCCCGCAGAGGAAAGCAGTTCTCTGCGGGGGTTCTCTGCGTCTCTGCGCCTCCGCGGTGAGAATGTTTTCTTGCTACCGAACCTGAATAGACACCGTTTTTCTATGCTCGCGTCGTGGCGCCCGGCAGCGGCAGCACTAACATCGAGTGGCGCGTGTCCAAGGGACTGGGCACCGTGCACGCCACCACCGCCACGCATTACAAGGGCGAAGCGCCGTTGAACATCGCGCTGATCGAAGCGATAAGCCAGGTGCGCGGCGAATGCGGCAAGCGGCAAGTGCCCAAGTGCGAAGTAGCGCTGGCACACGGCAATGGCGGGCAATTTTTCTTTTAAAAACCAATACTTATAAAAATATGCCCGGAAGTAGCGTATTCCGGGGCACGCCATGGCAAAACGCGCCCATCCCGGCTATTATAGCCAGACTAGATAGAATTGAAAATCACCATGAAAACTCAATGGCAATTACAGGAAGCAAAAAATCGCTTCAGCGAAGTCGTGGACGAAGCCTTGACCCACGGCCCGCAGACGGTCACTCGTCACGGGCGTGAGGTGGTGGTGATCGTGTCCGCCGAGGAATACCGCCGCCTGAAGCAGCCCAAGGGCAGCCTGCTCGAATGCCTGCAAGTGCCCGCCGAATATGCCGTTGAGCTCGATGTTTCAAGCAGCCGGGATTTGCCGCGCACAGTAGACCTTTGACCCGTGAGATTTCTGCTCGACACCTGCGCGATTTCCGAACTGGTTAAGCCCGCCCCCGATCCACGCGTGGTGCAATGGTTTGCACAACAAGACGAGTTGTCGCTGTACCTGTCGGCGCTGTCACTGGGCGAGCTCAAACGAAGCATCGAAAAACTCACCCCGGGCAAGCGCCAGACGTTTCTGCAAAAGTGGCTCGCGGAAAACGTCATCCAGCGATTTGGCGACAGGGTTTTGCCCTTAGGCGCGGACGTTTGCCTGCGCTGGGGTGAAATGCAGGCGCGACTCGAAAAACAGGGCAAGCCCATGCCGGCTATTGACGGCCTGATAGCAGCCACCGCTTTGCAACACCAACTCACCATTGTCACGCGTAATACCAGCGATTTGGAAGCTAGCGAGGCGGGCTTGTGCAATCCCTGGGCCGCGCCCTAGTGAGGGCGCCGCTACCGTAACCACGGTATAGAGGCAACGCCGGTTTCTCACTACAATGACGCTTTCTTTAACCGTTCATTGGCGATGCCACCATGAAGTTCACCCAAACCACACTGACCATCGCACTCGGCGCCATCGTGTCGGCATCGCCGCTTGCGGCAACCGCGCAACCAGCGTATCCGTCCAAATCGATCGTCATCGTATTGCCGTTGGGGGCGGGCAGCGCGGCGGATGTGGCGGTGCGCACGTTGAGCGAGCGGCTTTCCACGGCGCTCAAACAGCAAGTCGTTGTCGAAAATCAGCCGGGCGCGGCCGGGCTTATCGGCGCGGAACGCGTGGCGCGCGCCGCGCCAGATGGCTACACGCTCACCGCGCTCAACAGCAGCATCATGGCCACCCTGCCGCATATTTATGCGAAAGTCGGTTACGACTCGTTCAAGAGTTTCGCGCCCATCACCATGCTGGTGACGATACCCACGGTGCTGGTAGTGCATCCGAGCCTGCCGGCAAAGTCTATCAAGGAATTAACAGCGCTTGCGCAATCGCGGCCCGGCCAGGTGTTGTATTCGTCCGGCGGCGTGGGCAGCCCGCAGCATCTGGCGATGGAATTATTCAAGAACACCGCGGGCGTAAACCTGCTGCACGTGCCATACAAGAGCGCGCCGGCCGCGACGCTTGATGTCGTTGGCGGGCACGTGCAAGCCATGTTCAACGGCCTGTCTTCGCCGCTGCCGCATATCAAGTCGAATCGATTGCGCGCGCTTGCCATGGCGGGCGCCAAGCGTTCTTCATTGCTGCCCGACGTGCCCACGGTGCAGGAAGCCGGCGTGCGCGGCTATGTATACGAGCAATGGCTTGCGCTACTCTCGCCCGCGCGCACGCCCGCGGACATCATTACGCGGCTCAACACCGAATCGGTAAAGATCCTCGGCATGCAAAACGTGCGCGATATATTGACGCAGCAGGCGCTCGATGTGCAGGGCGGGCCGGCGGAGGATGTAACCCGAGCGCTCACCACGGATTATCCGCGCATGGCGCAGATCATCAAGCAGGTGGGCATCAAGCCCGAGTAACGCGCGCTCAGCCGCGAGGCACGCCGCGCTCGATGGCGGCCAACCCTTCAAGCACCTCGCAGACGGCGGCCATGTCGAGCTTACCGTGCCCTTGCCCGATGGCCGCGTTATAAAGTTGCGCCGCCTGCGCAAACAAGGGCGCAGGGCAATTGAGCTCTTTCGCGTAAGCGCCGATCACCTGCATGTCTTTTTGCCAGAGATCGAGTTTTGACGCCACGTTGCGGCCGTATTCGCCCTCGACCATCAGCGGCGCGCGCAGTTCAAACATGCGCGAGTTGCCCGCGCCGCTTTTGACAAGATCGTAGACCATTTGCAAATCCAGCCCGGCGCATTGTGCCAGCACCATCGCCTCGGCCGCCGCCGCGTTGTGTATCGCCACCAGCAGATTTGCCACGTACTTCATCTTGCTGCCGTTGCCGAAGTCACCCACGTGGTGATGCGCGCGCGCAAACGCGGCAAACACCATCGCGCAGCGAGCGTATCCGGTTTCATCTCCGCTGGCGTAGACCACGAGATCGCCGCTCAACGCCTGCGCGCCGGTGCCGCTGATCGTGCAATCGAGCATCGCCATGCCCGCGGCCTCAAGCGCCGCGCGGCAACGCTGCTTGCCCGCGATGTCGAACGTGCCGCAGTCGGCCACCACCAGATTGCGATTATTCGCGGCGATCAAACCATCCGCCGCGGCAATTACGTTGTGCAGAATATCAACGCCCGGCAGCAGTGTGACAACGATGTCGCACGCTTGCGCGACGGCGCGAGGCGAATCCGCCACGATGCCACCCGCCGCCGCAAGCTCACGCATGCGCGCGGCGTCGACATCGAAGCCCGCCACCGTGAAGCCGGCCTTGATGAGATTCACGGCAATCGCCGAGCCCATGATGCCTACGCCCACCAACCCGGCTTTATGCGCCATGTGTTTGCTACCACCGCATCAACAGCGTTATTGCGGCACGCCCTTGTCCATCACATCCATCTCCTTGTGCGTGGCGGCAAGGGCCGCTTCCAGCGCGGCGACATCCTCGCTGCTCCAATCGCGCGTGGACAGGTTGTAGTGCACCGAGAGCCAGCCCACCATGTCCGCGCCGCGCACCACCGGTGCCATCATCTGCGCCTTGGTGCCGTAAATCTGCATGAGTTCTTTCGGCGGATTGGGCACGGCATTGGCGCAATCGTTCTGCACCAGGATTTGTCGATTCTGCTCGAGAAAACCCGCGGTCTGCGATTTGCGTTGTTGCAGCGAAGTCTCGGCGGCAATCGACTTGATGCCGGGCGCCAGCGCCTCGGTAACCACGCCGTTGACTTGAAACCCTCGTGCGGGCACGTCCAGCCGCAGGGTGGTGCGGCTCGCATTGGTCTTGGCAAGCAGCTCATCCAGAATGCGCTTGAAATTACCTACCAGTTGTTCGGTGCTGATCACGGCTGCGGTCCTTAACTATATGAAATTTACGGGCAAAATAAATCCGCTACTTGATGAGGCCTTCCGCCGTCATCGCCGCTACCACCTTGGCGCGCGCGGCGACGCGCGCCTGCACCGCGCCGACGTTCGGCCAACGGCCAAGATCGATGTCGTGCTTTTTGGTCCACAACAGAATGTTGAACAGGTACGCATCGGCGATACTGAAACTCTCGCCCATTAAATATTCCTTGCCGGCCAGCATTTTGTCCAGCGCGTTCATGCGCCGCTCGATCACGGTGAGTTGCACGGCTTTCATCTCGGGCGTCATTTTCGGATTGAACAGCGCGCCAATCTGCTTGTGCACTTCGGTGGCGATGAAGTTCAGCCACTCCAGCAAGTGGTAGCGCTCGATGCCGCCGAACTTGGGCGCCAGATGCGCGGACTGATTCTGATCGGCAATGTATTGCAGGATCACCGCGACCTCGGTCAGCACGTTGCCGTCATCGAGCTTCAACGCGGGCACGTAGCCCTTGGGGTTGATCTCCCAGTAGTCAGCGCCGGACTCGGTTTTTTTGTTGGGGATATCGACACGCTCGATTTCAAATTCGCAGCCGGCCTCGTGCAGCACGATGTGCGGTGCCAGCGAGCACGCGCCGGGAGAGTAATAGAGCTTCATGAATAATCCTTTAAAAACAATCAGTTATTATACATTCTAACGTATCGAATGCAATCAATACGGGCGCTCCCCCGCGATCTGCGTGCGATGCATCAGCCGCCGCGTGCCAGGGTCGAACGCATCACGGCGGTGCATGCTGCAGCGATTGTCCCAGATGATGACATCACCCACGCGCCACTGCTGCACCCACGTGGCCTCGGCGCGCACGGCATGTTGCCACAGCGTATCGAGCAGCGCTTCGCTGTCGGCCAGACTCAGGCCAGGGATGAACGCATTCAGCCGCCGCCCGAGAAACAACGCGCGACGTTTGGTCACCGGATGTGTGCGCACCAGCGGATGGTGCGCACCCACGGTCTCGCTCGAGTTGGCTACTTCCTTGTAACCCTTGCGCAGCGCGCCCACGCTGTTGCGGCTGGCGTCGTGCACGCATTGCAGATTGGCGATGCGCGCTTTAAGTTCGGCGGGCAGTTTTTCGTACGCCGCATACATGTCGCAAAACCAGGTGTCGCCGCCGCCCGGCGGAATTTCAATCGCGTAGAGGATGCTCGCACTCGGCGTGTTGTCGTTGTACGACATATCCGTGTGCCACTCGGCCTCGTACGCGCCCAGCCCGCCGATGGGCTGGCCATCGACGACGATGTTGGAAATCGCGGTGACTTGCGGAAACTCCGCGAGATACGGCTTGCCGGTCTTGTTGGTGGGTATCGGCGCGCGGTCGAGCTCGCCAAAGGTTTTGGAGAAATCAACCAACTGCTGCGTGCTCATGCCCTGCTGCCCGCGAAATCTGAGCACCATGTGCTTCATCCACGCCGCCATGATCCCGTCTTTGGTCTGAGATGAGACCGGCTCGCGCAAATTCACGCCATCGATTTGCGCGCCGATGGTACTGCCGAGCGGCGTTACGGTGATTGCATCGGTGACTACGTTGGTCATTTAAACGTCTCCTATTCCGCCTTGATGCCGGCTTCCTTCACCAGCTTGGCCCACTTCACGGTTTCGCTTTGTATGCGTTGCGCGAGTTCCGCGGGGGTGCTGCCGCGCGCCTCCATGCCTTGCGTGGAGAGGCTCGCGATCACGCTTGCGTCACTCATGGTTTTGACTATGTTCTGGTTGAGTATATCGATGATCCGTTGCGGCGTTTTTTTCGGCACGAATACGCCGAACCATACATCGACCTCATAGCCCGGCACGCCCGCCTCTGCGATGGTCGGTAAATCGGGCAGCGCCGCCGTACGCCGCGCGCTGGTGACCGCGAGCGCGCGCAGCCGCTTGGTGCGTATGTGCGGCGTCACGGTAAGCTGGCTGCCGAAGATCATGTTGGCTTCGCCCGCGAGCACGGCGATCAGCGACGGGCCGCCGCCTTTATACGGTATGTGCAGCATGTCGATGCGCGTCATCGACTTGAACAACTCGCCCGCGAGCTGATTGCCCGCCCCCCCTGAATTCGCCGCGTAGGTAAGCTGGCCCGGCCGTTGTTTCGCCAACGCAACCAGCGCCTTCACTGAACCGGCAGGCACCGAAGGATGCAAACACAGCACGTAGTTCGAAGTGCCCGCAAAACCCACCGGCGCCAGATCGTTGATCGGGTCGAACGGCAGATTCTTGAACACCGCCGGGCTGACCGTGATCACCGCCGGGATGCCAAGCATGATGGTGTGGCCGTCAGGCTCGGCCTGCACCGCCATCTGCACGCCGACAATGCCGCCCGCGCCGCCGCGATTGTCGATCACCACTTGCTGGCCGAACTGCTCGGTCATTTTCTGCCCCAGCGTGCGCGCCACCACATCGGTGCCGCCGCCCGGCGAGAACGGCAAAATAAAACGAATGGTCTTCGCCGGGTAAATCTGCGCATGCATGCTGGCGCATGGCCACGAGCACGCAAGGGCCAACACCAATCTCGCGACACTGATTTGCACTTGATATCTCCAGCACTCCAGGCACTTCGTCAGGGCGTACACGGTTTCGGGCCGAAGGGCGCGCTGCCAAAGCCCGGCGCCATTCGTGGCTAAATCATAACCAAATCATCGCTTTACCGTGGCAAACATCGAAAAATTGACGGCGTTAATTGCTTGCCAAACCACCCCGCTACGCCCATACTGCTGCGCTCAAATTGGTTGTCGGTTAGTCCCGCTCGCCTTCTAGGTCCACAGGGCACCTTGTTGGTCTTCCTCGATTGGTCATTTGATGCCGTGTTCAATCCTGAGCACGGCCAGCCTAACAGGAGAACCACATGGCTACTGGCACCGTAAAGTTTTTTAATCCCACCAAAGGCTTTGGTTTCATCGCACCGCAAGACGGCTCGAAAGATATTTTCGTGCACATCTCCGCGGTCGAGCGCGCAGGCCTTAAAACGCTTGCCGAAAACCAGCAGGTTTCGTTCGACTCCGAGCGCGGCCCCGACGGCCGTTTCTCGGCCACCAACCTTAAAGCGGTCTGATTTTAATCCGGTGGACGATCGGGTGTGGCGACACACCAGGCCGTCCGCGCGGTTAAGTGAATCATCGAGAGAATACACTTGGCTAAAGAAGAAACCATTGAATTTGAAGGTGTTGTGAACGAAGTGTTGCCGAACACGATATTTCGCGTGACGCTGGCAAACGGCCACGAAGTGACGGCCTACGCATCGGGCAAGATACGCAAGCACCGCATCCGCATCCTCGCCGGCGATAAAGTCACGCTCGAAATGTCGCCCTACGACATGAGCAAGGCGCGCATCAGCTTTCGTCACAAGGACGAGCGCCCGGCCTACTCCGCGCCCAAGCGCACCTTTTTCAAACGCTGATAGTTATTGCGCCGTCCAGCCACCGTCGATGACGAGGCTGGTTCCGGTCATCAGCGACGCGGCGTCGCTGGCAACAAACACCACCGCCGCGGCCACCTCATCAAGTTGACCCAACCGCGAAAGCGGTATGCGGTCCATCACCCACTTCGCGAATTCGGGCTTGGCGAACATGGGTGCGGTCAGTGGCGTCTCCAGAAACGTCGGCGCGATGGAATTCACCCTTATGTTTTGCGGCGCAAGCTCCACAGCCAGCGCCTTGGTGAAACCCTCGATCGCATGCTTGGTCATGCAATACACCGTGCGCGTCGGCGCGCCCACGTGGCCCATCTGCGAAGTGATGTTGATGACGCTCGCGCCACGCGTTTTTCGTTTGGGCGATTCGAGCATTTTTTTCACCGCCGCCTGAGCCGTGGTGAAAATCGCGCGGATGTTCAGGTTGAGCACTTTATCAAGATTGGCCTCGCTGACATCGACAAACAGTTGTGGGATATTCGTGCCGGCGTTGTTGACCAGAATATCGAGCGAGGGCAATGCGGCCACGGCGCGATTGACCGCCGCGGTGTCGGTGACATCGCACACCAATGCGTGAGCACGCTTGCCCGCGGCCGCGAGTTCGTTCACCGCTGAATCGAGTTCATTTTGCGTGCGTGACATCAACCACACCTCGGCGCCCGCATGCGCGAGTGCGATGGCTGACGCGCGGCCGATACCACGGCCGGCGCCCGCTATTAAAGCCGTGCGGCCTTCGAGGCGGAATTTGTGGCTTACGTCGCCGGAAATAGTCACTCTGACACTCCTCGCATGGGTGTTCGTAGGTTGGCGGTGAGCGCAGCGAACCCCAACGCTCGCGAGTTGTGCCTGCCACCGATGCGGTTCGCTGCGCTCACCAGCATCCTACTTTGCTCCAAGCCCCACGTTCTGCCCGCCATACTTGCGCAGCCGCAAATCCGCCTGCTCCTTGTGCCCCCAGAAGCGCTCGATCGCACACAACCGCGAGCAATACTCACCAACAACTACGCTCGCTTCGTTGCTGATCTCCTGATAGGTGCAGGTCTTCAAAAACTTGCCCACCCACAGTCCGCCGGTGTAACGCGCCGCGCCCATGGTCGGCAAAGTATGGTTGGTGCCGATCACCTTGTCGCCGTACGACACATTGGTCTGCGGGCCGAGGAACAGCGCACCGTAGTTTTTCATGTGTTGCAAGAAGTAGCGTGGCTCGCGTGTGAGCACTTCCACGTGCTCGGCCGCCTGAAGGTCGGCTTCCTTTACTGCTTCGTCAATCGAGTCAACCAGGATGATTTCGCCATAGTCGCGCCACGCCACACCCGCCACATCGGCAGTGGGCAGCACTTTTAACTTACGTTCGATCTCGGCAGGCAGCGCCTCGGCGATCTTGCGTGAAGTAGTGATGCAAATCGCCGGACTCGTCGGCCCGTGCTCGGCCTGCCCCAGGAGATCGGTGGCGATCATTTCCACGTCGGCCGTGTCATCGGCGATCACCAGAATTTCCGTCGGTCCAGCCAACAGATCAATACCCACGCGCCCGAACAACTGGCGCTTGGCCTCGGCCACATACGCATTGCCCGGCCCCACCAGCATATCCACTGGCACAATCGTCTGCGTGCCCACGCCCATCGCGGCGATGGCCTGCACGCCGCCCATCACGTAAATATCGTCCGCGCCCGCCAGCACCATCGCGGCAATGGTCTCGGCGTGCGGCGCGCCCTGGTTCGGCGGCGTACACGCGATCACGCGGCACACGCCCGCCGCGCGCGCGGTGACAATGCTCATGTGCGCGGAAGCCACCATCGGATAACGCCCGCCCGGCACATAGCAGCCGACGCTATCGACGGGAATATTCTTGTGGCCTAACTTCACGCCTGGCAGCGTTTCGACTTCGATGTCTTTCAGCGCCGCACGCTGATGCTGCGCGAAGTTACGTATCTGCGCCTGCGCGAACTTGATGTCGTCGATGGTGCTCTCCGGCACTTTTTTCATAATGGCGTCGAGTTCGGCTTGTGACAGCTTGAAGCTCGCCGGCGACCACTTGTCGAATTTCGCCGACAGCTCGCGCACGGCGGCGTCGCCGCGCTTTTTTACGTCGTCGAGTATCGATTCCACCGTGTGCCGCACTTTTTGATCGAGGGCGTCGGTGACATCCTGGGCTAGGCGTTGCTTGAGATAGGTGGGCATGGTTCTTCCTTGGTTGAGGCGTGATGATACCGCAGCGCGTAGGGCGTCAATAAGCGCAGCGCATTGCGCCGCATGTCAAACGTGCAGTGCCAAATACGGCGCATTGCCCTTCGGTTAATGCGCCCTACGAGGTCTTTTGGTTCATGACGGTAGATGGCGTGCGACCTTTGCTTTGAGAAGCGAGACAAGTACCGGGTCCATAAATTCATAGTCGTCTGGAATGTCGAGGCAGATGACACGTTTGTTGTTTAGGTATTTTTTGAATTTCGACGTTAGTTTGTTGCGATGGGATCTTTCCATAACAAAGATGATTTCGGCCCATTCGACCAACTCGGGTGTAACTGGATTTTCCGCGTCGTGGTTGAGACCCGCCGACGAGCACTCGATATTTGGGCGTGACGAGAACACCTATTCCGCTGTCGGGCTTCGAAGTCTGTTTTGGCTGCAAATGAACAGTACGTTTTTCATCCGGAAGACTGTAGAAATGGCAATTCCTGAGCGCTCTAACTAGTTATCCGCCGTTGACCTCGGTACGGCTGCTTGATCAGCTTCGCGAACGCATCCGCTACAAGCATTACAGCCTTAGTACCGAGAAAACTTACGTGCATTGGGTGCGGGCATTTATTCATTTTCACAAGTTACGGCATCCCCGCGAAATGGGCAAGCCTGAGGTTGAGGCGTGAGGTTGAGGCGCTTCTAATGTGGCTGACTTCCGAGCGTCAGGTGTCGGCGTCAGCGCACCGTAACGCGTTGTCGGCCTTGCTGTTCTTGTATGGCGAGGTTCTTGCCGTGGAATTGCCGTGGCTCGACGAGATCGGCCGTCCGCGGCAAGTCAGGCGTTTGCCGGTGGTTCTTTCCGCGGAAGAAGTAAAGCGCATTTTTCAGTTTCTGGACGGCGAACATTTGTTGATGGCGTATCAACCGATCCATGCCGCGGCATAGAGCGGCACCACCATGCGCACCATGCGCACGAGACTACGTTCCAACGCGCATTCAAACGTGCGCTGGGGCTGGCACAGGTGTGCAACGACCACGAACCGCTCATCATCACGCGCAACGGCGATCAGCCGGTAGTCATCCTGTCGCTCGAAGACTTTAAATCACAGGAAGAATCGGCATACCTTTTTCGCAGCCCCGCCAATGCGCGCCGATTGCTCGCAACGATTGACTCTTCAAGGCGCATCAACGACGAACATCGGTTGCTTTACAAACCAGACAAAGACGCCCTGCTGATTGCTCGGTTGCGATATTGCCATTGAGCCTCGCTGGTGGCGCTAACAGCTGCGCTCAGCGGCGAGCGCTTGCGGCGCGTCCGTTGGATCGTCTGGCTAGATCGCGGCCCTTGACCAATTTGATTTCAATACGACAGCCAACGGCATCCGCATACTTGTGCAGCGTGGTAAGCGAAGGCAAGTATTTACCTGAACAGGACTCCAGCCGCGCAACAGCGGACTGAGTTGTTCCAATACGGCGGGCAATTTCTTCCTGGGTAAGCCCGGCGGCTTTCCGCGCAACTAAAATTTGATCGAGAAACGCGAATTCTGGTTTGAGCCGATCATACTCGGCCTTAACGTCCGGGCGGGCCAGCGCCCGCGCCCTGAGTGTACGGTGACTAAGCATTTTGCATCTCCTTCATTCTGCGTCTTGCAATCTTGAGTTCCTTCGGTGGCGTCTTTTGGGACTTTTTCACGAACTGATGCAACATGACGATGCTTTGTCCCAATCTTGCAAAAAAAATACCCGTGCAATTCCTTCCGTGGCCTTGAGCCTAAGCTCGAACAAGCCTTTGTCCATGGAGGAAGTATGAGGCATGCCAAGGTTTGGACCAAAAGCAATCATCCGGTCCGTTAGGTGGATATATCGGGCGAGTAGCCCGGCAGGTAACGCAAGAATTTCGCATTGCACCGCCTCGCTGTAATACTCAATCTTCCAGTCCATTGCGCAAGTATAGCATTACTGCTATACCCAGGAAAGTTAGCGGCTCAAGCTACTCAATCCTGATCCCAGCGCTCTTGACTATCCGCGCATATTTCGCCAACTCCGCGCGCATGTGCGCTTCATACTGCTGCGGAGTGCTGCCGACGGCTTCGAGTCCTTGTGACGCGAGCCGCTCCTTGATCTCCGTGCTGTGCAGGCCGCGCTGGATTTCCTGACTCAGGCGATTGACGATTTCGGGCGGCGTGCGCGCGGGGGCTAGCACGCCGAACGCTGTGCTGGCTTCAAAGCCCGGCACGCCGGCCTCGCTGATGGTGGGCGCCTGCGGTATCAACGCGGATCGCTGTTGCGTGCCCACACCCATCAATCTCAACTTGCCGGTGCGCACGTGCGGCTGCACCACTGGCAGGTTGTCGAACAACACCTGCAACTGTCCCGCCAGTGTGTCGGTTAACGCGAGGCTGCTGCCTTTGTAGGGCGCATGCACGAAATCGGTTTTGGTCAGCGTCTTGAAATATTCCGTGGACAGATGCGCGACCGAGCCGTTGCCCGAGGTGCCGTAGTTCAGCCGCCCCGGCTGCGTGCGTGCAAATGCAATGAATTCTTTCAGATTCCTTACCGGCAGCGACGGATGCACGGTCAACACAAACGGGCTGATGGTCGCGAGCGACACGGGTGCAAAATCGCGCAATGTGTCGTACGGCATCTTGGTGGTGAGATTGGGGTTGATGGTCATCGATCCGGGGCTGCCCATCATCAGCGTGTAGCCGTCGGGCGCGGACCTCGCCACCATGTCCGCGCCGATCACGCCGCCCGCGCCGCCGCGGTTTTCGACGACAAAGGTCTGGCCGAGTGCTTCGGTGAGGCGTGTGGCGATGGTGCGACCGACGAGATCGGTGCCGCCGCCTGCGGCGAAAGGAACGACCAGGCGCACCGGTTTGGTTGGGTACGTCTGTGCGCCCGCGAGGTGCGCGGCACACAGCAAAGGCAACACTAATAGCGTCAAGCGAATTTTCATATTTGGTTCATCTGCGCATCACGCGAGTCATCCACCCACCTCGTCGTTCCAGCGCAAGCTGGAACGACGATCTTGGGTCTTCATCTGTGTTTATCTGCGTTCAGCCGTGGTTGATTACAGGATGTCGATACATGTTCACTTCGGCGCCAACCTCGCCTGCCCATAAAACGCCAGCAGTTCCTTCAAGCGCTCGCGCGGTGGCATCGCCTGGAAATACCCGCGCCGGCTGGGCGACAGGCCGCTGATGCGCTTCAAGTCCACCAACGACTCGGCCATCTTGATCCACGCGGCGAGCGAATCCATCACTGGCGTGTCGTCCACGCGGTTGACACCATTTTTCGCCAGCAGGACGCACAGCGGCGCTTCGCCGGGGATGATGACGTCGGCGCCCTCGGCGATCATTTTGCGCGCGGTGGCCTTGAAGCGCTCGATCAATTCCGCCGGGTTGCTGAATCCCTTCAGCACGTCGGCGAAGGTAAAGCCCACCTGCCGCGCTGCGACGAAGCGGCTGCCCAGACCATAACGCTGCGCATTGTCCGCGAGTTGCCCGTTCATGCCTTCGATGAAATTGAGGATGCCGAATTTCTCGCCCAGCGTGCACGCGAACAACATCGCCGATTCACCGTAGCCCACCACCGGAATGTTAAGCGACGCGCGGCACTCGCGCAGCATGATGTCGGGAATGCTGCTGATCGCGTAGGCATCAAATCCCTGCTCCTCGGCGGCAATGCCGCCCAGCAAAAACTGCGGGCCGTGCAGGCGCTGAATCACGTCGAAGCAAATGTCGGTGCCGGGGTAACTCGTTGGATAGGTGCCCTCGGCCATGCCGTGCATGACGATCTCGGTGTCGGGCCGCGCAACTTTTTTGAAATGCGCCGCGAGGGCGTCGTTGTAGGCGGGCAGGTCTTGTAAAACAGTGAAGCTCTGGTGCCAGATGCGCATGGCCATGATTTTTCATTCCTTCTCGGGGTAAACTCTTAATTAATAACTTCCAAACCCTGTCGTTCCCGCGCAGGCGGGAACCCATAACGCAGCAGCACGCGAGACACTGTATGGATTCCCGCCCGCGCGGGAATGACGGTCTGGATATTTTCGCACTCATCCAGATGAAGCTGGATTGTAGCTTGAGGGAGAACAAAACGTGAGCATCACCACCCACACCTTCGATGTCGTCGTTGCCGGCTGCGGCATTGCCGGACTTTCCGCCGCGGTATCCGCCGCGCAGGGCGGCGCGCGTGTCGCCGTGCTGGAGCGCGCGCCCATTGACGAGCGCGGCGGCAATACGCGCTACACGGATGCCTATCTGCGCATGAAAAGCGAAACCGAAGTCACCGATGATTTCGAGACGCATCTGGCGGAAAACGGCGGCGGCTATCTCGACCCGGAGTTGGTCAAGCACACGACACAGCCGTACGAGCAATGGCCCGCCATCGTGAAGACGCTCTCCTTTGCCGATCCGGAGCTGATCGCCGCGTTCGCCAATGCCTGCGGCCCGACGGTGCAGTGGCTGAAAACCTTTGGCGTGAAATTTGATTTTTTGCCGACGCAGTTTCTCACCAAGTCGCAGCCGCGCCTGCTGCCCATCGGCGGCGGGCTTGCGCTGGTGGAGGCGCTCGCCGCGGCGGCGGAAAAACTCGGCGTGAAGATATTTTACGAGACCACCGCCGTGCGCCTCGTGCAGGACGAAAACAACGCCGTGACGGGCCTCATCGCGCACGACAGCGCGGGCAAGCCCGTGCGGTTCAGCGGCAAGGTCGTGCTGGGCTGCGGCGGCTTCGAGGGCAATCACGAAATGCAGACGCGTTACATCGGCCCGCGCGCGGTGTATCTGCGCCCGGTGGCGCGTGGCGGCTATTACAACAAGGGCGAAGGCATCCGCATGGCACTGGATATCGGCGCGGCGCCCTGTGGAGACTTCGGCAGCTATCACGCCGAGCCGGTCGATCCGCGCTCGGGGCGGCCCGAGCCTTCGGTGTTCATCTTCCCCTACGGCATACTGGTGAATCAGGAAGGCGTGCGCTTTACCGACGAAGCGCCGGGCACGGTGGATGCGGTGTATGAGTCGATCACGCGCAGGATTTTCAATCAGACGAACGGCATCGCCTACGCCATCCTCGATCAAAAACTCAACGATGTGCCAAACTACAGGCTCGGGCTGCGCAGCGATCAGCCGCCGATCGCCGGCAACACACTAGCGGAACTCGCCGGCAAATTGAAAATCCCTGTCGCGCAGTTCGAGCAAACGGTGAAGGACTACAACGCCGCATGCACGGCGGGCGCATTCAAGGCGCTGGAACTGGACGACCTCGCCACGCGCGGGCTTGCCATACCCAAGTCAAACTGGGCGCGACCGCTGGATAAAGTGCCTTACTGGGCGTGGCCGATCATTTCATCCAACGTGCTCACCTTCGGCGGCCTCAAGGTCAACACGCGCGCGCAGGTGCTCAATCTCGACGGCGTGCCTATACCCGGCCTGTATGCGGCGGGCGAAGTAGTCGGCCTCTACTACAAGACGTATACTGGCGCCACGTCGGTGCTGAAGGGCGCGGTGTTCGGGTGCCTGGCGGGTGTCGACGCCGCGCAACAATAACCATCATCGGGAGGAAGTCATGAAAACCATCGCAACATTAGTACTTGCCGCCGTCATCGCAATACCTTCGTTCGCGCTCGCGCAATCCAGCACCACCAAGCACAAGACCGGCAGCGGCGGCAGCGCCGGCAAATCGGTGACGCAAGGCAGCACCACCAAGCATTACAACAAATCCGGCGCCAGCGCGGGCAAGTCGGTCAAGCAGGGCAACACCACGAAGACCTACGACAAATCCGGTAAACAAGTCGGCAAGTCGGTAACTCAAGGCAACGTCACCACGCACAAGGATACGAGCGGCAAGACCGTGGGTAAATCCACCACGCAGGGCAACGTCACCACGCACAAGGACGCGGGCGGCAAGACCGTGGGCAAATCCACCACCGCAAAGTAGGCGTATACCCTCGGCAGATGGCAGGGCGCTTGATCCACATGGGCACCACTGTAAGTATTTGTTTTTATTGATAAATATTGACGGGGACTCAAATGGGATTACGGCTCAAATTTAATCTGGTGTTGCTGCTGGTGTTCGCGATTGGCCTTGGCGTCACTGGCTATATCTCGC
This sequence comes from Bordetella parapertussis, assembly GCA_945901405.1. Classification (GTDB taxonomy): domain Bacteria; phylum Pseudomonadota; class Gammaproteobacteria; order Burkholderiales; family SG8-41; genus CAMDLH01. Next base: position 2,946 of record CAMDLH010000013.1, on the reverse strand, counting down.
ATGATCTTCTGCATCGCAACGCGCGCGACGAGGTGTTGCGCAACGCCGGCGTGATGATGGAGGCGGCGCTGTCGATGCGCGGTTACACCAATACGCAGATACGCCCGCTGATCCCGTACAGCGAAGAGACGTTTCACCCGCAAAGCGTGCCTGCGTATTCCGCGACGGAAATCATGAATTCGCTGCGCAAGAAATACGCGGATTATTCGTACAAGGAAGCCACGCTCAATCCGACCAATCCGCGCAACAAGGCGGTGGAATGGGAGACCGATATCGTCAACGCGTTTCGCAACGCGCCTGATCGCGGCGAAATCAGCGGCGTGCGCGAGACGCCGACCGGGCAATCGCTGTATCTCGCGCGGCCGTTTCAGATCAAGGACAAGGCGTGCCTCGCCTGCCACACCACCGCCGCCGAAGCGCCGCCCGCGATGGTGAAAATCTACGGGCCCAGCAACGGCTTCGGCTGGAAGCACATGGAGGTGATCGGCGCGCAAATCGTGCAGGTGCCGATGTCGCTGCCGATACAAAACGCCAATCGCGCGTTCTACACTTTCATGATTTCGCTGTCGGCGGTGTTCCTGGTGCTGTTCGTGATACTGAACATCATGATGAGCATGCTCATCGTGCGCCCGATCACGCAAATGTCGGATGCCGCCGCCAAGATCAGCACCGGCGACATGGACATCGCGGAGTTCCCGGAAACCGGCAAGGACGAAGTCGCCACGCTGGCCAAATCGTTCAACCGCATGCGGCGTAGTCTCGCCAAGGCGATTGAGTTGATCGACCAGAAATGATTTCGACGCGCCGAAAGGCTCGATGATGCACGCGAATACCGGCGCGCTCCCAGCGGGCCATGTGCTTAACGAATACCGCATCGAGTCGCTGCTCGGCGCGGGCGGTTTTGGCCTCACCTATCTGGCGACCGACGTCAATCTCAATCTCAAGGTCGCGCTGAAGGAATATTTGCCGGTGGATTGTGCGGCGCGCGCGAGCGATTTGTCGCTCGGCCCGCGCACCGAGGGCGACACGGAATCGTATCAGTGGGGCTTGCGGCGCTTTCTCGATGAAGCGCGCACGCTGGCGTCGTTTCGCCATCCGAACATCGTGCGCGTGATGCGTTTTTTCGAGGCGAACCGCACCGGTTACATGGTGATGGAATTCGTCGAAGGCGAGCCGCTGTCCTCGTGGATGACGCCGCGCCGCCCCTTGCCGCAGGCGACCACGCTCGGCATTGTCGCGCCCCTGCTCGAAGGCCTCGAAGTCATCCACAAGGCCGGCTACCTGCATCGCGACATCAAGCCGCCGAATGTATTCATGCGCGCCGACGGCAGCCCGGTATTGCTCGATTTCGGCTCCGCGCGCGAACTCAAGGCAGGCGTCGAAATGACCACCATGGTCACGCCCGGCTTTGCACCGTTCGAGCAATATCACTCGGCGGGCAAGCAAGGCCCGTGGAGCGACCTCTATGCGCTGGGTGGCGTCATCTACTGGATGGTGACGGGTGCTAAGCCGGTCGAGGCCGCCTCGCGCATCCGCAACGATTCGATGGCCTCCGCCGCGCAAACCGGCAATGCGGCGGTATACACGCCGGAATTTTTGCAGGCCATCGACTGGGCGCTGAAATCGCACGAAGACGAACGCCCGCAATCGGCCGCTGAGTTTCGCGCGACGCTGAACATCGCGCGCGGCGGCGTCCTCGACAACACGCAGCCCTCGCGCAACGTGCCGCCTGCCGCGGCTGAGTTTGCACGCACGCAAAAACCCGGTGACGACACTGGCGGCGGCTTTACCACCGCGCTCGCCGCGGGTGTCTTTGAGCGCGATACGTTAAAGCGCGTCGAGGCCGAGCTAGCGCGGCATCTGGGCCCCATCGCCACCGTCGTGGTGCGCAACGCGGCGCGCCGCGCCGCAAGTTACGAAGATTTGTGCAACGCCGCCGTGCGCGACATCACTGATGAGAAAGCGCGCGCCGAATCCCTGCGCAAGCTCCTGGCGGCCGAGGCCGCGCTCACGCGCACAGTCCCCTCGTTGCCAATCACGCAACCCGGCGCCACCACGCAGCCAACCGCACCGCCCCAGGCGCAATCCATCACGTCAAAGTTTGCACCCGCGATATTGCAGCAAGCCGAAACCGCGCTCGCCCAGCATATCGGCGCAGTCGCGAAAGTGGTGGTCAAGCGCGCGGCGGCCAAGGCGCGTGATGAAGCCGAGCTTTATCTGCTGATCGCCGATGAGATCAAGGACCCGGTGGAGAAAAAAGCGTTTGTGCGCCGCGCCGTAATGGCATCGCGGCCGCGTTGATGATCACGCCATCGCGCGCGCGGCGGCTAAAGTGGCTACAGTGGTTTTAACCACTCCGCGACGACCTTCTTCAGCTCCTGCATGCGATAAGGTTTCGCCAGGTAGTCGTCAAAACCAGCGGTGATACAGCGCTCGCGGTCGCCTTGCAGCGCGTTGGCGGTGATGGCGATGATCGGTGTGCGGGGACGAACCTGCGCCGAATTGTCCAAGGCTGTTTGCGCCGCGGCTTCCTCGGTTGAGCGTATCTTCAGCATCGCCTCGAAGCCGTCCATCACCGGCATGTGGCAATCCATCAGGATCAACGAATATTGGTTTCGCGCATGCGCTTGCACCGCCTGCGATCCGTCGTGCGTGATTTCGACTTCAACATCGCATTGCTGCAACATCGCCAGCGCCACCTGCTGATTAACGGCATTGTCCTCCGCAAGCAGCACGCGGCGTTTTGATACGGCCACGCCAGCCACCGGCGGCGGCGCGTCAGTCTGCACGATGGGCGGCGGCGCGCTGACCACCGGCGGCTCGGCCAGTACATTGCCCGACAGCAGGTCGTTGATCGCGTTAAACAGATCCGATTCGCGCGTGGGTTTGCTCAGGTACAGCCCGACGCCCGCCGCGCGCGCCGCGCGCGCGTCACCGGCGGCGCCC
>CAMDLH010000012.1 GCA_945901405.1 Bordetella parapertussis | reverse complement strand
AGGAATGCAGATGGTTGTCGATCAGCCCTGGCGTGACAACCGTGTTTTTCGCGTCGAAGACTTTATCCGCATGCCAAGCGCACTCGATGGCGGCGGACTTGCCCACGGCAGCGAATTTGCCGTCCTTCACCGCGATGGCAGCATCGCGGATGATGCGCCGGCCGGCATCGACGGTGATCAGCCAGTCGATGTTGCGCACCAGCAGGTCTGCATGGTTTATGGTGTTCATCGCCGAAAGCATGTTGGATTCACGATGGATCGTCAAGCGCGGTAAAATTACCCGTGACAGTTTCAACCATCTCGTGAGAATCCAAAAATGACCGACACTCAAGACCAACCGCATCTGCCGCTCTCTGGAGTCATCGTACTCGACCTGACACTCGCGCGCGCGGGCCCCACCTGCGTGCGCCACCTCGCCGACTGGGGCGCGGATGTGATCCGCGTTGAACCACCTTCCACCGGCGGCGAGGATGTGGTGGGCCGCCGCAACGGCTCGGACTTTCAGAACCTGCATCGCAACAAGCGCGCGATTCAACTTAATCTAAAATCCGAGGAAGGCTACAGAGTCTTCATGAAGTTGGTCGCAAAAGCCGACGTGCTGGTGGAAAACATGCGCGCGCCGGTGAAAGGTCGTTTAAAAATCGCGTTCGATGATCTGAAAAAAGTGAACCCGCGACTGGTCTACGGCAGCATCAGCGGATTCGGACAAACCGGCCCCTACAGCCAGCGCGGCGGCGTCGATCAAATCGCGCAAGGCATGGGAGGACTGCAATCGGTTACGGGTGAAGCCGGACGCGGCCCGATGCGCGTGGGCATCCCCATATCCGATCTGTGCTCGGGCAGTTTTCTGGCGATGGGCATCGCGATGGCGCTGTTTGACCGCAGCCGCACGGGTGAAGGGCGCTGGGTACATACCAGCCTGCTCGAATCGCAAATCTTCCTGATGGATTTTCAGGCATCACGTTATCTCGTCAAGGGCGAAGTGCCGGGACAAACCGGCAACGACCACCCAACGTTTACCCCGACTGGGGTGTTCAAAACCAGCGACGGCTACATGAACATCGCCGCAAGCTCGGGCCGGCTATGGGAGCGCTTTTGCGATGCAGTGGGCAAACCAGACTGGAAAGCCGACGCTAAATGGAGCACCGCGGTTGGCCGCACGCAGGATCGCCCTGCTCTGAATGCAGCGATCTCGGAAATTACCCAACATAAACCCGCAGCGCATTGGGTCGAAATCTTCGAGGCTGCGGGCATCCCAGCGGGACCGATCAACACCATGGACAAAGTGTTTACCGACCCACAAGTGCAACATATCGGAATGGCTGCGCCGCTCAAGACAAAATTGTTTGGCGACACCCGGTTTGTGGCCTCGCCGCTTAATTTTCAGGGGATGCCGCGCAAGCTACGGTGTGAGACGCCGGAGCCGGGGCAGCATACGGAGGAAGTGCTAAATTGGATTGGGTGCTCGAAGGAAGAGCAGGCGAAGTTGCGGGCGACTGGGGTGATTTGACGTTGACGGGTCTGCGGGTCTGTAGCCTCCCAACTTCCATAGTATTGCAATCCATGGAGGTTGCAATATTTTTAAATATAAGTCAAAATAATGGAATAACATTCAATATTTTGATTTATATATCAAATGAATACGCTTCTAGAGCTCGGCGCAGCGATAGCGACCCGGCGTCAGGCTCTCGGCCTGAAGCAAGGTGTCGTTGCAACCCAAGCTGGAATCACCCAAGAGTCGCTTTCACGTCTTGAGCGCGGACGTGTGAGCGAATTCGGTGCCCGCAAACTGCTCGCCGTTTTGACTGTGCTCGGCTTGGAATTGCAGTTCACCGAAACAGGCGCATCCGGTTCACTAGACGAGTTGCGCAAGGAACGGGGCGGATCGTGAAGCTTGCAATCTACGTCCTTGGCCGCGAGGTCGCCATCCTGGAGCAACTGGGTGACTTCAAGAGCGTGCTGACCTATCACGCCGGCACTGCTGCCAATGATTTCGTGTCACTGACCATGCCCGTACGCACGGAGTCCTACGGCTGGGACGACCAACTGCACCCCGTCTTTCAGATGAACCTGCCGGAGGGCTACCTGCTGCAGGTACTGCAGGAGCAGTTCGGCCCGCACGTCGGGGCGAGTCCTACGGCGCTGCTGACGGTGATCGGCCGCAACATGGTGGGCCGACTCCAAGTAGCCGCACCCGGTGCGCAGCTCGATGAACCCGCCAAGCCGGTGGAGGTCACGGCGCTGCTGCAGGGTGACAACTCCGAAGAAGCTTTCGCGCATTTGGTGCGTGAACATTCGGCGAGCGGCGTCTCGGGTGTAGTTCCCAAGTTCCTCGATGCGCAGACAGCGAGTGTCAAACTCAGCCCGCACACGAACGCAACGCTGCTGACGCGCCGCCACATCATCAAGGGATCATCGAGCAAGCTGCCGTTCGCGGCGCTGAACGAATATTTCTGCATGCAGGTGGCGGCCCAAGTCATGCCCACGGCGAAGGCTCAAGTGTCGATGGATGGCATGGCCTTGGTGGTCGATCGCTTTGACGTGAACGAACACGGGCAACCCAACTCAGGCATGGAAGACTTCTGCGTCTTGCTGGGGCTGCGCCCCGCCGCGAAATATGACACTACATGGGAGCGCATCGCGAAAGCGGTGCGCGACCATGTTCCAGGCTCTCGACAACGGGAGGTCTTTCGCCATCTTGCCACGACCTTGCTCTTGACTTACGCGTTACGCAACGCTGATTGCCACGCCAAGAATATTGCACTGCTCTACACCACGCGCCAGGACGTGCGCTTGTCACCCGTCTACGACATGTTGACGACTTCTGTGTATGCGGGTTACCAGAACAGCCCGCCGGGCATTAGCTTCATGGGAAAGAAAACTTGGACGCCGGGCAAAACGCTCCAGCGATTTATCGCGGCCACTTTCGGTATCGCTGTAAAAGAGCAGGTGAAAATCATCGAAGCCATCGGTGATGCGGTATCCGTCACCGCGGTTCAGGTCCGCGAAGCCATGACCGCACATCCCGGCTTCGCAGACATCGGTAAGCGCATGCTGATATCATGGCATGAGGGCGTGTCGGGCTTGCGTGATTCGCGCACGTACAACATGGGCGAATGGAATGCCAGCGACGCGCTGACAGGCTTCTCAACGCCAGCCAAGCTGGCAAATCCGGCGAAGGCGATAATCGGACGCTCCGAACTCTAGCGAAGAGATAGCAGATGGGCCCCGGCTATCCCTGATCCGCGTCTTCACAGCCTCACACTGCCTACGATCTTGAAATTGTCCTTATAATAAGGACAATTTTAGTTATAATTGTCCTTTATGGAAAGTCAATTCCGCACGCTGTTCCGCCAGAAGATCATTGATGCCCAAGCGGCCCCGCTACCCGCATTGACACGCCGGGATACGTGGTTGCCCGCCGTTGCTGGCAAGGCCACGGCAGTAATTGGTATGCGGCGGGCCGGCAAGACCAGCCTGCTGTGGCAGATACTTGCAGACCGTTTTGCAAGTGGCACGCCACGCGAGGGCTTGCTTTATTTCAGCTTTGAGGACGAACGCCTTGCTGATCTTCGGGTTCATGACCTCGACCTCGTTGTCGAATCGTTCTATCAACTAAACCCCGCTTGGCGCGATGCGCGCCGTGCTACGTTTTTTCTCGATGAAATCCAGATCGTGCCCGGCTGGGAGCAATTTGTCAGGCGTTTGCTAGACAGCGAAAACATTGAAATATTCCTCTCCGGTTCGTCCGCGCGCCTGCTGTCGCGTGAAGTGGCCACAAGCATGCGAGGAAGGGCAATGGAAGCGACAGTGTCCCCGTTCAGCCTACGCGAAATGCTGCGACACGCGGGCCGAGAGCCACGCAAAGAGACCGAACGCCTGACCAAGGCCGAACGCTCCCAGCTCACCAAAGATCTGATTGACTATCTGGCCCACGGCGGGTTTCCCGAAGCACAGGGACTGGATACGCGAAACCGGCTCGAGCTTTTGCGAACCTATGTGGATGTGGCACTGCTGCGCGATGTGGTTGAACGGCATAACCTCAGCCAACCCCAAGTGCTGCACTGGATGGTGAGACAACTATTGGGAAACGCAGCGCAGGCATTCAGCATTAATAGATTTCATGCTGATCTAAAGTCGCGCGGCGTGGCGGTAGGCAAGGATACTCTGCATAGTTACCTCGCTCATCTGGAAGATGCGTTTCTGTTGTGCAGCGTTGACCTTGCGACGGATTCGGAGCGACGCAGGCAGGTCAACCCGCGCAAGGTGTATCCGGTGGACACCGGATTGATGGCGCTGTACGACCGATCCGGCAATGCCAATACAGGCCACGCGCTCGAAACGGCGGTCCTGCACGAACTGCATCGCCGTGGCGCGCAAGTGAATTACGTACGCACATCCGCCGGATTCGAAGTGGACTTCCATGCCCGGTGGCCAACAAACGATGATGCACTGATACAAGTATGCGCTGAGCTCGACAACCCCGAAACACTGACGCGCGAAGTGCGCGCATTGCAAGATGCCGCACACAATTGGCCCAACGCCACATTGCAGATCATCGCCCTTAACCAGCCCAAGGACATCGCACTGCCGACTGAAATAAAACTTCATTTGGCCGCCGACTGGCTGCTGTCGCGCACCACGAGTTCATAGTGCGTTCAGTATATAATTGGCGTGCCCCAAATGCAGCAAACTAATATTTAATTTAATCATTAACTTGTAATAATGAAGCTAATTCCAGTCATCCTCTGCGGTGGTGCAGGCTCACGCCTCTGGCCCGTATCGCGCGATACCCACCCCAAGCCCTTCATCCGCCTCGACGATGGACAAAGCCTTCTGCAAAAGGCGTACTTGCGCGCTACTGCGATCCCTGACGTATCCGAGGTGTTTACGGTAACAAATCGCGAGTTGCTATTCAAAATAAACGACGAGTACCGTGAACTCAATGGCGCGAGTATTGCCAACACATTCATACTCGAACCAAGCGGACGAAACACGGCGCCGGCGATCGCCGCCGCGACGTTGCGCATCGCGCAGATCTTTGGCGAAGAAACGTTGCTGCTCATTCTGACTGCGGACCATTTGATCTCCGATCAAGCATCATTCGAGCAAGCGGTAAACTCGGCTATGAAACTGGGAAGTGCGGGAAAGATCGTGACCTTTGGTATTGAGCCAACTTCCCCTGATACAGGCTACGGCTACATAGAGTATGACAAGAATCGTGTTGTTCAGTTTGTTGAAAAGCCCTCGATAGAAAAAGCGATGGCCTACGTGGAGTCGGGCCGCTACCTATGGAATTCAGGAATGTTTTGCTTCACTGCAGGCGCCATGCGCCGCGAGATGGAACAACATTGCCCGGAAATACTTGCGGGAGTTGCGAGTTGCCTTGAGCAATCACGAGTTGCCACCTCCAAAGGCTTTTCGCAAATAGAGCTTGACGCGAGTCTTTTCGAGCACGTTCCAAGCATTTCCATTGATTACGCGGTCATGGAAAAGTCCACGGATAGTGCCATTGTCCCTTGCGATATCGGCTGGAGCGATATCGGTTCATGGGCCGCGCTGGGTGACTTGGTACCCCCTGATGCCAATGGCAATCGCATTGAAGGCCAAACTGTTTTACACGATGTTTCCAATTGCCACATCCGAGGCTCAGACCGCATAATCGGGGCCGTGGGGCTGGACAATATCGTAGTCATCGATACCCCGGACGCACTCCTGGTCGCTGACAGAAGCCGCACGCAAGATGTCAAACACCTGTATACCGAACTCAAGGCGCGCGGTCATGAGGCACACAAACTGCATCGCACGGTCCATCGTCCATGGGGCACTTATACCGTTCTGGAAGACGGCAAGGAATTCAAGATCAAGCGTATAGTCGTGAAACCCGGCGGCACGCTATCACTGCAAATGCATCATCATCGCAGCGAGCACTGGGTGGTTGTAAGCGGCATGGCGAAAGTGGTCAATGGCGAAGAAGAGCGCTTTATTCGGGCGAACGAATCGACCTATATTCCCGCCGGGCACAAGCATCGGCTGGAAAACCCGGGCATGCTTGACCTCGTGCTTATTGAAGTGCAGTGCGGTGAATATCTTGGTGAAGACGATATTGTCCGGTTTTCGGATATCTATGGCCGCGCCTCGTGAACCCTCGCTCGGCCGGTCTTAGTTTCTGATCCCAACGTGTAGATTAAAAAGAGAACAACGCCTCGCCGTGAGTGAAATTACCGAAACCATTGCACTGCCGCCCCCCTCGGTCAAAAAGTTGGGCCTGATTGCAAGATTACGCCGCCTCAATTGGCTCTTCATTTTGACAGTTATCGTCCCCACCCTGGCCGGTATCATTTATTTTGGACTTGTCGCATCGGATCGCTACATCTCCGAGTCGAGATTTGTAGTGCGCTCCCCGCAACGCCAAACTGCATCATCGTTCTTCAGCAATTTGCTGCAAAGCACGGGCATAAGCCACTCCCTTCAGGATGCCTATGCTGTCCACGACTACATCCTTTCGCGCGATGCACTTGCGGAGTTGGACAAGAACATGCAGGTAAGCAAGGCTTTTCGTAACGGCGGCATGGATGTATTCAATTACTTTCCTGGACTGGATTGGGACGACAGCTTTGAAGCGCTATTCCGCTATTATCCGAAGCGGGTTTCAGTGGAAATCGACTCGACTTCCACGGTGATGGTTCTAAAAGTAAGCGCATTTACCGCCAAGGACGCACATGCCATCAATGAAATGCTATTGAAAATGAGCGAGCGTCTAGTTAATAAGCTTAACGATAGAGCGCAACAGGATACCATTGCATACGCGCGGAACGAGGTTCGCGACGCGGAACGCAGGGCCAAAGACGCGGCACTTGCGCTGGCATCGTTCCGAAATCAACGAGCGGTGATAGATCCGGAAAAGCAATCATCTTTTCAGTTGCAGGCAGTGCTGAGATTGCAAGAAGAATTGATTAGCGCCAAAATGCAATTGGCGCAGCTTGTTACCTATACCCCAAGCAATCCCCAGATACCTTCCTTGCGAACTCGCATTGAGACCCTGCAGAAAGAAATCAATAGCGAATCAGCCAAGGTAACCGGCGGAACCGGGTCCCTCGCCAACAAGGCATCAGACTATGAACGCTTGGCGCTAGAGCGTGCGTTTGCCGACAAGCAACTTGCCGGCGCCATGGTTGCGCTTGAAACCGCCCGTAATGAAGCGCAGCGGCAAGCTTTGTACCTGGAGCGCGTCGCGCAACCCAACTTGCCGGACACGGCTATCGAGCCGAGGCGGTTGCGATCGGTGCTGGTGGTATTTGTTCTGGGACTTGTAGCGTGGGGCATACTGGGTCTGCTAATTGCGAGTGTGCGCGAACACCTCGACTAGGACTTTCTTGTGGAATCTGAAACGTCAATTAGACAATCTTTTCACATACAGTTACGCGTCATTGGCGCGCTGCTAATGCGCGAAATCATCACGCGCTATGGCCGCGATAATCTCGGATTTCTGTGGGTATTTCTTGAACCCATGATATTTACGCTGGGCGTTACTACACTTTGGTACGGTGCAGGATTCAGTCATGGCTCCAGCCTGCCCGTCGTGGCATTTGCGGTCACCGGTTATTCATCAGTACTGCTTTGGCGCAACTGTGCAAACAGGGCCGCCATGGCAGTCCCTCCAAATGTAGGCCTGCTCTATCATCGCAATGTGCGAGTGCTAGATCTCTTTATCTCAAGGGTGCTGCTGGAAATTGCGGGGGCAACAATATCATTTATTGTTCTCTCGGTGATATGGATATCCCTGGGATGGATGGATCCCCCCATTGACGTGCTGTTAGTTATCAGCGGATGGCTGCTTCTGGCATGGTTCGGAGCCGCGCTTGCGCTAATCATCGGCGCGCTCACCGTTTATACCCATATCGCGGAAATTCTTTGGGGTCCGGCCGCTTATATACTGTTTCCACTCTCTGGGGCGGCATTTATGGTCGACTGGCTCCCTGCTAAGTTTCAGCAAGTGGTTCTGATCTTGCCGATGGTTCACGGCGTTGAAATACTGCGAGAGGGATATTTTGGATCTGTCGTGCGAACTCATTATGACGTTTCGTACATTATGATGGTGAATGTGGCCATGACCTTGATTGGCTTGGCTCTTGCCAGAGATGCGGGACGCCGGATAGAGATCCAATGATCGAGATTGAAAACCTAACGAAAACCTATCCCACGCGCCGCGGTCCGCGGATAGTACTGGACAAAGTCAACCTGCAGGTTGAAAAGGGGCAACGTGTCGGGATATTGGGCCGCAATGGATCAGGTAAATCCACACTCATTCGCATGATAAGCGGCGCCGAACTGCCCACAACGGGTCAAATTCGGCGCGGCATCAGCGTATCGTGGCCGCTGGCTTTCGGAGGCGCATTTCAACCCTTCCTCACAGGCTTTGATAACCTGCGATTTATTTGCCGAATCTATGGCGTGAACTACGCTGAGGTAGTGCCCTTCGTCGAAGATTTCACCGAACTGGGTATTTATCTGCGCGAGCCAGTAATGCACTACTCCTCCGGAATGCGGGCGCGCTTGGCATTCGCCTTGTCCATGGCGATAGAATTTGACTGTTTTCTCATCGACGAAATCATCGCGGTCGGTGATAGTCGATTCCATGAGAAATGCAATATTGAGCTCTTCGAAAAGCGCAAAGACAGGGCTTTGATTTTGGTCTCGCATGATCCAGGCATGATCAAAGCGCATTGTGACCGGGCGGCGGTTCTAACCGCAGGCACGCTATACTCCTTCGATACCGTCGACGAGGCCTACGCGCATTATCAAGCGAGTAGTTAGCCTAACGGCTCATGCGGGTTCGTTAAGGTTGTGAGCAGCATGCCTTAAAAATTGACCATCGCTTGATATCCGCTGACATTGGATCGTGATCCGAAACAAATTATTAATTGATGTATCTGTCATCGCACGCATCGATGCCGGCACCGGCATTCAACGCGCTGTCAGAGAACTATCGCAGCAATTAATCCAGAATCCGCCATCAGGATACGATGTCAAGCTGGTGCGTGCAAGTCGCGTGCTTGGCTACCGATATGTTGTCCATAGTCCTCGGACGAATACTTACTCCAATCCGATTTTCGGCGCCGCAGTGCGAATCGCGGTAGGTGATGTGTTTCTTGGCCTGGATTTTTCTGCACATATTCTCCCCCGCCATCATCGCCAGCTTGACCGCTGGAATAAGGCGGGCGCAAAGCTTTTCTTCGTTGTTTACGATCTGCTTCCCGCTCAGTGCCCGGAATGGTTTACCAAAAAAGGGGCCGCTGCTCATAGCCGTTGGCTATTCACCATCATAACTCACGCCACTGGGCTAATCTGTATTTCACGCGCGGTCGCCAACGATTTGACGGAATGGCTGAGCATGCATGACGACGGTGTCAACAGGAAATTGAATATTTCCTGGTTTCATCTCGGTTCCGATGTGGCGACGAGCGTACCGAGACAAGGCAAACTGCTGGATTTAGACAACATTCTCAAACGTCTGCGACAGCGCTCCACGGTCATTATGGTTGGCACCATAGAACCGCGTAAAGGTTACACTCAGGCACTGTCGGCATTCGAAATTCTTTGGCAGGAAGAAAAACAGGTCAATCTTGTGATCGTAGGCAAGGCTGCATGGGGAGTCGAAACACTCACCAAAAGGCTCACGGAACACCCTGAACGGGGAAACCATCTGTTCTGGTTTGAATCCGCATCCGATGAAGTGCTCTGCTCACTTTATCAAGCATCCTCCGGATTGCTGATGGCGTCCGAAGGCGAAGGATTTGGACTGCCTCTGGTAGAGGCCGCGCACTATGGCAAGCCAATTCTTGCGCGCGATTTGCCAGTGTTCCAGGAAATTGCCGGGGAACATGCGACTTATTTCTCCGGCAATACCCCTCACGAAATGAGCAGCGCGCTTAATAATTGGATAAAATCGATAGCGAACGGCAGCGTAATTAAGTCAATTGGCATTGAATGCATCTCCTGGGAAAAGAGTGCCTCAATGCTTTTTGAAAGAATTAGACATCAGCTAGAGAAAACCTCCTCATAGTATATGGAGGACAGCTCTAAGCGCAGGGTTTGCCTTATGCCGCGCACAACTTATAAACATCGACCGTCCTCGAAACACAACGATCCCAAGTAGCATTCGTTGCGACGACCAGACCATGCGCGCGCGCTTGATCGCGCCAGGAATCATCCACAAGTACTTTTTCAATACCCAAGCGCAGTGCATCCATATCTTCTGGATTGACGAGCAATGCAGCGCCCCCGCTAACTTCTGGCAAACAAGAACGATCAGATGTCAGGACGGGAACACCCGAGGCCATTGCCTCCAAGACGGGCAGGCCAAATCCCTCATAACTTGATGGGAACAAGAATGCTCGCGTGCCCGCAAAAATGGCAGGCAAATCGCGCTCCGGCACATACCCCAGGTAGCGTACCCACCCCGCTCGCTGCCCGTCCGTGATTGCGTCCATAAGAGATTCACTCAACCACCCTTTACTACCCGCCAAGATTAACGGATAACGCTGCACCAAGTTATGCGGCAATTGTTGATATGCACGGAGCAAAAGGTCAATATTCTTGCGTGGCTCCAACGTTGAAACACACAAGGCATATTCTCCTGCCTTCAGTTCATATTGGCGCAAAATTGACAATGTACCCGCATCTACACCAGGTTTGTAGCACGGTGCGACACCCAACGGGACTGAAAATATTTTCTCTGGTGGCCACGAAAAATGCTCAATCACCTCCTGCCGAATTGCTTGTGAATCAGTGATTAAGTAAGAAGCGCGACGCAAGGTATTCGAGAGGTTTTTCTCGAATTGCTTTAGGCGTTCTGGCGGATGCGTGTGCGGGTACTTTATTGTCGACAAATCATGTATCGTCGCAACACCATATCCACTAACCGGCGGCAAAAAATAATTCGGCGAATGGTAAACATGATCCCGGTGCATCCATAGTAGTTGCCGTTCCGCAAGCCTTTCCGCAACATCATCGAGTTTACGACGCAAAATAAGAGGCACGGTTTTTCGAAAAACAAAGCTTGGAACGCGTCTTAGTAAGCTGCGCGGTGAAACCGGCGCTAATGGCAAGGCCCCGCGCTCTAACAAGTCATGAACCCAGCGCCTATTGGAATAGAACCGAACAAGCTCGATATTTGGATGCTGCGCCAGTCTCGACGCCAACTCAAAAGCGTAGCGCCCAATACCAGTGAGGGGCGGCACGATGGCATCTACCGAAAGGATCAGCTTCACAACTGCGGAGCGGCGTACATCCAGCGCAAGGTATCTTCAAGCGGAATAGCGGCAACGCGGCCAATCACCTGCTCCAGCTTGAAGCGAGACCCCAACAGTCTACGCACGTCATCGACACGCACGAAAGCCGGATTTACTCGAACTTCCGGAGAATAGCCCGAGATGTCGTGCATCATATGCAGAACCTCCTGCAGGGAAGTTCCAACGCCTGAACAAATATTGAAAATCTGTCCTTGACCTTCGCTCTCCAACAACGCTCGATAACACTGCGCAACAAAACGCACATCCGAAAAATCCCGGAAAACATCCAAATTACCCAACTCGATTTCGTGGGCTCGGCGACGAAAATGGTTGACGATCTTAGGTAAGAGAAAAGCTTCTGACTGCCCTACTCCCGTATAGTTAAAAGGGCGCACAATCGTAATCGGCAAGCGATCAAACCACAGTCGGGCCATGTATTCCATCGCTAGCTTACTGACTGCATAGTCGTTTGCTGGCGCTGGCGGAACCAGTTCGTCGATTACCTCGACAGCCGCATTCCCATAGACATTTGCACTACTTGCCAGCAATACAATACGCGGTAAATGCCCAACGTCATGTATCGCCTGCAACAGATTGCGCGTGCCAACCACATTGGTGCGATAGATTTCATCGACATTGCCATGCGCGACGAAGGAAATTCCGGCAAGATGCACCACGACATCCGGCTTGACAGTTTCAATCACAGCCGACAGGGCTTTGATGTCACATAGATCACAGGCATAAGTCTGTTCACTACAATTACCCGGTTCACCGAATACCAACCCTGCCACTGAATAGCCGGCAGCGCGTAATTCCACTGCCAGGTATTTACCGGTAAAACCGCTCAATCCCGTGATCAGCGCAACAGGCATCTTAAAAGGAGAAACCACGCTCGTTGCGGCGAATATCCGCCTCCACCATCATCTGACAAAGCTGCTCAAGTGTGGTTTTTGGCGCCCAGCCAAGTTCTCGTTTGGCTTTTTCCGGATTGCCAATCAATAGCTCTACTTCAGCGGGCCGATAAAACTTGGGATTGACCTTCACTAAAGGCTTACCGGTCGCGCGGCTAATAGCGACCTCCTTCTCCGCTGCCCCCTCCCACATCAGATCAAAGCCCGCCGCCTTGCCGGCCATGGTCACAAAATCACGCACTGTCTCCGTTCGATTTGTCGCCAGCACATAGGTGTCCGGCTTTTCTGCTTGCAACATGCGCCACATTCCGTCCACATAGTCCTTCGCAAAACCCCAATCCCGCTTGGCATCCATATTGCCCAGTTCCAGTACATCGAGCTTGCCAAGCCTGAGTTTGGCCATGCTATCGGTGATCTTGCGCGTCACAAATTCACGCCCACGCAGCGGAGACTCATGATTGAACAATATCCCGCTGCTGGCAAAAATGTTATAGCTTTCGCGATAGTTAACCGTGGTCCAATGGGCAAACAGTTTTGCCACGCCATAAGGGCTGCGTGGATAAAACGGTGTAGATTCAACCTGTGGTATAGCCTGCACTTTGCCAAACATTTCGGAAGTGCTCGCTTGGTAGAAGCGAATCTCCCGATTTACCGTGCGTATAGCGTCCAACAGATTCAGGGCGCCGACGCCAGTGATCTGGGCGGTCGTTGAGGGTTGATCAAATGAAACCGCTACGAAACTTTGTGCTGCCAGGTTATAGACTTCGGTGGCTTGCGTGCTTTGGAGCAACCGAATGCTCGCACCGAGATCCGTCAAATCATACTCGACGAGATGCAAGTTGGGATGTTTGTCTATGCCCAGTTCTTCGATCCGCCAAAAGTTGACCGAACTTGTACGTCGATATGTTCCGTAGACCTCATAGCCTTGATTCAGCAATAATTCGGTCAAATAAGCGCCATCTTGGCCTGTAACGCCAGTGATAATTGCTTTTTTCATTTCGCTAGACTATTTCGATTTCAGGAAAGGGAAAAATAAACTTGCCGCCACTTGCCAGGTAATCCTTCTCGCGCCTCAGAATGCCATCCTTGAAATGCCAAGGCATAACCAGAAAATAGTCAGGTTTCATCGCCTTGGCCTCATCTTCCGAGATGATCGGGATATGCGTGCCGGGCGTGACCTTTCCGAATTTTTCCTGATTCACTTCTGCGATAGCCGGAATATCCTTTGACGTCAACCCGCAGAATTGCAGCATCACATTGCCTTTGGTCGACGCGCCGTAGCCTAGTATTTTCTTGCCATCCGCGTTAAGGGCTCCAATCAAGCGCTTGAGATCATCGCGGTGGCGGAATACCCGTTCCTCAAAATCGCGGTATGGGCGCGGTGTATTGAGGCCCATGCGATCTTCCTGATTTAAAAGCCAATTCACAACGGCATCATTTGCCTTGATTGATTTATTTGACGCTTTGGCGGCGGTGACAGCGAAACTACCACCGTTGACCGAGTTCATCACGACATCCACCAACCTCATTCCTGATTTTTCAAGAATTGTCTTCACTACACCCAGCGAGTAGTACTCCAAATGTTCATGGCAAATGGTGTCGTAGGAATTGGTCCGCAACATGGAGGGCATATAACTTTGTTCGAAGTGCCAGACGCCGTTATCAGCAAGAATGGATTCAATCTGTTTTGCGAATTCTATCGGCGATTCCAGGTCATAAAACATCGCAATGGAGGTCACGATCCGCGCCGCTTTGCTTTCAACTGAATGATAGGCATCTGCTGAAAAAAAATCTGGAACAAGAGAAATATCCGCTGGATAGTATTCGGCAAATTTTTTCCCGGTAGGATCGATGCCTATGCGCTTGATTCCGTTCGATTGGTAGGCCTTCAGCGTCGTCGCATCATTACTGCCGATGTCGACAACAATATCGCCGGGACGAAGCGGCGCAAGGCGTTCCAGATAGGCTACCTTATCCGTGAGATGGTTCACCATGGATTGATTGAGCCCGGATCGATAACCGTAGTTATCTCCATACATCTCCGCAGCATCGTAGGAGTGCCGCAATTGCAAAAGGCCGGTGTCGGGACACCACACCAACTCCAAAGGTCCAACTGTTACCTGCTCCGCTGAATTGTGCGGGAACACGCCAGTCAGCGCTTGATAACCCAAATTAAGAACAGAGACCAAGTGCTGGCTTGCCGAAATACGACAGTTCTTGATTTCGCGATATGGAGTCATAAAATTCTCTTTGTTGATATTTGAAGACGATTGCAAATTGATTGATTGTAGATTCAAGAAGTATAGGGCGACCCAAATACTTGGAAATTCGAAATTTTGGTTTTCGGGTTTGCACGCGGCGGGCTACCGTCACAGATCAGCCCCAGACTATAACTGCAAAGCCGCTGACCAGCCAACGCGAACACGTCTACCTACATGGATATTTCGTGTGTCCTCCTCGATAACCCAGTAATGACATCCGCATCCATCTTAACTCGCAGTGGCCCGGCGCCATTGCTGAAAACTCTAAATTCGCACCCGAACGTCGTAGAAGGAAGATCAACGCTGAGCCACACCATGCCCCCGTAATGAATTGGCGGCAACAGTGCCGATACGAGCGGCGCATTGCCAATCGTGTGAAAAATTTCAAAATAGCCTGGCGATGTTTGGCAAGCGTAGGCACCTATATCAACGCCGACAAGACACCGCCCATTTGGTAATGGCGCATACGGTCCGTACAGAAGGTAGCCCTCCCAATCCTTCCGCGCCGTCGCATAACGAGCGCCATCTACCTCGATAATTTCAACGCTGTTGGTGTGAAGCATTCGGTAAATGCGGGAATGGCTGTATTTGCTCCAGAATTCGCGGACCATTCGAACCACTTTTACAGAATCCGGGGGCCGCATCAGCTTCGCCTCGATCCACCACGAGAAGCTGTCTTGAGGCCGTGATCGGGAACCGTTGTTACGCTTATCTAACTGCTCGGTGTCGGTGAGTGCAAGGAACGAGCCCCCATCGCGACATAGCCAATGTCCAACCGTCTTTATGATGTCAAAACCTGCTGCCTTCAGCAACGCTTCGGCGTCATCCGGTCTCAGTTCGATGGTGTGTTCAGGATGATTCCAGCGTATTGCATGGGTGACCTCCTCATTTGGGCTGTCGAGTATGAGCCGCCCCCCGGGAATCAGTACCCGGGTACATTCCAATATAAACCCAATCAGTTCGTCGGCCCATAGATGCTCGATGGTCTGACTCGCGAAAACCAGATCGACGGAGCGGCTTTGAACGTCCTCCATATTGCCCGCCGTGTTGGCAATCCACTGCACATTGGCAGGAAGATCGTCTGGTCGAGGCATGTAGTATTCGAGCCCGATATGTTTATCCGGCACCCCAAGGTTTTCGTGAATCCAGTCGAAATAATACCGACTGTTGCATCCGATACTGACCATCGTGCCCGAAACCCTCTTGGACGCACGAAGCTCTTCCGTCCGGATGTCGTGAAACATTTGTGAAAAGTCGACAGCCAATTTTTATTACTCCATTTTTACCTAAGGCAATCGCAGGGCATTGACCATCGTTTAAGACACTCAGCCACCAGAAACGACCGGACATCGAGACGAGCGTCCACAAGTGGGTAGCCATTGTGGATACACAGTTTCAGCACAACAGCTAACACCTATTTCATCCTCCGACATCTGTGGGTGAAACGAAACGCAGGCCAACGTCACATAACGTGGTCACGTACTTTCCTGGCTTATGATTGGACTAGACGCAGCAAAAAGTTTTACCGCACTCATTCTTGCCGCCGGATGCCCTGCACGATGCGCTCGTTCATATACTGCCCGCAAAGCAGGCACGCGCGCTTGGAATGCAGCAAGGTGTTTCATACGTGCAACCACTCTGACTGGCGAAAAAAACTCTGCGTTTGAATTCACATCATTTTCAAACATTTCAGTAAAGTAATGCACCACACCTGGGATGAGGTTTTCTCGCCACCGATCCATTCCAGTGGGCGATGCGCCCATACGTTCAGCCAAGTCCTGCGCCTCGGGAACTCGTTCCAATATCTGTAGCGCCGCATAATTATTCCAGGACACGTTGAAATTCACAACAAGCTGGGGGGTGCCCACCCAATACGCTGGCTCATCCATCATGAAATTCAGGACATAGTACGTAGTGGGAATACTGGTACGCATCGTTGAAAATGGCCGACCGCTAGTGTCTTGGGAATAGGCTCGCAGGGCGTGGTCCCGGCGAAACACCTGACAATATATTGCGGTAAACAGATTCTCATTGTTGGCTGCAATCTTTCTAACCGGCGCAACAACATCCTGACTAGACTCTATTAGCATCGTGGCTTGAGAGAAAAATTTGTCCAGATCCTTCACTGCACTTGCATCGGTTTCACGCGTGTATGAATAGTTCAAATAAATTAGCGCAAGCTCCTGGTTGGTGCGAATTATTGACAGAATCTTGTCGACGCTACCAGGCAGCGCGAGGTCATCATCCCCAAGTATCCAGATATAGCGGCCACGCGCGTGGTGTGCCGTCACGCGCAGGTTACCCAGCATGCCGACATTCGTTTTATTTCGAACGTATTTGAAATCGCGTCTTGACAGGTACGGCTGAACCACGTCAGCAGTGTGATCGGTTGAAGTGTTATCGCAAACAAGAATCTCAATATCATCTGTTGGGATGGGGATCAAATTTTGTAGGTTTCTAAGCCCGACGGCAAGCCACGCAGCACGATTAAATGTACTGATACAAATTGAAAGCAATGGTCGCTTATCCAAATTCACCAACTCCCGGTACATCCCTAACTCATCCGAAACAGTGCGTGCTGACTTCTTCACAGATACGCTGCGATCCGTCGCCATGCTTTTCGCCAGCTCTTGGGCATAATCGCACCAACGTTTGACTGGTCGCTGGAGGGCAGCGGTCGCTAACGCAACGCGGAAGTCAGAGTCGTCTGCAAGGCGAACGATTGCATTCACAAATGCTCGTTTGTCTTTTAAATCGATGCTAACGCACCCCCCTCCATCTGCAACCTCCAACATGGCGCCTTCGTTATGACAAATGCAAGGGCGAGCGTACCATAGGCTTTCCAAAATGGGTAATCCAAACCCCTCCTCTAACGAAGGGAATATCGTGAAGTCGCTTTGGGAATACAGCGCTTTCAAACTTGTATCGTCGACATCACTTTCCCATGTCACATTGTCCAATCGGGATATCTTGCTATCGACTTCCGCGGCCAAGTCGGCGAACGCCTCAATCCTTCGGGCTACCAAAGTCAGCTTGATTCTTGATCTCACTTCATTACTTGCCTCGGCGAAGGCCGCAAGAAGGCCAAGAGGATTCTTTCTTGGCTCCATTGAGATGACGCTTAGTATTCTTATTGTCGAGCTTGATTTCGGTGCCATTATAGTGCCTTGACTAACACCAATAAATTCACTCGGCAGTACACAGGCCTCTATGCGGTGGTCCAGGCTATTACTTCGCGTCTGCGTAGATAAGGCAAATTCAACAAGTTCAGAGCGACTGAAATTGGAAATCGGATAAACCTTGTCAAACTGGAGCAGGTCCTCCATATACCGACTATGATTTTCTCCAAATGCAGCAGGGAAAATGTCCCGCATCTTCCATGGAATAGCGTCATAAAAAATCGCGCTGCAACGAAGACCCACATCCGCGGCGTACTTCTTTACGTTGGCCACCGTTCCGTGAGTTAATTCCGGAATCAATATCCAAGATTTCTCCGCTACTTGTCGCGGGTCAACCCACTCAGTCCAGGTTTCTGCCAAGGGTCCACTCCACTTGGCAAGATGCACCAACTCTTCCATGGTCGGCGGATAAGGACGATTGCCAAAACCGTCCCATTTGAACGGAATCAATTTTATCCCCAGCGAAATCAGCGCTCGCGCGAGTTGGCGCACAACCCGTTGGATTCCTGAGTTATTCAAATTTACGCATGTATTGTCGATCCAATAAAAGACATAGGCCAATTCGCGCAGCGGATCGCTTTCTTCTTGCAGTAGCTCCATAACTCTGTTCGAGTAATTCCCCCAAGTACTTAGGACACGAGTCGACGCTTCCTTTGCCAGCCTTTGCCGAAGCTCGGGAGTCTTTGCCAAGTGCGCGATAGCACCTTCTAGGTCGCCTAGCTTGTTTGTGTCAATCAAGTAACAGCCACCGTCTACGGCAACTTCCACCATGGCGCCGAAGTTCGCGCAGATGCAAGGCTTCGCATACCAAAGGCTCTCGATAATAGGCAGGCCGAAGCCTTCCTCGACTGACGGAAATACCGTGAACGAGCAAGTTCGGTAAAGTTTGTCCAGAGCTTCGTCAGAAAGATTCTGAACGTGACTAATTCTTGAGTCACGCGCTATTGAAGCATTTATTTCAGCGGCTACATCCCCGCGCAAGTTGCCAGCTAACACCAGTCGCCATTTCGTTCCCGGGTTGGCCGCGCAAAAATTTTCAAAAGCCTTGACTAAAGAAGTTTGGTTTTTGCGGGGTTCGATTGAGCCTACGCAAAGGATAAAGTTTTCATCCGCTATAAATTCTCCATGCTCATAAATGCGCTTGGATAACTGCGATTCGCCCGGTAAACAAATTGTCTCAATTCTGGGTTTGTTTGTTCGACACATTTGATGTATGTCAAAGAAATCAGTCAATTCGACAGCAGATCTCGATGAAATCGGAACAATTAAATTCGCGAGTAAAAGATGTTGCATGTACATCTCATGCTTTTCAGCCGCCTCTTTATATTCGGTCAGCCGGAGCGGAATTGCGTCATAGTATACAAAGGCGGTTTTAAGCCCCAAACGATTTGCGGTCGTAATAATATCCAGGGTCACGGGAGTTTGGTGATAGGTAACATGCGTAACTTCCGGAACAACCAACCATTGTTGGCCATCTGATTTA
The DNA here is from genome assembly GCA_945901405.1 of Bordetella parapertussis. Taxonomy (GTDB): domain Bacteria; phylum Pseudomonadota; class Gammaproteobacteria; order Burkholderiales; family SG8-41; genus CAMDLH01. Next base: position 41,275 of record CAMDLH010000012.1, on the reverse strand, counting down.
TGGGGATCGATCAAAACAGGGGCATGCTCTGCTTGAGGATAGCTTCGCATTGACTCGACATTGAGTTCTGGACCATGCCATTTCGAGAGGTGGTTTAAGTCGTTGTGATTAACGAGAACTAGCGCTTGCAACCCGGCGTCCCATTTAACAAATTTAATCGATACGCCGGACTCGTATAAATATCTACCAAGCTTCCTGACGACACGCTGCATGCCTGTATTTATCGGGCACTGTATCGTGTGGTCTACAAAATAGTAGACAGTGCCAATCTGAACAGGCATTACATTGCAATCCACGTCAACGATTGCCGAAGTTTTTTCCGTCAGTGAAGTGGTTGAGCGTGCGGAACCGTTTGCCAAAGTTGGCGATTTTTTAGTCTCAACATTTGCCGCGACCTTGGCCGCCAATGAGCCAGTTTCAGTTAAGGGCCGAGGCATTGCTGCCAATAGTTGCTCGCCCTGCTCAACGATCAACTTGTGTAATCTAAGTAATCCTTGATCGAGGCGCAAGGCCAATTGTTCTCCCAGCAGAAGCGATTTTTGCTCATGGGAGCGCATGCGTTTCTCGGCGGCCGAATTGCCCGCCACCCCATTTAACGTCCGCGCCAATAACCCAAGAAATGGTCTGCGAGCGCGTCTGTGCCGCTTGATTGCACTTTGCAACCCCGAAAGCGTGACGCCCAAAGCTTGCGCCTCCGTCGATGAGCTAATTTCATCCAGAATTTGCATCTTTGCCACGCCACTGAGAAGCCGATCAAGATAAAACATGCGTCCAGTAGGATCGGGGGGCCTATTCAGCAGCGTGTAGTAAGCGCCTTCAATGAATTGTTCGCCATCCAAATTTAGCAGGTCCGCAAGCGTTCGCGCGGAGCTTGTTTTTGGCACCAAGGGGCGGGGAATGTCAGCTGAAACCATAAGTTCTGTCTGCAATTGTCCGATGTGGCTATCGATAGACTTAGATTTAGCATCGGTGACTAAATCGCCAGCCATTGGAAAGATGGGCGACACGCCAGCTTCGTGGTTCAAGGCCACTGCTGGCTTGTCGGAATTCCACAAGCGTTGCGCGACTGCGCGTAACGGTGCGGTCAAACGCCAAGTCAACGACGCGTGCGTTTGCTCCAAAGATTTCTGCATTTCAGCCAGAGACTGACGCAAGAGCAGGCTTGTTTGCCGCTCAGCCTGGGTTTCTATTTTGAACTGCGCTTCTTGGGCTGCTACGGTTTCTGTCAATCGTTGGTTTTCATCGACTTTAGTCTTGAGCTCAGCGTGATGGCGTTGCGCCAGCAATTGCTGATTGTGATCCAGAGCCTGCTTTTCGTTTTGAAGAGTAGCGATTTCTTTGTTCAGCGTGCTTGCATGTTCTACCAAATTTTGCTCAACGCGGCGCATTTCGAGTTGCACGTGTTGCAGTTTCTCTGTGAAAACATCTTCCCGTTCGGTGTGCAGGCGCTGCAGAGTTCTTTCGTGTTCAGTATGGTTGCGTTCCTGCTCCGCTCTGTCTTGTGCCGCCTGTTGCTGAACAGCCAACAGTTGCGCAGCCCACTCCTGCTCACGCTGTATCTGCGCTTGCTGCGCGCGCGCAAGCTCCTTGTGCGCAATCTGCCACTGTTGCGTTAGCTCCAGCTCCCGTGCTTTAGATTCGCGTTCCAGCACTAGTCCGTCTTGCGCCGCCTGTTGCTGAATAGACAATAGTTGCGCAGTAACTTCACGCTCACGTTGCACCGATCCGCGAAGCGCGGCTTCCAATTCAAGTCGTAATTCATCTACCTTTTCAGAGTAAGCACCTTCCCGCGAGACTAGATTCAAGTTAAGGCGCTCGACTTCGGCAATTGATAATTGCCTCGCAGCCTCCATCTCGGTACGTATCGTACTGACATCTTCCTTGTAACGCGCCTCAATTACCTTATGAAAGGTGGCGCTGGCAGTGCCATTAAGTGAAAAACCGTCAAACACGTTGGGCGGAACTAAGAAAGCACTTTTCAATTCAGGATGTGCCTTTGACACATAATAACGATTCAGCCCGTCGAAATAGACAGCAGCATAACCATATTTTCTTAACACAGGCTCCCAAGAACTGTGCGTTTGTCGCTGAGTTAGGGGAAACGTGCTCTCTACGACCACAATCCAAGGGCGCGCCTTCGATGGACGCCAACTCCTCAAGACAATATCTTCAGCACCTTCGACGTCTATCTTTAGCCAGTGAATTTCGCGATCAGGGCAGGTTTCAAAAATATTCGCCAAGGTTAGAACAGGAACGGAAATTTCGTTTACCTTGAAGCCGGCCAACTTATGAATTTCCGCGATTTCTCGGTCAATCGTCGAAAGACCAGTTCCTTCTATTTCAAAAAACGTCTGGATTGCGGGGTTGCGCCCAACTGCGGCTTGAATGACTGTTTCGTCGCCGCGCGCTTCGCGTAGCAGTTGCGCAAAGGTCGGCGTCGGCTCGACGTGTATACCCTGCCATCCGTGTTCGTAGAACGCAAGGCTGACCGAATCTACTAACGGGTGTTGGGCGCCAATATCAATATAGAATCCATGTTGCACATGCTTCAGAGCACGCCATAACATGACATCTTCGAAATTCTGTGCGTAAGAGGTAAACGATTCTGTCATCGTCAAATTGCACAATTGTGCGCCGCAGTGGCAGATTCCGTATCCAATTCACACCGATCAAGTGCCACGTAAGATTTGGTTCTCAAGAAAATGAGCAACCTAGTTTGTCACTGATCTGAATATCGCCAGCGGATAAAGTACAGTGGACAGTATATTCAAGAACTTCTGCAACTCCGCCAGAGAAGCATTGGAAACATACATCACATCCTTGTCGTTCATATGAAATGACTGCGCCACAAAAAACGTGGCAGGATCATTCAGGTTGGCTCTATAAATAACCGGCACCTTCCCTTCAGGCGTCGTAGCCACCGGCTCCTTCGGCCAAGGCAAGGCATCCTTCGACTCAAACCGAAAAATGAACACGCCCAAGGCATCCGCTCGCGTATCGATCAATCCGCCCGCACGCGCCAACGCTTGCGACAGCGTTATTCCTTGAGCCTCAAAATTGACCTCTTCGTTCTTACCGCTCGCACCCAGCGCTATGAAGCTATTCGGTTGAAACAGCGCGGTAAGCACGTCTCCAGGTTGAAGGGGCACGTTTTGATTGGGGTCTTTAATCACCGCCTCAAGCGGCATGGAGTAGACATTGCGACCGCGCGTCACCTGAAGTGTCATCTTGTTAACCGGCTGACGCACGCCACCGGCCGCAGCAAGTGCGTCAAGCAATTTCTCGCCGCGTGGCGTTAGCGGTATACGCGTGCTATTGGGCACCTCGCCGACTATCGTTACATCAGATGACAGGTTGCGTATGCGGCGCACAAGCACCTGTGGTTGATTGGCAATCCCCTTAAGCCTGCGAATTATTTCCGTTTCAACCTCGGTGGACAATCTGCCCGCCACGGGCACCTGCCCCGCGAACGGAACATTCACAACGCCATCATTACTGATCATTTGCTCGGGAAAGGTGGTTACCCTTGCAGGGCTAGCCACGCCTTTTGCGTCAATCACACCTGTGAACAGCGATGCAGGCGGCGCTTCCCATATGGAAACCTCTATTATGTCGCCCGGCGCGAAGCGCTCTGTATTGACGACCTTGGCGCCCAAGGTATCCGCGAATCCCTTGGTCTTACGCTGCTCAAGCAGCTTTCGTGCTACGGGTTCGGTGATTTCAACAAACTGAATGCCGCCCAGCTTGGGTTCGCCGACGCTCGGCTCGACGGCGTTGCGAAGAAACCCGACACCAGGCAATCCCGAACACCCCGCCAACGTCAGCGAACCAAGCAAAAGCAAAACAGATATTCTGAATACAAAGACTTGCATTGAAATCAACCTGCGAAATTCACTGAAATGATTATTTGCCAACGTTCTTACGCACGACACCAAGAATGCCTGCCTATATTAGAACGCGATTGTAATATGGCTGGACAGGCATGTCCTACCCCTTTTTTCTCCGGGCTTACGCATCGATCAATGGCATGTTTGCGGCAACGCCCCTCAAAATACCCGCTCTTTCAACAACCCCTGCAAATATTGCCCGTAGCCAGTCTTAACCAACGGCTGCGCCAGCGCCTCCAATTCAGCATCGGTAACCCAGCCCGACCGCCAAGCAATCTCCTCCGGGCACGCCACCTTCAGCCCCTGCCGCCGTTCGATGGTTTCGATGAACTGGCTCGCATCCAGCATTGACTCGTGCGTGCCGGTATCCAGCCAGGCATAACCGCGGCCCATGACCTCGACGTTGAGTTCACCGCGATTCAGATAATGAACATTCACATCCGTAATTTCCAGCTCACCGCGTGCGGATGGGCGTATCGAACGGGCTATCTCAACAACCTGATTGTCATAAAAATACAGCCCGGTAACCGCATAGCGCGATTTTGGATTCTTGGGTTTTTCCTCGATGCTGATGGCTTTGCCGTCACGGTCGAATTCTACGACGCCAGAGCGTTCGGGATCGTGCACCGCATAGGCGAATACCGTCGCCCCATGTGTGCGTTGCGCTGCGCGTTTCATCAGGCCCGCGAAATCATGTCCATAAAAAATATTGTCCCCCAGCACCAGCGCACAGTCACCGCCGCCGATGAAAGACTTCCCGATCAAGAATGCCTGCGCCAGCCCGTCAGGCGATGGCTGCACCGCATACTGAAACTGACAACCCCAGCGGGCGCCGTCGCCCAGCAATTGCGTAAATCGCGGCGTATCTTGAGGGGTCGAGATAATCAAAATTTCCCTGATTCCCGCCAACATTAATGTGGTCAACGGGTAATAAATCATCGGTTTGTCAAAGATCGGCAGCAACTGCTTCGACACCGCAAGCGTCGCCGGATACAGGCGCGTGCCCGATCCGCCAGCCAGTATGATTCCTTTGCGCTTACTCATGTCTTGCTTGATCGTGCATATTCGTCCAGAAATCGGTTTGCGTGGTACTGCCAATGCGGTAACTCAACCGCAAACACCTCGCGCAGGCGTGTGGTATCCAACCGGGAATTCGCCGGTCGCCTCGCCGCAGTCGGATACTCGGCGGTTGATATCGCCTTAATCGAATGCGGCGCTAGTTTCAGCGGCACACTACGTTCAATCGCACCGGCGACAAGAAATTCCGCGAATTCGTACCAACTCACCTCGCCTGACGCAGCGAGATTATATATCCCAGACAGCTTTGTAGCATCGGGCAATTTTGGTGGAATCCGCGCCAGACACCATGCGGTCACATCTGCAATCAATTCGGCGGACGTCGGCGCACCAATCTGATCCGCCACGACGCTTAACTGCTGTCGCTCTGAAGCAAGTCTTAATATCGTCCTGGCGAAATTGTTGCCGTGGTTGCAAAAGACCCACGACGTGCGAAAAATAAGGTACCGGCACCCCGACGACTGTATGGCCAATTCGCCGGCGAGCTTGGTCTTGCCATAAACACTCAGCGGGTTGGTTGCATCACTCTCCTGATAGAAGCCCGACTTGCTCCCATCGAATACATAATCCGTGGAATAGTGAATTAGAAGTGCCTCACGCGCCAATGCCTCGTTCGCCAGGATGGATACCGCCTCAGCATTGACGCAATAAGCCCGTTCCTGCTCGGTTTCCGCCTTATCAACGGCCGTATATGCCACAGCATTGACAATCACGGTTGGACGCGTTTTCGCGATAATCTCACGCAAGGTGTGGGGCTGCTCAAGATCAGCTTCGCTTCGGGTGCATGGCATCACCCGCCCCAATGGCGCAAGCGCACGGCGCAGTTCCCGGCCAACCTGCCCGCTACTTCCCAGCAATAGGATTTCCGTCACGATATTGTTTTAATGATGCCAAGCGCCAAGGTGCCAAGCCGGTCAATGTGTGGCTATAACGATATAATGACTGGGATTCACACGCTTGTTTCGCTGCCACGCAGCCAGTCATTACTTCTTATGAACTACGTTTGTTTGTAAACAGTGCCCGCTATTCTAATCGACCTTTCGCGACTGCTGTTTCGGCGCCTGACCAACAAGTTGCCTACGGGTATTGACCGAATCACCATCGAATATTCGCAGCACTATCGCAATCGCGCGCGCGCCGTGGTCTCACTCGGTATTTTCAGCGCCGTACTGTCAGCTCGGCAATCAGCGCACGCCTTTGACTTGGCGCTCGGCCTCAAGCAATTGACATCATGGCGCTATATCTTATTGATTTTTATAGGTTATTTTAGCTGGCTGCGAAGAGCGCCTGTCGCTGGCGATGTGCTTTTCAATACAGATCACAAAGGGCTGGAATTCGCCCGCTATGCATCCGGCCTCGTGCGCCGTGGCGCACGCGCGGTGATTTTTCTGCATGATTTGATTCCGCTCACCCACTCTGAATTCTGCCGCCCCGGCGAGCGCGGCCATCACGAGCGGCGCGTTCGCAATGCACTGATAATGGCGCAAGGCATTATCGTAAATTCACAGGATACCTTGACCGAATTGACGCGCTTTGCCGCGAGAAGCAATCTTCCCTTGCCGCCAGCGGTCGTAGCACCCTTGGCATCCGGGCTGCCCGCGTACACGGCAGGCCCCAGGCCCATCGCGCAGCCGTATTTCGTCATGGTCGGCAGCATCGAGCCGCGCAAGAATCACTGGATGCTGCTCAATATCTGGCGGCGCATGGTCGAATGCACCGGTGCTTTGGCACCGCGACTGGTTATCATCGGGCAGCGCGGCTGGGAATGCGAAAACGTGGTCGATCTGCTGGAGCGGTGCGAACCATTGAAAGGGGTGGTTATCGAGAAAGGCGCCTGCACGGATGCCGAATTGGTTACCTATTTGCGCCACGCCCAGGCATTGTTGCTGCCATCCTTCACCGAAGGCTTCGGCATACCCATAGTCGAAGCGCTCAGCCTGGGAACGCCCGTCATCGCCAGCGATCTGGCGGTTTTTCGCGAGATTGCCGCGGACATCCCTGAATATGTCGACCCTCTGGATGGCCCGAAATGGATGTCGATCATCACCGAGTACGCGCGGCCGGGCAGCGCCGCGAGGACTGCGCAATGTAAACGTATGGCAGGCTTTGTGCCGAAAAGCTGGGCGGATCATCTGGGCATTGTGGATAGGTTCATCGAACAGTTACCATCCAGCCGATAACGTTTTACTGCATTGCGCTTCCTGATTACGCCACGACCCTGATGTCAAAACGCACATTCCTGTTCCTGCAAGGCGGCACCTCGTACTTTTTCCGCCGTCTCGCCGACAAGCTGATCTCGGAAGGGCATCAGGTACACAAGATCAATTTCAACGGTGGCGACCGCGATTACTGGGGTGCCAATCCCGCGTTTGATTTTCGCGGAGGGCTTGAAGACCTTCCGGATTATCTTGAGCACAAGGCGCACGCGCTGGGCGTTACCGATTTCATCGTCTACAACGACCGCCGTCCGGTTAACGCACCAGCCATCACCTTGGCGCGCAAGAATAATCTGCGCTCGCACGTCTACGAAGAAGGTTATTTTCGTCCTTACTTCATTACGTTGGAACGCGATGGCGTGAACGGCAATTCCAGTCTGCCGCGCGATCCAGACTGGTATCGCACGACCAGCAAGAAAGTTCCTGACTATCCCGAAGGCAAGTCCTTCTCGTTTGGCTTTCGCTCTCGCGCAACAACGGATATCGCCTACGAATTGGCGAATCTGGCAAATCCGATATCGTTTCCGCACTACCACAGTCACGTCCCGTATAACCGCTGGATCGGCTATCTTGCACACCTGCGCCGCTTCGCGAAATATCCCCGCCAAATTCCGCGTGACCGCCAGCTCATCGAGGCTCTGGTGTCCGCGCGCACGCCCTACTACTGCCTGCCGCTGCAACTGGAGAGCGACGCGCAGATCCGGCACTACTCGAGTTTTACCAGCATGGCGCAAATCATCGAGCACGTAATGCGCTCGTTCGCCGCGCACGCGCCCCCGCACACGCGGCTGGTGATCAAGAACCATCCGCACGATCCCGGATTTGTAAACTTCACGCGCGTGATTGCTGGACTGACGGGCGCCCTGTCGCTCACCGGCCGCATCGACTACCTTGAGACGGGCAACACCGGCCTCTTGCTGCAACATGCGCTGGGGGTCGTCACGGTCAACAGCACCACGGGGTTGGCCGCCATAGAAATGGCGCGGCCGACAATAGTGCTGGGCCAGGCGATTTACAATCTGCCGGGCATGGCGTTTCAAGGCAGTCTGGATACCTTCTGGCGTGACGGGACGCCGCCAGACGCGGAGTTGTTTCGCTGCTTCAGAAACGTCGTCATTCATGGCACTCAGGTCAATGGCGGCTACTACACGGCGGACGCCATTGAACTCGCCGTGCAAAACAGTTGGCAGCGGCTCGTCGCCGAAAAATCGCCGCTTGAAGAATTGCTTTGAACCCATCACGTAACACATGTGTGTTGATCACGGGGGCGACCGGCGACATCGGCGGCGCGCTGGCGCGCGCGTACGCCGCACCCGGTTGTCATCTGGTTCTGCAAGGCAGAAACGAACAACGGCTGCAAGAAATTCACCTTGAATGCGCGGCCAAGGGCGCCTCGGTCGAAACAAAGATACTGGATATTCGCGACACACCGGCGCTCATCGCTTGGATCAGCGAACTCGCGGCACGTCAAAATATCGATCTGGCCCTCATCAACGCCGGCGCAATCAATGTACTGCGTGCCCCCGGCGCCACCGAATCGTGGCCGGACATTGAAAACATTCTGGACGTCAATATTGGCGCGGCGCTGGCGACCGTGTCCGCCCTGCTGCCGCACATGATTCAACGGCGCAGCGGGCAAATTGCGCTGATCAGTTCCTTGCTCGCGTTCTTTGGCATGCCAAGCGCCCCCACCTACAGCGCGAGCAAGGCCGCGCTAAAAGTCTACGGCGAAGCCTTGAGGCCGCTCCTCGCGCGCGAGGGCGTCAAGATCAATGTCGTGATGCCAGGATTCGTGCGTTCGTCCATGTGCGACAAACTCACCGTGCGCAAACCGTTCATGATCGAGCCCGACGAGGCCGCGCAACGCATAAAACGCGGCCTATCCAAGAACCAGCCGCGCATCAGTTTTCCGTGGCCGCTGGCGTTGGGCGCATGGCTGCTCTCCACGCTGCCGTCGGCGCTTAGTCAACAAATCGTGTCGTTTCTAAAGTATGATCGACCGTGATTACGTTATAATCGTAAGTTATTGTTTTTATTGACTTATTTTTCGCACCCCTTGTTCGAATTCAGCGCGCTCGCGGCCCATTTTTACGCTTCTGTCTCGCTTCCCCTGTTGGGCGGATTAGTCCTCTCGTTCGGGCTTGAAGGGTTGCTCAAACCGTTTGCCCCGGCGTTGCGTCGTCCGTGGCGCTCGTTGTGTGTGCACATAAGCCTGTGGACCCTGCTGTTCTGCATCTTCCTTGCACTCACGCAACGGCCCTGGTTTTCCACGGTGCTCACGATCGCCATCCATCTGTTGATTGTGCTGGTCAGCAATGCTAAGTACCGCGCCTTGCGCGAGCCGTTTGTATTCGCCGATTTCGAATTTTTCTCGGATTCCCTGAAACACCCAAGGCTGTTCCTGCCGTATTTCGGCATCTGGCGCGTCGTGGCAGGGTGCGTATTTTTTAATACGTCGCTCTACCTTGGATTGACGCTTGAGCCCGGCATTCCGAAAACCAGTGGATGGGGCATCTTTCTTGTTGGCTTGGCTACCATGGTTGCCGCCGCCATTGTGCTGCTGTGCGCCGCCACGCCACGGCAGCATCCTTCGCGGTTCGATCCCGCCGCGGATATACGCGCGCATGGGTTATTGCCCACGCTTTGGTCATACGCGCTGGCCGCGAGAACCATGCATGATTTACCCGGCAATTTTCCGTACATCGCAGCCACCGGCTCGCGCAAAAGCCAGGCGCTGCCGAATATCGTGATTGTGCAAAGCGAATCTTTCTTTGACGCAAGACGGCTGCATCCGGAAGTTCATCCGGCGTTGCTGCAACATTTCGACAGCATTCGCGCCGCGTCCGCGCAATATGGCCATCTGCACGTCCCCGCGTGGGGTGGCAATACCGCGCGTTCGGAATTTTCCTTCCTGACCGGCTTGCGGCGGGAGGCGCTGGGCGTGCATCGTTTTAACCCGCATCGCACGCTGTCGCCACGCGGTATTCCGTCGATCGCCAGCTACCTCAAGGGGCTGGGCTACCGCACGGTGTGCATACACCCCTACCCCGTGCAGTTTTATTCCCGCCACGAGGCGTATCCTTCACTGGGATTCGACCGCTTCATCGACATCGAATTGTTTCACGATGCCAAACGATACGGCCCCTACATCAGCGACCAGGCCGTCAGCGAAAAGATATGTGCGCTGCTCGGCGAATCCGATGTACCCACGCTGGTGTTCGCGATTACCATGGAAAATCACGGCCCTCTGCATCTGGAACGTGTCGCGGCGGGCGACCATGAGCGGCTGTACTCGTCGCGCCCGCCGCAAGGCTACGATGACCTGACCATCTATTTGAGGCATCTGCAAAATGCCGATTTGATGATCCGCGACCTGCGGCAACACCTGGCGCAGTCAAAAACAGAATCTTGCCTGTGCTGGTACGGCGACCATGTGCCCATACTCTCAAGTATTTACGATACCAAGGCCTTCGGCGATGGCCGCACCGACTATTTCATCTGGAAAAAAGGACTTGATTCCGCGGCTGCAAATTTCAAAGACATCGAGATCGCCGACCTAGGCATTACATTGCTAGAACATGCGGGTTTGCGTCCAGTCCATTCAAACTGAATAACAGTGCCAAGGATTGTAAAACAGCGCCGCGTGTTCTATCTGAGCGGCTTTGATCCGCGCGGTGTGGCCGCCTATCACCGGCTATTCACCGAAGAGTCGCAAAAACAGGTACAGCTCATGGATTGGCGCCTTAAATCCGGTCCGCGCAAGCGCAAGAGCACGCTTTCCAGCGAATGGCATGCCGAACGGAAAGACGGCGAGACCACGGTCAACACAACGTTCGAATTTCTGCACTGGGACGACATCGTAAGGCAGCATTGGCATGCGGGCTTCGTGCGTCTCTATGCGCTCGCGCTCAAGACGTATTGGCACGGGTTTTTCACCACCGGAATATTGTGGAAGCTGTTCCGTGTGGCGAAATGGCCGTTTGTCACCGGCGTGGCGCCGGCGATAGTTTTTTTCCTGTTGCCGCTGCTCGCACTTGCGGCCGGTTGGAATACTTACGTCGCACTAAGCAGTAAACTGCTATGGAGTTCATGGGCCGCCATCACCTCTGGCGCCGCTGTTTTTCTTGCCATTTGCGGGTTGGGACTCTGGCTTGAACGCGAGCTAAACCTGGGGTGGCTGTTGAGATCGTACGCGTTCACGCTCGAATACGGACGCGGAAAAGTAGCCGCACTCGATGATCGCATCCGGCAATTCTCGGAGCGCATCGCGGCTTATCTCGCATCGTCGAACGACGACGAAGTATTGATCGTGGGGCACAGTTGGGGTGCGAACATGGCGATCTCCGTGTTGGCGAGGATGCTCCAAAAGAACCCCTCGCTGGGCAAACGCATGTCGCATTGCGCGCTACTTACACTCGGCGGATCGATACCGATGCAGGGGCTGATGCCGTGGGCCAGCGACTTTCGCTCCGAACTCGTATTCATGAATCAATTCGAGCGGCTTGCGTGGATCGACATTTCCGCCGAGGAAGACCTGGCGTCGTTCGCCGCGCTCAATCCGGTACACGCATCCGGCGTGCCTCAAGAAAGCGCGCCGGCGGAAAGACCCCGGGTGGTAGCGGGCGAATTCAAGGACATCCTCACGCCCGAGACCTACGCCACCGCATCATGGGATCTGTTCCGCATGCATTTTCAGTACTTGATGGCGTACGAGATACCGCGCGACAACGATTATTTTTCGATCACGACCGATAGCCGCGCATTCACCGAGCGGTTCGACTTACCTACAACCGGCTGAGTTCCTCGCCCAGCGCACGCACCGTTTCGTGAATCTGGCTTTCGCTATGCTCGCAGCTTACGAAAAAGCGCAGGCGCGCGGCTTTTTCCGGCACGGCCGGGTACAGTATCGGCTGCACATTGATGCCTCGCTGAAATAGCGCATGCGACAGGCGCACGGCCTTCGCCGAACTTCCGGTAATCGCGGGTATCACGGCGTGGCCCGTGCTATTGCCCGCATCGATCTTCAGTGCACGTGCTTCATTGACGAATTGCATGCCGCGTTGTTGCAACCGTGCCACGCGTTCAGGCTCCTTGCGCATGCAGTTCAACGCTTCCAGTGCCGCGGCCGCCACCGGCGGCGACATCCCCACGCTGTACAAGAAACCGGGCGCCAGAAATTTAAGATGTTCAACCAGCGCGGTTTCACCCGCGATATAACCGCCGCAACCGGCCAGTGATTTACTCAGCGTTCCCATCCAGATATCGACGTCAGAGCCGGCAAGTCCGAAATGTTCGCGTATCCCGAATCCGCGTTTACCCATGACGCCGAACGAATGCGCCTCATCCACCATCAGAAACACATGGTGACGCTTCCTGAGTTCCACCAGGCGCGGCAGGTCCGGATAGTCTCCATCCATGCTGTATACGCCCTCGACCACCACCAACACACGCTCGAACTTGCGCCGCTGCTCCGCCAGCATGGCATCCAGCGCCGCGATGTCGTTGTGAGGAAATGACAGCCGGTGCGCGCCGGATAACTGTATGCCCTGTAACACGCTGTTGTGTATCAGCGCATCGTGCAGCACCAGGTCTTTCGGCCCGAACATGTGGCCGATGACCGTGACGTTGGTCGCGTGGCCGCTGACGAATACGGCGGCATCATCGACACCATAAGTATCGGCTATCGCGCGTTCAAGTTGACGATGTATGGCGCGCTCGCCCGACACCGGGCGGCTGGCCGAAACGGAAGTCCCATACTGATCTATCGCCGATTTCGCGGCGGCATTGACCCTCGGATCGCCCGACAGCCCCAGGTAGTTATAGCTGGCGTAGTTGACGTAATCCTTCGCGCCGATTTTCGTGGTGACGCCGGCAATACCATCGTGCAGTTTGAAATAGGGGCTCGATATGCCCAGCCGTTCGGCGCCCGCATTGATAATTCGCAGATTGAGATACCCAGGATGCTGATCAAACTTGCGGAACTGCTCCGGAATCTCTTCGTTCTTCAGCTCCGCGGCCGCCTGCCTTCTGGCATCCGGCACGCCGGATCGATGCAGCCTGCGCCCCAGCGCCTGCTGTATCAATCGTTCCTTCGACTCCGGCGTGAGCCAGTTCGCACTTTTGCGCGGGATATCGGCCATTAGTGAATCATCCTGCCGGTTTCGCCGGCATCGGCGGAGTGCATGGTCTCCGCAGTCTGCGCCATCGTATCGGCATGGCCTTCATCGGCATGTTGCGCGGCGATCTGGCGCGCCTTCTCCGCCATCGCGCCTGCGTTGATCGCGACCTCCTCGCCCTGGCTCGCCGTAAGCTGCGCGATTACCTTATCGGCCAGTTTCGCGATCGTTGGATTGTCGCTCAAGGCCATTACGGGAAGCCTCACCGAAAACCGCACTTCGACCGCGGTCACCAATTCGACACCCATCAGCGAATCAAATCCCATTTCATAGAGCAGGCGATGATCATCGATCTTCTCCGGCGAAATACGCAGTATGCCGCCGACTTCCTTGCGCAGCATGCGCGTGATGGTCTCCGTCACCTCGGCCATCGGCAGCGTCGCCATCATGCGGCGCACGTCATGGCCGCCGCCATCGTCTTCGGCGGCGCTCTCGGAATGCAGCGCAAGCAGATGGAATTTCGGCGCCCCCGCCGTGGGCAGGAATCGATTGAGCGCCTGCCAGTCGAACTCCATCACGCCCAATCCGGAGCGATTGTGCAGCAACAATTGTTCGAGCGTGTCCAACGCCACCGACGAATGTAGGGCCGCACCTCCCATGCGCCCCTGCAACGCCTCCTTGAATTGCGGATTGCGTGCAAGATATCCCGCGTCGTCTATGGCGCCCCAGCGCACGCAGAGCGCCGGCAGCCGCGCCGCGCGCCGCGCCGCGGTAAACGCTTCGAGATACGCATTCGCGGCGACGTAGCTGCCCTGCCCCGGGTTTCCAAACAGCGTGGTCGCGGATGAAAACACCACAAAAAAATCAAGATCCTTACCCATCGCCGCCTGGTGCAGATATTGCGCGCCCAGCATTTTCGGCGCAAATACACGCCGCATCTGGGCCTTGCTCACGTTGCGTATCAAGCCATCCTCGATCACGGTTGCCGCATGCACGATGCCGCGCAAGGGCGGCATGATCAGGGCGGCTTCGGATAACAGCGCGGTCAACATTTTCAAATCGGTGACATCGCACGCCACCGCATGCACCCGCACACCCTTGGCTTCAATGCCGCGTATCGCGATCGTGGATTCTTCCGTTACCGGGCCACCGCGGCTCATCAACACCAGATTACGCGCGCCCTTGTCCACCAGCCACTGTGCGGTCTTCAAGCCGAATCCGCTCAATCCGCCGGTGACCAGATAGGTCGCATCCGGCGGCAGCTCAAGGCTGCGCATCCGCGTATGCGGTTCGTGAACCTCGGAAATGCCGTTAAGATAAGTGATGATCACCTTGCCGATATGCCGCGACTGCTGCATGAAGCGGAAGGCATCGACCACATGGTCGGCATCGAACGCAAAATACGGCAGCGGATGCAGACCGCCGTCGGAGAACCCCTGCATGATTTCGTTAAACAAGCGCGCGGTAAGCTCGGGGCGCTCCTTCATCAGTTGATCGGCGTCGATACCAAAGTAGCTGATGTTATTGCGGAAGAAACGCAAGCCGACCTTGGTGTTTTCCTGAAAGTCCCGCTTACCCAACTCAAGAAAGCGTCCAAAGGGCCGCAATATGCGCAAGTTGCGGTTTATCGCCTCGCCCGCCAGCGAATTCAACACAACGTCGATACCCTCGCCGCCGGTGATCGCGAGTATTTCATCGGCAAACGCCAATGAACGCGAATCCAGCACATGATCCACACCCATCAGGCGCAGAAAGTCACGCTTCTCATCGGTGCCCGCGGTGGCGAAAATCTCCGCGCCACATTGCTTTGCCATCTGTATGGCCGCGATACCCACGCCGCCCGCCGCGCCGTGTATCAGCACGCGCTCGCCCTGCTGCACGCGCGCCACATGATTGAGGGCGTAATGCACGGTGAGAAATACGCTGGGAATGGTGGCCGCCGCCTCGAAAGAAATCTGCGGCGGCAGCACCGCCACGCACACGGCCTTGGTAATGACACGGCTGCTAAAACAGCCGGAGCCGAATCCAACCACGCGGTTGCCCGGCGCGATGCCGCGCACTTGCGCGCCCACGCTCAATACCACGCCGGAAAACTCAAGACCCAGCGTCGGCCCCGCGAACCCGCGTTCTATCGCCTCGTCGGTCAACAGGCCCACCGAGTACATGATGTCACGGAAATTAACGCCGCTGGCATGCACCTCGATCTCGACCTCATCCTGCGCCGGCAGCGCGCGCGCGTGCGATTCCCAGCGCAGGCTGCGCAACTGCCCAGGCATCGGCAGGGCCAACTGCAACGTCGGCGACTCCGACACACCCAGCAATTCGGGAAACAGGCTTTCCCTTGATTCCGTGCGCAGCCGTGGAACAAAACGGTCGCCCAGCGTGGTCAATACCACTTCATGTTCCGCATCGGGGTGCGTCAGCTCACGCACGAACGCATAAGTTGCAGTGTCAACCGATGCAGGATCTTCGATATCCAGCAGCCTGAATTCGACATCCGAGGATTCGTTCATCAAGGTGCGGCCAAATCCCCACAACGATGCATCCATGCCGTCGGCTGGACCGCTATCCCATTGCCTGCGATGGGTTTCTCCAAGCCAGTACGTCGATGCCCGCGAAGTTACCAGCCAGCATCGCGTCTTGAGCCGCTCCTGCTCGCACGCCTTATGCAGCGCGGCGGCAACGACACAACGATCGAGTTGACGCTCGAATGCAAGCAGCGCCGAACCGCCATCGCTCGCGGAGCCGAGTCCCTGCAAATGAATCAAGCCGTCGATACCGCCAAACTCGGCATGAACACCTTGCATCATCCTGCCCAGTTGAACGCTATCCGCCGGATCCAGTTGATAGTGACGGGCGTTAACCACCGCCCATTGCCCGCCAGGAACAACCCTTATCGTGCGGTCACCGTGGCTCTCCAGCGCGCGTGCAACCTGGGATGCCAGGCGCTCGCCGTCGCCTTCACGGTCGGCAAGCAGAACCCAGGTATGCACCGGCAGCGGCGTCTGCGCCGTGACGGCGCTCTTGCCGGTTTTCTGCGCCGCGAGCAAATACGGGCCCACGCCGGTATTGCCGGAGAGTTCCGACGCCGCGCCGGAACGCAAGCCCAGCTTTTGCAATTGACTGCGCCAGAACGCGGCGGGTTTACGCTTGGAAGCGTGCACGGTGCTGGGCGCGCTTCCCCACCAGGAACGGCGTCCGCCGAAGACAAAATCCATCCATCGCGACTGGTGGTTATCGAGGAACAACAGCGCACCACCCGATGCAAGATGCTGGGACGCATATTTCAGCGCGGCGGCAACTTCCTGCTCGGATTCAAAATCCGCCGTGACCAGCGCCAACTGGAACAATGCGTCAGCGGGAACCTCGGCCGCCTTCGCGGTACTCTCGGGATCGAATTGGCGAAGCCCGGTTTCCGGGAAATCCTCCAGCACGCGTTGACAAGTCTCTGATGCGGACAAGGCGCTCGTCGCAAACACATAGTCGCAACTGTCTGGATCGATGACCTTGCAAACGCTGGAGGCGAACAGCGGCACGCCGCCGTTCACTTCAAGAATCCGCAGCCGCTTGCCGGCGGGCAGTTGGCCCAATGTCTGCCGTACCAGTTCGCGCACCGCCGAAAACAATTCGTGACTGCCGTCCTGCCCCAGAATAACGGGCATGAACGAGCCTAGCGAGCAATCCTTGGGCAGCACGCGATTGACCGAAATCTGGCCGCGCAGAATATCCGCGAGGTGCAAACCGACGCGTCCCACGCTCAGGAATACAGAAACGTATTCCGGATAGTCCGCGACCAGCCGGTTCCAGATATCCTCCGGTGACGGCAGCCCTTCGTCGGACAGAAAATGCCATCCGTTATCGGTGCTTTCGATGAGGCCGTCTTCTTCTAGGATATCGACCAGGTAGCGCAGCAGCAGCGCCGTTTCGGAACTGGCCTCGGACCAAACCCGGATTTCGTTTTTTTCCAGCGTGTCGCGATTGACCGTGATCGAGCGCAACGCCCGCGCCGCGAAGCGGCTGCACAAACCATCCAGCAGCGGCTCGATTTCCGAACCATAACGGATCAGCGACGCGCAGTTGCGCGCGGACAACGCCACGTTCTGGCACTTGTTCTGCAAGCTCTCGAACAACAAGTGCGGCATGAACGCCGAGGACAACGGATGCGGTTTCGGAACAAAATGGTAGTCCAGATAACTAAGGCGCTCCGCTGCGTTTTTGCTCAGCCGGATACTCTGGAAGCGCGCTTCGCGTATATAGGCTATGGTCTCGCCGGCGGCGTTAAAGAGACTGAAACTGGCGGTGATCGAATGCGGCCCGCATCTGAGCAGCGTCGCCCTGGCGGCGACTGGATGTCCCCGGCCCGCGCGAAAATGCATGCCATAAAGGCTCGCCGGCACGTAAACCGTACCCAGCTTCGCGAAGTAATCGTCCCGCAGCAACTGGATAATCAATTGATACGTGCAATCCAGCAGCGCGGGATGCAGACACATGGCGGGGATCTCGTCCGCGATTGCCTGCGGTATTTGCAACGACGCAATGGCGACGTTCTCGTCCACCCATATCGATTCAATCGCGCGAAATGCCGGCCCATAGGATAAACCCGCGGTGCGCGTCAGCACCTCGTGATCGGCGCCGGTGAAATCGGGCGCGCGCGAGGGCAAAAAGAACGGCATCGCCTTCAGCGCGCTACCGTGCGGCTCCTTCGGCAGGCGGCCCACCGCGTGCTGCGTCCAGGCGTCACCGCTCATGTGGTCTTTACTCTGGATCGAAAATCCGCCGTCGGCCGGATCCAGCGTAAACCGCAACACCTTGGCGTGCGTGCCGCTGACCACCAGCGGCGAGCGTATATCGAGGTGTTCGATTTCCACCAAATCACCGCCATGCAGGGCGCTGCCCGCGGCGAGCGCCATTTCCACGAAGCCGGTTCCCGGCATCACCACGGCCTCGCCGATTACATGATCCCCCAACATCGGCAGTATCTGCGTATCGACCTGGTTCTCCCACATCCACTCGTTCTCATGCAGCCGGTAACCGAGCAGCGGATGTTGCTTCAAGCGGTGTAGGCGTTGATATGATTCCGGCGAAACGGCATGCTCATAACGCTCGCGCTGCCACGGATAGTTGGGCAGGCTCACGAATTGGCCGCGGCGCTTGAATAGCGGTTGCCAATCCACCGGCGCGCCCGCTATCGCGCACTTGGCGACGGCACGCCAAATCTGCTCGACGCCCTCCTTGCCGCGTGCTCCGGTCGCCATCACACGGCCATCCTTGCCGGCGTCGCGCAGCGACTCGTTGATGTAACCACGCAGAATCGCTCTGGGCCCGATTTCAACAAACACATTCGCGCCGCCCGCGATCATGCTCGACATCGCGCGTTCGAACATCACCGGTTCGCGAATATTGCGCCACCAGTAATTTGCATTCAGGTCCTTGCCATCCATCGCGTGCCCGGTGACCGATGAATGAAACGCCAGTTTCACGGGCGCCGGTTTGAGGCCCCCCAACGCGCGCACGATTGCGCTCTTAGCCTTATCCATCGCGGGGCTGTGGAACGCGTAGTCAAGATCAAGTCGCTTATTAAATACCTTGCGTTCGGTAAGCGCGGCCTCAAGCACGTCAAGCGCGTCCGGCGCGCCCGCCATGGTCACGCTGCGCACACTGTTGACCCCGGCAATTGTCAGGCGCGCGTCCAGCCCCAGTTGCGTCAACAGTTCCGTCATGGCTTCATGGCCCATGCCCACGGCGGTCATCTGCCCCATGCCCTTGGTCGTGCCCTGTTGCTTGCTGCGGTGATAGATCACCTGCACGGCCTGGCGCAACGTCAGCGCGCCGCTCGCCCATGCGGCCGCAACCTCGCCCACGCTATGACCGGCAACCATCGCCGGCACCACGCCGCGTGCGCGCAGCATGCGCGTATAGCCCACCTGCAAGGCAAACAGCGCGGGCTGCGCGACCTCGGTGAACTCGTAGCCGCTGCTTTTGACGTGGCCCGCGAATTCATCTTCAATCGAATATCCGGCAAGCGGCTTAAACACTTCGTCGATTTCACGTACCGCCGCGCGGAAATCCGCATCCTCCGCCAACAACGTGCGGCCCATGCCCTGCCATTGCGAACCATTGCCGGAGTAGACGAATGCCAACTGCCCCGCAACCGGCAATGCCACGCCCTTTTCAATCAGCACACCGCTGCCGGAAGCGCCCGCCAGCGCCGCGGCCAAGGCATCCGCGCTATCCGCCAGCGCGACGATCCGGCTGGCGTGCCAATCACGCCGGTAGTTGGCACTATAGGCGACATCGTAAAAATCCGCATTGCCACCGGCGCGCAGGTACGCCGACAATTCCAGCGCCGCGGCATTCACGGCAGCTTCGCTCTTGCCGCTCAACATGACCGGCAACAATACCGGGTCTTCGTTGCCGGGCCGCTTGTCGATTGGCGTACTAATCGGCGTATCGACGCTCTCGAGTATCACGTGTGCATTGGCGCCGCCGAATCCAAACGAATTCACGCCTACGACCAGCTTGCCGTCCGCCCTCAGAGGCGTATTGGTGGTGGCAACCTTGATGTTCCACTCATCAAACAGAATGCTGGGATTCGGATTTTCAATGCGTATGGTGGCGGGCACCGAACGGTTTTGCACACAGAGCAACGCTTTCACCAGACCAGCCGCTCCCGATGCCGCTTCCAGGTGGCCGAGATTACTTTTGACCGAGCCGATCAACAGCGGATCACTCGCGCCACGGCGTTGCCCCAGCGCCTTGCCTAGCGCGTGCGTTTCTATCGGATCGCCGACCGCCGTGCCGGTGCCGTGCGCCTCTATGTAATCAATGGCCGAAGGATCGATGCCCACGTCGGCATATGCCTGCTGCAGCAGCGCCACCTGAGCATCCACGCTGGGCACGGTGATGCCGGATTTTTTGCCATCGGCATTGATCATCGAATTGGCGACCACCGCCAGTATCGGGTCGCCATCGGCAACTGCCTGATCGTAATCCTTCAACACGAAAATGCCGCCGCCTTCCGAGCGCACGTAGCCGTCGCCCGCGGCGTCGAACACGTTGCAGAACCCGCGCTTGGACAGCATCGACGCCTTGGAGAACGTCACGAAGGCATACGGATGCATGTGCAGACTGACTCCGCCGGTAATAGCGAGCTTGCTTTCACCGGAGATGACCGACTGGCATGCCAGGTGAAACGCCACCAGCGAGGACGAACAGGCGGTATCAACCGCCACGCTCGGCCCGCGTAAATCGAAGGCATACGAAATGCGGTTGGCGGCAATGCTGGCGGTGCTGCCGGTGGCAACACCAGAGTCAATCGCGGCCAGATCGTCGGCAAAGCGGAACGAATAATCGATACTCGAAATGCCAATAAACACGCCAGTCGAACTGCCGCGTATCGACGACGGGTTGATGCCGGAGTTCTCCAGCGCCTCCCAGTTCATCTCCAGCAACAGGCGCTGCTGCGGATCCATCTGCGCCGCCTCGCGCGGGGATATGCCGAAAAACTCCGCGTCGAAGCCGAAAATGTCGCCTATGGTGCCCGCGGCAAAGGTGTAGCTGGTGCCGCGATGCGACTTGTTGGGGTGCCAGTAGGCGTCGCGCGCCCAGCGGTCGTCCGGCACCTGGGTCACCAGGTTTTTGCCCTCGACCAAGGCTGGCCATAAATCAGCGGGAGTCGTACCCGGCAACCGATAAGCAGTGCCGAGAATCGCTACACGTTTTTTCTTCATGTTTGATCTATTTCCGCGCGTTTACGAAAAGCTGCCGAGGGGCCGTCGGAGAAACCACAATTATCGTTATAAAACAGATACTTCCAATCAGCACGGATCACATTGTACTACGCCTGACATGGTTTTAGCCAAAGCACGTATTGAATCGTAAATGCTGCATTTGGCGGGGTTCGGCGGCTACAATCCTGCAACGTTAAAACCGTGGAGTAAAGTCCATCATGCTCACGCCTGACCTCGCGCCTGAAAGCATCGCCAAGCTGATAGAACCCGGCCGCATCCATCGCCGCCTGTACACCGACCCGGCGATTTTCGACCTCGAAATGGAGCTGCTTTTTGGCCGCGCCTGGCTGTTTGTCGGGCATGAAAGCCAGATCAAGAAACCCGGCGATTTCATCACAACCGATCTGGGCAAGTACCCGGTGATCATGTCGCGGCACAAGGACAACTCGGTGCGCGTGCTGATCAACCGCTGCCCGCATCGCGGGCCGAAAGTGCTCACCGAAAAATGCGGGCATCGCAATCAGTTCACCTGCCTCTATCACGGCTGGACGTTCGATACTGATGGCAAGCTCATGCGCGTGCCGGTGCCGGAGGGTTGCTCACCGGACTTTAGCACTGACAAATTTAATCTCGCCAGCGTGCCGCGCGTCGGCATCTATCGCGGCTTCGTGTTCGCCAGCCTGGCGAAAGAAGGCGGTAGCTTCGACGATCACATTGCGCCGATGAAAGCCAATATCGACGATCTGGTGGATCGCGCGCCCGACGGCGAAATCGCCTTCGATGCCGGCATGCACCGTTACGTTTACCGCGGCAACTGGAAGCTGCAAATCGAGAACGTGCTCGATTCGTATCACGTGCCGTTCAGCCACGCCTCGACCGTGAGCCGTGACGGCGTGCAGTTCGCGCGGCGCGAAGGCGACGAGAAAGGCACCAAGGTTGTCGCCGCGGGCGGCCGCACGGCGGACGAATGGAAAAAGCGCCGCAGCTTCACCACGGGGCGCGGCCACGGCTGGACGAGTAATACCGCGCTCGACGACGGCAAGCGCGCCAGCCCCGCCTTCAACCGCTACAAGGAAGCGCTCGCGGCAAAAGTCGGCGCCGAGCGCGCGGCGCAGATACTCACACCGAAGCTGCACAACACGCTGATCTACCCCAACGTGTCGATCATGGGGCTTAACATACACGTGCGCATCATCAAGCCGCTGGCGGTCGATCTCACCGAGGTCAATATTTACCCCGTGCGGCTGGTCGGCGCGCCCGATGAAATGAACTACGGCAACATCCGCTTGCTCAACGTCACGCACGCGGCGGCGTCGTTCGTGCAGACCGACGATCTGGAATCATTCACGCGCGCACAAATCGGCTTGCAAAGCGACATGACCGACTGGGTGGATATCTCGCGCGGGCTCGGCGCCGAGGAAATTACCGACGGTGTATCGTCGGAATTTGCCACGCACGAGATGGTGGTGCGCGCGCAATATCAGGCGTGGCGCGAATACATGTGTGCGGCGTGATGCGATGGATACGCCGATGAAAACCACCGCGTCCGCCGTGAATCGCGAAACCTTCGAGCTGTTTCTGATCAACGAAGTGCGCCTGCTCGACGAGCGGCGCTTTCGCGAATGGATGGATCTCTTCACCGACGACGGCAGCTACTGGGTGCCCGCCGTGCCGAATCAGGAAAGCCCGTTTAATCAGGCGTCACTGTTTTACGACGACCGGCAGTTGATGAAGACGCGCATTGAGCGGCTTGAACATCCTCTGATCCACGTGCAAACGCCGCCGTCGCAGACCGTGCACCTGGTAAGCAACGTTAATGTTGAAGAACACGATCAAGCAAAGAACGAAGTGCTGGTGCACTCCAACGTGATCATGGTCGAATACCGTCTTGACAATCAGCGCGTGTTCGCAGGAAGGCAAACGCATCGGCTGCGGCGCGAAGGTGACGCCTGGCGCATCGTGCAAAAGCGCGTAGACCTTGCAAACTGTCAGGCGGCGTTTGAAGCGATCGCTGTGCCAATATAAAGTAAGTATTTGTTTTTATTGACTATTTTTTAGCTTCACGCTCGATCTGCATACGCGCCAGAAATGGCACCAGCGGATGCACCCCAAGCTCGGTGATCGCCTTGAAGTCCGATGCCGCCAGTAGCGCGGCTTGCGTGCCCTCAAGCCCTTTCGATTTTGCAAACGCTGAAGCATCACGCGCAAACGCTTGCCGTGCGGCAGCGTCATTCGCCAGCGCATGCAACGCCGCAGTGAGCGTCACCAACTCAGGCCGTGTCGCCGGGTAATGTGGCGCGGGCGCTTGCACCACCCGCGACCAGAAACCCAGCGAAGCATAGTTGTGATGCCAGCTCGGATTCAACTCAACCACATCAGGCTTGCGTTCACCGAGCATGCCCGCGGCGACAGCCCAACAACGCAATTCGATGTTGCCGGTGTCGTCGAGTTGCTGTTCGTTCAAGCCGATCAGCGATTTCAGATTGCCGCGCGCGAGCGGCTCCAGCACTGCTTTGTCGAAGGCAAGAGCGGGATTGGCATAACGATCGGTGCCGGGAAAATGCGACATGCCGCCGCTCGCCATCACCACGGCCTTGATCTGCAAAGCGCTAAGGGCCACCGCCAGCGCCTGGCCAAACGCGTAACAACGCTCCATCGCCGGCTGCGGCGGCAAATAGGCATTCACGTAGATGGGCACCAACGGCCCGCGCGCGCCCATGTGCGTGAGCGGAATACCCAGCGCGTAATCCACCGCCGCGGTGCTGCTGAACGCGGGATCAAAACCCAGACGATACAGTTGCCGGATCAGCGCGAACGATACCTCGCTCGCGATTGGATAACAAAAATCCTTGCCCGCGAACGAGCCGCGCGCTTCGCCGCCGACATGCAGCGCAAACGGCGGCGCGCAATCCAGAAAAAACTGTTGCGCGTGATCGTTCGATATGGTGATCCACACATCGGGCTTTAACGCGGCAAGCTGCGCCCCGATAGTCGCCGCGACTTTCTCGACGCGGGCGATGTTGTCCGCGTCCTCCGTCTCCGGACGCGTGAAAAACTGCGGCGCGTGCGGCAGCAGCGCGCCGCCAAGAATGTATTCGTTCATGGATACAGTAATGTGGGACATTGGTGTTCGGATCGTGCCGTAGCATAACGCAAGGCGCGCATCGCACGCATTAGATGCATGCCGCCATTGCATGCGGGCAAGGCGATGTGCTACGGTTTCGCTTCCCGCTCCCCTCTGTTCCACAATCCGGCAACTTACACACATCGAGGCTAACCCCATGGATCAACCCGCCGCATCCCCTTCCACGGCCACCACCGGCCTGCCGCTCTCGCGCATCACCGTGCTCGATCTCACACTCGCGCGCGCAGGCCCCACCTGCGTGCGTCACCTTGCCGACTGGGGTGCGAACATCATCCGCATCGAGCCGCCCGAAACCGGCGGCGAGGATGTCTCGGGCAAGCGCGACGGATTTGATTTTCAGAACCTGCATCGCAACAAGAAATTCGTGAAGCTCAATCTCAAATCACCCGAAGGCCATGCGGCGTTCATGAAGCTCGCGGAAAAAGCCGACGTGGTGATCGAGAACATGCGCGCCGAGGTGAAGCACCGGCTGAAGGTTTCGTACGACGACGTGAAAAAAGTAAACCCGCGCATCGTCTACGGCAGTATTAGCGGCTTCGGCCAGACCGGCCCCTACGGCAAACGCGCCGGCGTCGATCAAATCGTGCAAGGCATGGGCGGCTTGATGAGCATCACCGGCCTGCCCGGCCAAGGCCCCGTGCGCGTGGGTGTGGCCATTGCCGACTTGACCGCGGGCAACCTGCTCGCGCTCGGCGTGATGACCGCGCTGTTTGACCGCGAAGTCACCGGTGTCGGTCGCTGGGTGCACACCAGCCTGCTCGAAGCGATCATCTTCATGCTCGACTTCCAGGCGACGCGTTACCTGATGGCCGGCGAAGTCGCGGGCCAGGCGGGCAATGACCACCCGACCGGCGTGCCCACCGGCGTATTCCCCGCCACCGACGGCTTGTTCAACATCGCCGCGTCGTCGGGCCGCGTGTTCCACCGCTGCTGCGACGCGCTGGGCAAGCCGGAATGGAAAACCAAACCCGAATGGGATACGCAGCAAAAGCGCAGCAAGGATCGCGTCGCCATCAACGCCGCCATCGCCGAAGTCACCAAACACAAACCCACCGCGCACTGGGTCGAGGTGATGGAAGCCGCCGGCGTGCCGTGCGGCCCGATCAACACCATCGACAAAACCTTCGCCGACCCGCAAGTGCAGCACGTCGGCATCGCACAGGAAGTGATGAGCGAAAAACTCGGCAAGATCAAACTCGTGAGTTCCGCCATCAACATGGTAGGCACCAGCAAAAAAATCCGCCGCGCGACACAAGACCTGGGCAAGGACACCGATGAAATACTTGCGACAGTCGGCTACACCAAGGAACAGCTTGCGGATTTGCGCGCGAAAGGCGTGATCTAAGACGAAACCCCTTGACGCGGATTAACGCAGATGAACGCGGATAGAACGCGGTAAATCCGCGTTCATCTGCGTTAATCTGCGTCAAAAGATCTTGACGTTCTAATTACCGGAGCATCTAAATGGACACTATCACCAGCACTGACAAAATACTCGGCACCAAAAAAGGCGCAATCGGCACGCTGACGTTCAACTATCCCGAAAAACACAACGCGATGTCGCCGGAAATGGCGCAGGCCGCTGCCGCCGTCATCGATGACTTCGCCGCCGACCCGGCGGTACGCGTGATCATTCTGCGCGGCGCGGGCACCAAGGCGTTCGTGTCGGGCGGCGATATTTCCAAATACGAAAAAAATCGCGCCACACCCGAGCAGATCGAGGCCTACACCAAGATGTCGTCGGGCTTTCGGGATGCGCTCAACAATGTCGCCAAGCCCACCATCGCCATGATACGCGGCTGGTGTCTGGGCGGCGGGTTAGCGATTGCACTGCGTTGCGACATGCGCATCTGCTCCGAAGATGCGCAGTTCAGCGTGCCCGCGGCGCGTCTGGGCATTGGTTATGGCGCCGACTCGCTCGGCCAGTTGATCGAACTGTGCGGCCCGTCGGTGGCGAAAGAAGTTCTATTCACCGCGCGTCGTTACACCGCGCACGAAGCGCATCGCATCGGGCTGGTTAATCACGTGGTGCAGGCCGGCGTGCTCGAAGCCTTCGTGCAGCAATACGCCGACACCATCGCCGACAACGCGCCACTGTCGATCGTCGCCGCCAAACACGTGATCAACGAATACGTGAAGGACGCCAACACGCGCAATCAGGCACTCGCCGACAAAGCCGTCGCGGAGTGTTTCGCCAGTCAGGATTACGTCGAAGGCCGCCGCGCGTTCATGGAAAAACGCAAGCCGGTGTGGACCGGCAAGTAGTTTGCGGCTGCGGGCGGGCCACACAGGCATGAATAAAATGTTGTTTAAAAACAATAACTTACAACAAAACCCACATGCCCGCCGGCCCGCTTGAAGGCATCAACGTTGTCGATCTCACCTCCGTGGTGGTGGGGCCGCTATGCACGCAGATACTCGCCGACCACGGCGCCGAGGTCATCAAGGTTGAAAACATCAAGGGTGACATCGGCCGCAACCTGAACGGCAAGTCGGTCACGCCCGGCATGGGCGCGAAGTTTCTGCATCTGAATCGCAACAAGCGTTCGATCACGCTGGATCTGAAAAACCCCGCCGGTTTTGACGCGCTGAAAAAACTCATCGCGCGCGCCGACGTGCTGGTGTGGAATGTGCGCCCCGCCGCGATGGCGCGCCTGAAGCTCGCATATGAGGACGTGCGCGCGATCAATGCGAAAATCATCTACTGCGGCATGTTCGGCTTCGGTCAGGATGGTCGTTACCGCGCCAAGCCCGCGTTCGACGGCATCATTCAGGGGGCTGCCGGTATGTCGGGTTTGTTTGCCCGCGCGGGCGAGCGACCGCGCAATATTCCACTGGTGGCCGCCGATAAAGTCGTCGGCCTCGTCGCCGTGCAGATGATCACCATGGCGCTTTACCAGCGCACGCGCACGGGTGAAGGCTGCGCGATAGAAATCCCCATGCTGGAGAACTTCGTCAAGTTCGTGATGGAAGAGCACATGTATCTGCGCACCTTCGAGCCGGCGCTCGGCGGCACCGGTGACCCGCGCCCGCTCGATCCGAAAGCAGGCCCCTGCCAAACGAAGGACGGCTACATCTGCATCGCCGCCACCACCGACAAGCAAGTGCTGTCGCTGTTCGACGCGATGGGCAGACCCGAACTCAAATCCGATCCGCGGTTTAACAGCATGACCGCGCGCTTCGCCAATTCACGCGACTACTACGAGATTCGCACCGAAGGGCTAAAGGAAAAAACCACCGCCGAGTGGCTGGAAATTTTCGACCGCATGGACATCCCCGCGACGATCATGAACACACCCGACACCATCTTCGACGATCCGCATTTGAACGATGTCGAATTTTTTCAGTGGAAGCAGCATCCCACCGAAGGCAAAATCCGCGTCATGCGCATGCCCAACAAATGGTCGAGCAAGATACGCGAAGATTGGATGCCCGCGCCCAAGCTGGGGCAGCATAGCGTGGAGATACTGCATGAGATCGGGGTTGACGATCAGAGCATCGATGTGATGGTGAAGGATGGTGCAACCACGGATGGGAGTCTGCAATGAAATTGCGTGCATCCGACCGCCACGCGGATCAACACCAACCCCGTCGTTCCAGCGAAAGCTGGAACCCAGGTTGTAACCCGCGCTGCAGGCGGTAATTCGAGACACTTCGCGTTTGATTTACGACCTGGATTCCAGCTTTCGCTGGAATGACGGGATTGGGGTTTTCAATCTGCTGGCAATAATCGACATGAGCGGCAAACACTTGGCACACC
Organism: Bordetella parapertussis; assembly: GCA_945901405.1. Taxonomy (GTDB): domain Bacteria; phylum Pseudomonadota; class Gammaproteobacteria; order Burkholderiales; family SG8-41; genus CAMDLH01. The sequence continues at coordinate 13,344 of CAMDLH010000012.1, read as the reverse complement.
AAATACTTCGATGAACCCAAAACCAAATATCCTCGCCTTAGTATTGTGCTCACTGGCAATCAACCTGCCCGCGTTGTCGTTCGCGCAAAACACGCCCTACCCCACGCGCCCCATCCGCCTCGTAGTACCCTTTGCCCCTGGCGGCAGTTCAGACACCATCACCCGCATCATCGGCCCGCGCCTCGCTGATCAAATGGGCCAGCAAGTCGTGCTCGATAACCGCGCCGGCGGCAACGGCGCCATCGGCACGCAAATCATCGCGCGCGCCCTGCCCGACGGCTACACCATCGGCCTTTGCTACATCGCCACACTCGCCACCAACCCGGCGATATCAGGCGACACCGGCTACGACCCGGTAAAAGACTTCGCACCCATCACTCAGCTCACCGCGTCCGCGAACGTGGTCGCGATACACCCCTCCATCGCGGCCAACTCCATCACCGAATTCATCGCACTCGCCAAAGCCAAACCCGGCCAACTCAACTATTCATCCGGCGGCGTCGGCACCATCGGCCATCTGAGCGCGGAGCTGCTGCAACACGCCGCAGGCATCAAGTTCAATCACATTGTTTACAAAGGCAGCGGTCAGGCGGTGATCGATCTATTGGGCGGCCACGTCGGCACCATGTTCAGCGGCATGGCCGCTGTCGTCGGCCACGCCAAGGCCGGCAAAGTCAGACTGCTCGCCGTCACCGGCTTGCAGCGCATGCCCATCGCGCCGGACGTGCCGACCATCGCCGAATCCGGCTATCCGGGCTTTGAGGCGGTAGGCTGGTTCGGACTCATCGCCCCCGCGCAAACGCCGCGCGCGCTCATCAACCGGCTCAATGCCGAGACCATCAAGGCGACACAGATACCCGAAGTACGCGAGCGGCTGACCGCCATCGGCTTTGACGTGGTGACCAGCACGCCGGAAAACTTCGCGCGTTACATTCAAAACGAAGTCGTCAAGTGGCAGAAGCTTGCGCGGCAGATGGGCCTGAAGGCGGGGTAAGCTTATGATGACTATAGGTGCATGCTTGACAAAGTGACATTTTGATGTAAAAATGTTTTTATGCGAACTACACTTGATTTGCCTGACGAAACCTTTCGCAAGCTAAAAGCCGAGGCGGCGCTGCGTGGATTTAAGCTTAAGGAACTCGTTGCCCAACTCATCGAACGCGGGCTTCGCGAGGGCGCGCTGCCGCCTGCTGGAGATCGTGCGCGCCGCTCATTTGCAATCCCGATCGCCCGCGAAGCTGACGGCAGCGTGACACCCGCCCTGAGTAACGCACAACTTCAGGCTATCCTCGGAGAAGAAGACGTCGCCGAATATCATCGAGTCAAGTTGCAACAGCATTCAAGAAAGTGACGGATCTTCTTGATATCAATGTCTGGCTTGCTTTGATCGATAAGCGGCACGTACAGCATCAAGCCGCCAGCCGCTATTGGGAAGAACAAGCCGCCGAGACGCTGGCTTTTTGCCGCGTCACCTCGCTGGGTTTTCTGCGTCTAAGCACCCATGCTCGCGTATTGGCCAATCCGCTGAGCCCGCAAGAAGCATGGACTATTTACCGGCAATTTCTCGACATTCCGATCCTGCAGTTTTTGGTGGAGCCGCCCGCCCTTGATCAGCACTTTCAAGCGCTGACCTGCACTGCGGGCTTTCCGCATCATCTGTGGACGGACGCCTACCTCGCGGCCTTCGCCATCGCCGCAGACTGCCGACTCGTATCCTTCGACGGCAATTTACAGCGTTTTCATGGATTGAATTTCTTCCATCTCGCTCCGTCTCCGATGTAGTAGCCCGCTTCGTACGAGTGCCAAGTGCCAAGTGCGGCCTAGCTCGCACGCGCGGCCAGAATGAATTGTTCCTGAGGTGATGCAACACCGCCATTTTCCGCGTACTGGCGGAATTCCTCATCCATCTCGCGCGAGAATTCGGCTCGCTGTTCCGCTGGCAGACGCGACAGCGCATGGCGGGTGGCGACCGCGCCCGCGGCAAGGGCTTCAACGAAGTGAGCTGCGCTCGGAAAGCGCACATGGTCGTGCATGGCGCGAACGCTGACATCCACAAACCCGGCATTGCGCGCCAGCGCTTCGAGCTTGGCCGGGTCACCCAAGACAAACGCCTTGAGCATGGGTGTGGGATCGATCCCGCGACGTTCAAGGCCGCGCAGCACCAGTGAATGCCCTTTGCAGCGGTCTATGGAACTCAATACTGTGATGATCAGGCGCGCACCGGGCTTTGACACCCGGCGCATTTCCGCCAGGCCCGCGGCATGATCGGGCAGAAACTGAAGACCGTTAAGACAAAATACCAGATCGAAAGCGCCATCATCGAAGGGCATCGACAACGCGCTCGCACAATGCCACGTCAACGCCATGCCGGGCGGGCTTGCGACCAGCCCACGCGCGACCGCGATCATCGCGGGATCAAAATCCAGATTACTGACTGCGCCGCCCGGCGCAACCAATGGCGCTACAAGTCGCGCCACCAGTCCGGTGCCGCAGGCAATGTCGAGCGCCTGCTCACCCGGCTTCGGTGCGGCGGTATCGATGACGCCTTTCACCAGCGGCATCATGAACGCCGGCACTATGTATTTCTCGTAGCCCTCCGCCGCCGCGGTGTCCAACGGTTTTTCTTGCGCCATGTCACGCCGCCGAGCGCGCGCTTTGCACCGGCACCAGCAAATCAATCAATTCACGCACCGAATGATGCTCGATATCGAGCGCGACAGCAGCAATACGATCCACCGGCAATTGCGGATTGATGCCACGCACTTTTTTGATCAGCGCCGCCGCATCGATGGGCGCGGCGAGCGAGCCGGTGGGGTCCATGATATCGACGCGCATCCAGTCACCGCTGCTGTTGGCTTTCGCCGCAACCCAGCCCGCGAAGTGTACCGGGTAGAGTTTGTCGAGTTCAGGATCGGGCACGAGTTCGAGTTTTGCGCCTAGCTTGCCTAGTGCGGGGTCGTGCATTTTTGCGTCGCTGAATTGTTGTGGCAGCACTTGCCCGTCGCTTAACGCCGCTGCCAGGCAGTAGCGCAAACTCATCTGCGCATTCAGCGCGGTGCTCGGCACGTAATCAAAGCCGCACTGCAAATCCACCACCTTGCTCGTGCCCACTCGCACCGGACGCGAGGCGTCCCACGCGTTGCCCATGCGTTTGCGCAGTTCCAGCGCGGCGTCGATGTAGGCGTGCGTGCTGCCGCAGCATGAATACGGTTTGATCGACACCGCATCGAGATGCCAGGTCTTGCCGAGCTCGTGCGTGAGCGGCGCTACGTCGGACTTATCCGAATAGGCCTTCAAAAATCCGCCGTCGTGAAACTCGAAAATCTGCGTGGGGCCGGTGAAGCCCAATGCCGCGAGTTCAGCGGCCAGCACGCCCGAATGCGCGGCCTTGCCCGCGTGCAGGCGTTTGCTCATCGCGCCGTCGGCGTTGAATGCCCACAGCCCGCCGCCTTGCGTGCCCGCGAGGCCAAGCGCCCACGCTGTGTGCTCCACATCCAGGCCCATCAACACGGCGCATGCGGCGGCCGCGCCATAGGGGCCGCACACGCCTGTCAAATGCCAGCCGCGTGTGCGCGCGGCAGTGGGTTGCAGCGCGAGGCTCGCGCGGATCATCACTTCGTAGCCAGCGGCGATCGCAGTGACGAGTTGCTCGCCGCTGATGTCGCGCTCTTCGGCAATCGCCAACGCCGCCGGTATCACCACCGCGCCCGGATGCAGCTTGGCGTTGTGATAATCATCGAGTTCAAACGCGTGCGAGGCAACGCCATTGACCAGCGCCGCATCGGCCGCGCGCAACGCGGGTTGCGATTCACCCCATGCGCGCGATTTACCCTTTGCGCCACCCGCACGCACCCACTTCAACATCGCCTTGGTCCACGGCGTCTCGTAGCCATAGACGCCGCAGCCCACGGTGTCGAGCAGCGCGATGCGCACGACTTCTTTGGTTCGATTCGGCAAGTCGGAATAACGCAATGACGACACCCATTTTGCCAACGCCACTGTCGGGCCGTTGCCTAGTTTGTCCGTGAGTTCCATTACAAAAACTCCTTTAAAAACAATAATTTACAATAACACATGCTACCCTGTCATTCCAGCGCAAGCTGGAACCCAGGTTGTTCGCACATGCGTAGCATCTGATTGAACTCAGCGCCTTCGGCGTGGGTTACGACCTGGATTCCAGCCTTCGCTGGAATGGCGGGCTGGGATTTTCACCGTGCTGGCTAAACTCAGCTTGAGCGGCAAAATTTGAATCACAGCGCTCTGTTTATCCACACGCCACGGCATAAACATCCTTCACACCTTCGGGCAACTGCGATTCCTTCCATGACGCGCCGGTATCCGCGGTTGCAAACACCTGCCCGCAGCGCGACACGCAACACACTTGCGATGCATCGCGCGGATTGACCGCCGAGGACATCATGGTGGCGTTCGCAGTGAATCCGTGATCGACACGCTTCCACGATGCGCCGACGTCGTCGCTGCGATAAAGCGACCCCACCTTGCCGCGCGAGGACTCGGACAGGCATGCATACAACACGCGCGGATCGTGCGGTGACACCATCACGTCGCGGCAATACGTCATCGGCGAATAGCGCCCGACTTCGATGTCTTTCCACGACGTGCCGCGATCAGCGCTGCGGAATATGCCCATGCGCACCGCGAGGAACGGATTGCCCGAGCTTGCGGAGCTGACCGCGATGGCGTGCGAATCGAGCATGCCCGATGCGTCGGTGCTGCTGCCAAGGCGGCTTTTCAGGTGCGGCTGATCAGCCAGTCGGATCAGCGGCTCGGATAAATCCGTCCAGCTTTCGCCGCCATCGCTACTGCGCAGCACGCCGCTCACTTCAAGCGCGGCGTACACGTCGTCGGGCCGCCCGGCATCGGCGGCGATGCCGATGGTACGCGTCGGGAAACCCATCGGGCAATGGCCAGGGTCGAACGCGGCATTGAGTTTCAACCAGTTGTCACCGCCATCCTCGCTGCGATACAGGCCCACGGGTGCTGCGCCCGCGTACATCACTTTGGAATTCGTCGGGTGAAATACCATCGACCAGATGATCACGCCGCGATCGGGAAATCCCAGCCGCTCCCAGTTGTCGCCGCCGTCGATGCTGCGGTACGGGCCATCCTGCGTGCCGACGTAGATGACATCGCGATCCTTCGGATGAAACACAATCACGCGTGCCTCGACTCTGTCGGGCAGGCCCGCGGTCAGAGACTGCCATTCTGATTTCGCAAAATCGCCGTCGAGTGGTTTGCGAAAAAAGCCGCCGCGATATTCCACGCCGTTTTTTAGCATGAAGTAAGCGCCGCCGGCGAAGACGTGAGTTGATTGTTGCGTGGGCATGTGGATTCCTCTTGGTGTCGATTTAGAGAGCAAGTTGAGAGTGAGTCTAGTAGCGCGATTTCACCGGGTCAAGCGAGTACGGCGGTCAGCGCGTTGACTCGCGCGGCACGACTGCTTACATTAAGCGCATGATGAACCGTATGACGCGCATGACGTGTATTGGACTTTTTGGACGTTTCTGGCTTGCCGGATTTCTGACGGCTGGCGCCGCGCCTACGATCACATTCGCGCAAGACTATCCTGTCCGGCCCATCCGCTTGATCGTGCCCTTCCCGCCCGGGGGCACCATTGACATGGTGGGCCGCATGATCGCGCAAGGCTTGGGCGAGCGTGTCGGCCAGACTGTCGTCGTCGATAATCGCGGCGGCGCGGGCGGTCTGCTCGGCGCGGAACTCGTCGTGCGGGCCGCGCCTGACGGCTACACGCTGTGTGCATGCGGCGCCGGCTCGATGATCAGTAGTCCGCTGCTGGTGGCGAAGCCGCCCTACGACGCGCGGCGTGATTTTGCGCCGATCACCATGGTTGCCACGGTGCCGTACTTGCTGCTCACACGCAATGGCGGCAGTCTTAATTCGGTCAAGGACCTCGTGGCACAGGCAAAACTTAAACCCGGCGCGCTCAATTACGGCTCGGCGGGCAGCGGCAGCACATCGCATCTCGCGGCGGCGTTGTTCGTGATGATGGCCGGCGTCAACGTGGTGCACGTGCCGTACAAAGGCAGCACGCCCGCGGCAACGGATCTTTTCGGCGGGCAAATCCAGTTCGTGTTCGAGGCCATCGCCGCGGGCGCGCAATACGCCAAGACCGGACGGCTGCGCGCCATCGGCGTCTCCACCAGTAAACGCTCGACGATAATGCCCGAACTGCCCACCATCAGCGAGCAAGGCGTGCCCGGCTACGAACTAAGCACCTGGCATTCCGTCAGCACGACGCGCGGCACGCCCCCGCCCGTCATCGCCAAACTCAATCGCGAAATCGTCGCCACGATCACCGCACCGGACGTACGCGACAAGCTCATCGGTGCGGGCGCGGAACCGCAAAGCAGCACGCCCGAACAACTGCGCGAACGCATCGAGCAGGAAATTCCGCGTTGGGAGAAACTACTGGCCCAGCTTGGCCTTAAGGCTAAGTAATCCGGCTAAATAATTTACTCGTTCAGTCGAACACAAGGAGAACTACATGGCGGTAGAAATTCGCGACATCCTGCGCAACATCGTAAAAGACAAACTCGCGCGCGACGAGGTAGTCGCATCAATGACAGTGCGCCTCGTGCGCACCACCGAGATCGCGCGCATGGCCGCGAGCGCCGGCTTTGACACGATCTACGTCGATGTCGAGCACAATGGCTTTTCATGGGACACCACGGGGCAAATCTGCATGGCGGCACTCGCCGCCGGCGTCACGCCTTTCGTGCGCGTGCCCAATACCGACCCGCAAAACATCGCCGCGGCGTTGAACGGCGGCGCGCTCGGCGTGATCGCGCCGCATGTGCGTTCGGCCGCGGACGCGCGCCGCGTGGTGAGCGCCGCCAAGTTTCCGCCGCTGGGTGAGCGCTCCGCCGGCGGCCCGTCGGCGCAATTGCAATTCCGCTCGTATCCCTCTGCAATAGCCGATCCGGCGTTGAACGACGCAACGACGGTGATGGTGATGATGGAAACACTCGAAGCGCTCGAGCACGTGGAAGAAATCGCCGCCGTCGAGGGCATGGACATGATGATGATAGGCACCAGCGATCTCACCGCCGAGATGGGCATACCGGGCAAGTACGATGATCCACGCGTGCGCGCCGCGTACGAACGCACCATCACCGCGTGCCGCAAACACGGCAAACACGTCGGCATCGGCGGCCTGTCGAGCCGCCCCGACCTCATCGCCGAATACGTGAAGATGGGCGCGCGTTATGTTTCGACCGGCACCGATCTTGGATTTCTAATGGCCACCTGCATCCAGAAAGCCAAACAAGTATTTGACCTGAAGACAAAATAATGAATAAAAACAATAACTTACAGAGCATTGGTTTCATCGGCCTGGGTAAGATGGGCGGCCCCATCGCGGCGTGCCTTATCCAGAGCGGCAAACATGTGACGGTGTACGACATCAACAAACAAGCGATGCAACGCGCCGTCAAATTGGGCGCGCATGCCGCAACCTCGCCCAAGGCCGTGGCGGATAAAGCCGAGGTCGTCATTTTCAGTCTGCCGTATCTTGAAACCGTGCGTGAAGTGGCATTGGGCAAGAACGGTGTGTGCCACGGCAAGGCCGTGAAGATCGTCATTGATTGTTCAACCACCGGCCCGCAGTTTGCGAGCGAGCTGGGCGCTGATCTCGCAAAGCACAAGATCACGCTGCTCGATGCGCCGGTGAGCGGCGGCGTCAAGCGCGCGGCCGAGGGCGATCTCACCATTATTCTGTCTGGCGACCGCAAGGCATTTGAACGCGTGAAGCCACTGCTCGCGGTGTGCGGCGAGACGCACTACATGGGTGAAAAATCCGGCCAGGCGCAGATGATGAAGCTGGTGAACAATCTCCTGTCTCAGATATCGACGGCTGCAACCTACGAAGCGTACGTCCTCGGCGCCAAAGCCGGGCTGGACCCCGACGCGATGACCGCGGTGATCAACAGCAGCACCGGCATGAACAACTGCACGCTGCACAAGATTCCGCGCTCTGTGCTGCCGCGCACCTTTGACTACGGCAGCAGCATGGAGACCACTTACAAGGACATCCAGCTTTGCATGAAGGAAGCGGACAAACTCGGCGTAACCATGCTGATGGGCAATATGGCGCGCCAGCTTTGGGGCTATGGTGTCAACCACGGCGGTGCCAAGCGCGATTCGTCGTCGCTGATTACCTATCTCGAAGCATGGGCGGGCGTGAAGGTCGTGGGCAAGGCCGGCAAGGGGCGTGCGTGAGCGCTGTGCATTCCATCGTCCGAGCATGTATTGCAATGCTTTCCGCAAGCGGCGTGTGCCACGCGCAATACCCGGATCGCCCAGTGCGCGTAATCGTGCCGTTCGCGCCGGGCGGCGGCACCGACATCACCACGCGGCTCATGTGCGCCAGGCTGGGCGAATCGCTGGGCCAGACTTTCATCATCGACAATCGCCCAGGTGCAGGCAGCATGCTCGGCACCGAGATCGCCGCGCGCGCCACGCCCGATGGCTACACCATACTTGGCATCTCGCCTGAATTCACCGTCAACCCGAGCCTGCAACCGAAAGTGCCTTACGATGCCCTGCGCGACTTCACGCCGATCATACGCATGACGTTCGGGCAGTACTTTCTCGCCGTGCGGCTTAATGTGCAGGCGACTTCCGTAAAGGCGCTGATCGCTTACGCAAAAGCGAATCCAAAGGTACTGAGCTACGGCTCATCGGGCAACGGCAGTGCCAATCATCTGGCGGGTGAATTGTTCAAGTCGATGGCGGGAATCGACATGATGCATATTCCGTACAAAGGCTCCGGCCCATCCAATGCCGCATTCCTCTCGGGCGAGGTGCAAGTGCTGTTCAGCAGCATCACGGCGATTGTGCCGCATGTGAATGCGGGCCGCGTGCGCGCGCTCGCCGTCACCGGGCCGAAGCGCTCGCCGGTGTCGCCGAACACGCCCACCGTCAGCGAAGCCGGGTTGCCCGGCTACGAAGTGACCGGCTGGTACGGACTCATCGCGCCCGCGAAAACGCCACCCGCCAGCATAGAGCGCCTCAATATGGAGGCCAATCGAGCACTGCCTTTGCTCAAGGATCGCTATGCCGAGTTTGGCAGCGAAATCGTCGGCGGCACGGCGCGCGAGTTCGGCGATTTTCTGGCACAAGACATCGCCAAGTGGGCCAAGGTCGTGAAAGTTTCCGGCGCACGGCCTGATTGATTTTTTCCTTTGCCTTCCGTCATTCACGAAACCTCACATCAACCGAGCCAATCATGACCACCATGCACGCACTGCATAAAATTCTTGCCGATCATGCGCACCCGCGGCCCGCCAGCGTCAAGGCGGGCGATTTTCTGGAAGTGGAACCCGATGTGTTCGCGTTCCAGATGGCCGACAACGCCGAGGAAGTCGACAAGCTCGAAGCCGACTTGCGCGAACTGGGCGTCACGCAACTGCCGCTGCGGGACAAGATGTATCCGTTTCTCGATCACGCTTCGCCCGCGCCCAATTCCGGCATCGCCGCCGGGCAAAAACGCTGGCGCGAGTTTTTTCGCTCGCATGGCATACCGATGCAGGATGGCGGCGCGGGCATTTCGCACCTGATCATGGCGGAGCAAGGTGTCGTCGGCCCCGGCGTGGTGCTCGCGCTGCGCGATTCACACACACCCACCAGCGGCGCGCTCGGCGCGTTTGCCGCCTCGCTTGCGGGGGGCAGGCTCTCGCTGCTCGCACTCGGGTGCTACATCATCGACGCGCCCAAAATCATGCTGTTCAAAATCGAAGGCACGCTGAGAAAAGGCGTCTACGCGCGCGACGTGGCCTTGCACATCAACGCACGCATGGGCCAGCGCGCGGCCCTCGGCCATGCGGCTGAATTCGCCGGCTCGTTCGTGCACGGCCTCGACATGGACATGCGCTTCACCCTGTGCAACATGGGCACCGAGATGGGCGCGATGGCTTCGTACATACAGCCGGACGAAGTGACTTGGGCCTATGTCAAAGGCCGCGGCGGCAAGACCTTCAAGGTCTACGAGACCGACGCCAACTACGCATACGATGCACTGCATGAGTTCAACGTGTCCGATCTCGAACCGCAAATCGCCCTGCCCCACGCGCCCACCAACGTGAAGCCTCTCAGTGCGGTCGAGGGCATGCGTGTCGATCAGGCGTATATCGGCTCATGCGCCAGCGGGCGGCTGGAAGACATCGCCGCCGCGGCCGGCATACTCAAGGGGCGCAAGGTGCATCCCGACGTGCGTTTGATCGTGGTGCCCGGTTCGCGCGAAGTGGTGAAGGCCGCGACGCGCCTCGGTTACATGGATATCCTGAATGAAGCGAACGCCACGGTAACCAGCGCCGGTTGCGGCGCGTGCCCCGGTCAAGGCGGCGGCATACTCGCGCCAGGTGAAGTGGCGATATCGTGCAACACGCGCAATTTTGAAGGCCGCATGGGCGCGGGCGCGCAAATTTATCTCGGTTCGCCCGCCACCGTCGCCGCATCCGCCATCGAGGGCTGCATCGCCAACCCTGCCCGCTATCTTTGAAACGAGGCCGCCATGAAAGTAACCGGAACCGCATGGAAATTCCCGCAGGACGATATCAACACCGATCTGATTCGGCTCGAAACCTATTCGCACCTGTCGCTCGCCGATCAGGCGAAGCACTGCCTGGAAACGCTCGATCCGACATTCGCCTCAAAAGTGAAAGCCGGAGACATCGTGGTCGGCGGCCGTAATTTCGGCTGCGGCTCCTCACGTCCGGCACACGCCGCGTTAAAGGCGCTGGGCATCGGCGCGGTTATCGCGGAATCGTTCGGACGAATATTTTTCCGCAGCAGCATCAGCGATAACCTGCTCGTCACGCCGTGTCCGGGCGTGGTTGATTTCGTCAACACCGGCGACCGCATCGAGCTGGATGTGGTGTCGGGAGAACTAAAAAATCTCACCACCGGCAAGGTGCTCGCAAGCGCGCCGCTGCCGAACGTGCTGCGCGAAATCGTCGAGTGTGGTGGCGAGAAAGGCTGGATCAAGTCGCGGCTGGCGCGCAGGGCCGAGGCTACACATTAGTGTTACGACGCTTGAATTTCGAGATGTGTTGAGCACGCCGCAAGTCGGCTCCTTCCTCCGCTTGCGGGGGAGTGTTACCATTATAAGTAATTGATTTAAAGTAATTATTTACGACTTAAATCTCCTGTGTATATGTTGTGTATTTATTTTTAAGACCTTGAACCCCATTCAAGCATTTTTGCCCCTATCTGACAACGGCTGAAAGCATGGTGCACGGCTTTTGTCGGCATAAAGGCTTATCCGTCGTCCCGATTGTCGAGGAACTTGCTCGCCACAATCATCCTTGCACTCTCGTCACTCCATAGTAAACGCTCAGGCTTTCCTCTCATGATCGTCTTTCTGGCGCGCTTGATTTCTGTGCTGGAAGCAATTGGCGTGAGTTTTTTGAACGAGATGTTAGAGAGGATTTCGCATTTTCTCACAAGCAGTCGCACCCATCCTTTTGCATCGGGTTCCGCAGGGTGCTTAAGCCTTCGGGGAGCCTCGTTATCGATATCGGGGGATCGTGGAAGGTCGGCACGCCGACACGATCGCTCTATCACTTTGATCTGCTCATCATGCTCTGCCGGGAATTCGGTTTGCACCTTTGCCAGGAGCACTACTGGTGGAATCCGGCAAAACTTCCCACGCCCGCCGAATGGGTGAATGTGCGCCGGGTGCGCGTCAAGGACGCGGTCAATTGCATCTGGTGGCTCTCGCCGACGCCGTGGCCGAAGGCCAACAACCGCCGTGTGCTCGCGCCGTACAGCGACTCCATGCGCGACCTGCTGGCGAATGGGTACGAGGCGAAGCTGCGTCCTTCCGGTCACGATATCTCCGAGAAATTCAACAGGAACAACGGCGGCTCGGTGCCTCCGAATCTTCTTGCGCTCGCGAATACAGAATCCAATGGCCGCTATCAAGACTATTGCCGCGAGAAAAACCTGCCGATCCACCCGGCGCGCTATCCCGCGACGATCCCGGAATACTTCATCCGTCTTTTGACAGACCCTGGTGACGTTGTTCTGGACCCCTTTGCCGGTTCGTGCGTAACCGGCGAATCGGCGGAATACGCGCTTCGCCGGTGGATTTGCTGCGAGACATCAAGGCCGTATCTTGAAGGCGCACTGGCGAGGTTCGAGGCGCAGCCAACACGCAGGAGCAAGGAAATTTTCTATCGCATCTCGCCTCCCTGCGCGGTGCCGGTTGACGAAGAGGAGATTCTCCTGCCCGAGGATGGAGGTCGCGGTCGTCCCGCGCATCTTCGGTCGCGCGCGAAAGGGACGATCGTGCGCGTCAACGGACGCCGAAAGGATCGCACGGTGAGAGTGAGAGGACTCGTGTGATATGTCGGCGTCCGGTAATGAGCGGCTTTCAGTCGAAGAGTTGCATCGGACATTCCTCGAAGCCCTGAACGATGCAGCCGTATCGCATAGCGCCGTTGACGTAAAACCACTCGATATCGATCTCAAGAGTCCGTTTCCGCCCAAGCTCAGGGTATATCTCTACAATGCAACCTATCCGCCCGGTGGGCGCACGATGGGTGAGCACAAGATTCAGCTTATCGTTCCGGGACAGGCGCGCGGCGCGCGCGGCAATTCCGACAGTTCCGACGGTCGTATCCCGCTACTCGCGGGTTATCGGTCTGACATCGGGATTTTCATGCTGTGGGACGCGGAGTTGTATGTGGATTTCGCGTACTCCCGCAATGTCCAGGTCATGCCCGAAACTGTTTACGAGGCATTTGCGCAAGGCATTGGACGACAAAAGCGCCAACAGCATTGACCACTGCTTTATGTCTGACGCTCTCAAAGCCGTTGACGGCATCGATTGGATTCGCAAGCGCGAGGCGGTACCCCGCAACACGCCGACGTTCACGTTTAACCAGGACAGCGAGAACGTACGGCGCGCCGTTCGCGTCGAAGACGCCTCGAACCTGCAAGACTGGTTCGGCGGTCGTCGCAGCATCGAAGTCAGTGAAGACATAATCGGTCTTGGAAGCTACGGAAAAACACTCACCGTACTTTACGGCATTGAACTTCCCGACGAGGAAGAGGAAGACGACGAGGCGGCGCTGGTTGAATCTTGGACGCCGCGATTCCGGCGTTAGCCGGTAGAGGTCTGGTTTAAAAAGACTGCCGGTTCATCATTGAGCGTGTCCTTGCAGCAAGCGTGAATGAAATTGATTGACGCCTCTGTTAACTTCATCAGCGGGTTCAATCTGATGAGGAGCAGAGGCGATGGGCAAGATGACGGACATTACGCCAGTGATGGCGCAAGGCGGGAGCCTGCAAGAAATCTCA
>CAMDLH010000011.1 GCA_945901405.1 Bordetella parapertussis | reverse complement strand
GCTTCGGGGTTGATCGGTTCGCCGACAGTACCAAGGATGCGCAGACTCCTGAGGTCATATTTTTTCGGCAGATCGCCGCCCGCCTTGATCAGCGAGCGGATCGCGGTCGGCGCCGTGTAAAACACGCTAACCTTATGATCCTGAATCATTTTCCAGAAACGGCCTGCATCGGGATAAACCGGCACGCCTTCGAATACCACCTCGGTCGCGCCGCACGCCAGCGGGCCGTAACACACGTACGAATGCCCGGTGACCCAGCCGACGTCTGCGGTGCACCAGAACACGTCGCTCGGTTTGTAATCGAACGTCCACTTCATCGTCAGGATGGTCCACAGCAAATAGCCGCCGGTGGAATGTTGAATTCCTTTCGGCTTGCCGGTGGAGCCGGAAGTGTAGAGGATGAACAGCGGATGCTCGGCGTTGACCCAGGTGGGTTCGCAGGTTTCCGGCTGGCCGCTGACCAGATCGTGCAGCCACACGTCACGCTTGGCGTCCCACGCAACGGTGGTGCCGGTGCGCTTGTAAACGACGACATTCTTGATCGACTCACAGCCGCCCAGCGTGAGCGCTTCATCGACGGCGGGCTTGAGTGGTATCTCGCGGCCGCCGCGGAATTGTCCATCGGCGGTCAGTACTGCCACGGCGCCGGCGTCGATAATGCGTTCCTGCAGGCTCTTGGCGGAAAACCCGCCGAACACCACCGAATGCACCGCGCCTATGCGTGCGCAGGCCTGCATGCACACCACGGCCTCGATCGACATCGGCATGTAGACAATGACACGATCACCTTTCTGGACGCCGCGCGCCTTAAGTCCGTTGGCGGCCATGCACACGCGCCGATGCAGCTCGCGATAGGTGGCGGTGCTGACCTTGCCGTCGTCGGCCTCGAAAACAATCGCGACTTTGTCCGGCTGCGTTTTCAAATGCCGGTCGAGACAGTTGTAGGAGGCATTCAGTTCGCCGTCGTGAAACCACTTGAAAAACGGTGCGTTTGATTCATCCAGCGTTTGGGTGAACGGTTTGTGCCACAGCAACTCAGCACGCGCGAGTTTGGCCCAGAAACCCTCGAAATCACGTTCGGCATCGGCGCACATCGCGCGGTAGGCATCCATGCCGGAAATGTTGGCCTGCTTTACAAATTCCGCGCTGGGCGCGAACAGACGGTGTTCTGACAGAACGGATTCAATGTTAGACATGCGTACCTCCGGGTGCGATTGGCGAGTGTGGAGCGAGCATTGACGAGTGGGCGCATGGGCCGGATCAATGCGATTTTCTTCTGCTTATGGAATCATTATTCGCCAGGCTTGTAAAGGTGCCTGAAGTCGGCAAACTGGTAAAAATTGCCGAACACATGCATACTTACTTCTTTCTTACGGCGGGCCGCCCCGCATTGCATGGTAGTGAACCTGGTCAGGTCCGGAAGGAAGCAGCCACAGCTATTCTCTGCAAGTGCCGGGGGTTCGGCTCGCCACCCTTATTTTTGTTGCAACCTTTTTAGGCGTTCGGATGGCGCGTTGTTTAGCGTGGCAGGCACCGGATGCGCTGATCCAGCGCCGCGTGCCTGACAGGCTCGCGGTAGAATAGGGCACTGTTGATTATTCACCGCCCGCCGCCCATCCGTGACTCAGGTTCTCGCCCGCAAGTGGCGCCCCCGCACTTTTGCTGAACTCGTTGGACAAGAACATGTTGTTCGCGCGCTGACCAATGCGTTAAAGCAGCAGCGCCTGCATCATGCTTACCTGTTCACCGGCACGCGTGGCGTCGGCAAGACCACGCTGGCGCGCATCATCGCGCGCGCACTCAATTGCGAAACCGGCATTACCGACGAGCCTTGCGGCAAGTGTGGCGCGTGTCTGGAAATCGAAGCCGGGCGCTTTGTTGATCTGGTTGAGTTGGACGCGGCGTCGAACACGCAAGTGGATAATATGCGCGAGCTGATGGAAAACGCGATGTATGCGCCGTCCTCGGGCCGCTTCAAGGTCTACATCATCGACGAAGTGCACATGCTTTCGCGCAACGCGTTCAACGCGATGTTAAAGACGCTCGAAGAGCCGCCGCCGCATGTGAAGTTCATTTTAGCGACCACCGATCCGCAAAAGATTCCGGTGACGGTGCTGTCGCGCTGTTTGCAATTCAACCTGAAGCAGATTCCACGTCATCAGATCGCGCGGCGCCTGACGCTCATCGCCGAAGCCGAGAAGGTGCCGGCGGAACCGGCCGCGCTGGCGTTGATCGCGCGCGCGGCCGAGGGCAGTTTGCGCGATTCGCTGAGTCTGCTCGATCAGGCCATCGCGCACGGCGGCGGCACGGTCGATGAAGCGTCGACGCGCGCGATGCTGGGCACGGTGGATCACAGCTACTTGTATTCGATACTCGGCGCGCTGGGCAACGGTGATGGTGCGGCGATGATGGCGCAGGCCGACGGCATGGCGGAGCGCAGTTTGTCTTTTGAAGCGGCATTGCAGGAGCTTGCGGTGCTGTTGCATCGCGTGGCGCTGGCGCAGCAGGCGCCGGATACGTTGGCCGAGGATGATCCGGATCGCAACGCGGTGCTCGAATTGTGCAGCCGATTCGCGCCGGATGAAGTTCAGCTTTACTATCAGATTGCAGTGCAAGGGCGCGGCGATCTCGGCGTCGCGCCGGATGAATACGCGGGCTTCACGATGACGCTGCTGCGCATGCTGGCGTTTGCGCCGGGCACGGCGCCGCCAGTTGTGGCGCCTCGCGGCGGTGGTGAAATACGCAAGCCAGCGTCCGTGGCGCCGAGTGCTACCGCGGCCGCGAGCACGGGCACGAACGTGGTCGCCGCGCCCGCTAAGGTAGCGGTGTCTGGTGGCGAATCATGGAGCGACATCGTGCCCGCGTTGGGGTTAAATGCCATGGCGCTGGTGTTGGCGCAAAATTGCGACATGGCCGCGATCGATGCCACGCATATCGAGTTGAATCTGCCGAAATCCCAGGAGCACATGCTTGCCGGGGCGCATCAGGCGCGGTTGAAGGCGGCCTTGCAGCAGCGTTATGGCGAGGCGTTTCGCGTGATGATCTCGGTGGTTGCGATGGGGGACGCGGACGCGACTTCGCCGGCGGCGATCGCCAGGCGCGAACAGCAGCAGAAGCAATCCAAGGCGGCCGCCGAAATCAAGCGCGACCCGTTTGTGCGTGATCTCGTTGAAAATTTCGGCGGGCGCGTGAAACCAGAATCGATCAAACCTTTACAGTGAGGAAGCAGTCATGATGAAAGGCCAACTCGCCGGGCTGATGAAGCAGGCGCAGCAGATGCAGGACAACATGAAGAAGATGCAGGAGCAGCTTGCATCCATCGAGGTCGAGGGGCAGTCGGGCGCGGGCATGGTCAAGGTGGTGATGAATTGTCACTACGACGTGCGCCGCGTCGCCATCGACGACAGCCTGTTAAAGGACGACAAGGACATGCTCGAAGACCTGGTCGCCGCCGCTATCAACGACGCCGTGCGCAAGGTCGAATCGACCAAGCAGGAAAAAATGTCCGGCGTCACCGCCGGCATGCCGCTGCCGCCCGGCTTCAAGATGCCGTTTTAGCGTATAAAATGTTCAATAAAAACAAATACTTACATTACACTCTCTTGGGTTTGTGAAGCCTCCAACCACGCTCGAGGCTTTGATTACCGCGCTGCGCTGCCTGCCTGGCGTCGGGCCGAAATCAGCGCAGCGCATGGCGTATCACCTGTTGCAGCGTGACCAGAAAGGCGCCGAGCGACTGGCGTCGGCGCTGAGCACCGCGTTGACGCGCATACGCCACTGCGGCAAGTGCAACAGCTTTACCGAGGAAGACGTTTGCGCGCTGTGCATGTCGCCGCGCCGCGATGCGTCGCTGTTGTGCGTGGTCGAATCGCCCGGCGATTTGCTGATGATGGAACAGACACAATGTTTTCAGGGCATGTATTTCGTGCTGATGGGCGTGTTGTCGCCGCTGGACGGCATCGGGCCGCGCGATATTCATCTCGACCGGCTGGTGACGCGCGCAACGGATGGTTTGGTGCGCGAAGTGATACTGGCCACTAATTTCACCATTGAGGGCGAGGCCACCGCGCATTACATAGGCGAGTTGCTGCGCGCCAAGGGGCTTGGCGTCAGCCGCATTGCGCGCGGGCTGCCGGTAGGCGGAGAACTTGAACACGTGGATACCGGAACGCTGGCGCAAGCGCTGGTCGAACGCCGCACGGTATGAAACAAAACATGACATCACCCTCATCACGTTCATCTCCCATACGCAAACCGCGCACTGCCGCGGACAAACCCCGGCCGCGCCGCACGCAGGCGGCATCCGCCAAGGCCGAGGAGAGTCAAAAACTGCACAAGGTGCTGGCGCAGGCAGGCGTGGGTTCGCGCCGGCAGATGGAGGAGTGGATACGCGCGGGGAGGGTGAGCGTGAACGGCGCGCTGGCAACCATCGGCGCGCGTATCGGCGCCAGCGACCGCATCACGGTGGATGGCAGGGCGCTGAAGTTAACGCCGGCCGATAGCGCGGTGCGCGTGCTGCTGTATCACAAGCCTGATGGCGAAATAGTCACGCGCGATGATCCGGGTGGTCGCGATACGGTGTTCGCCAATCTGCCGCGCTTGCGGGGCGCGAAGTGGATCGCCGTCGGGCGCCTGGATGTGAACACCAGCGGTCTGCTGATATTCACCACTTCCGGCGATCTGGCCAATCGCCTGATGCATCCGCGGTTTGATGTCGAGCGCGAGTACGCGGCTCGCGTCTTCGGCCAACTGACGCCGGAGCAAATTCGCGGATTGCAGGACGGCGTGGAACTCGAAGACGGCATCGCGCGCTGCGAACAATTCTCCGATGCCGGCGGCGAAGGCGCGAATCACTGGTACAGATTGGTGGTGAAGGAAGGGCGCAACCGCCTGGTGCGGCGGTTGTTCGAAAAGTTCGGACTAACCGTCAGCCGCTTGATTCGCGTGCGCTTCGGCGTGCTCGAACTGCCTTCGCAGTTGCGGCGCGGCCAGAGTATCGAGTTGACCGCGCCGGAGCTGGCGCGGCTGACGGGCTGGCTTGCGCAGCGGGCGCCCGCGGCCGTGCAGGCAAATCCTCCCGCGTCAGCAAAAAAACACAGTCATCCCCGCCGCTCGTCTCGGGCCAGATAAACGGCAGGCGCGGAAACGCGCGTTCGACCGCGCGCCGGTTGTGGCCGGCTTCCACCAGCAACAGGCCGCGCGGATTCAGGTGTTGCTTTGCGTCGCGCAAAATTATGCGCACCGCGTCCAGTCCATCGGCGCCGCCGGCAAGCGCGATATGCGGTTCGCTGCGGTATTCAGCGGGGAGTTTCTTCATCACTGAAGTTCGCACATACGGCGGGTTGGAAATTATCAGGTCGTAGCGCCGGTCTTTTAGTTCTGGTGCATTGAACATGTCGGATTGCAGTGGATGCACTTTTCGCCGCAAGCGATAGGCGGCGATGTTGATTTGCGCCACGGCGAGTGCGTCATTTGAAATATCGGCCGCGTCCACACGTGCGTTGCGAAATGTCTCGGCCATCAGGATGGCAAGGCAACCGGAGCCGGTACACATGTCCAATGCCGAACGGACTTTCGCCGCGTCGGCGATCCACGATGCAAGTCCGTCACGCAACAACTCCGCGATATAGGAGCGCGGCACAATAACGCGTTCGTCCACGTAAAACCGGTATTTGCCCAGCCACGCCTCGTTTGTGAGGTAAGCCGCGGGAAGGCGCTCGCGGATGCGGCGCTCGAACAGGGCGAGCACTTTTTGCGCCTGAGTCGCGTTGAGCTTTAGCGCGGGATCAAAATCATCGGGCGGCAAACCCAGCGCGTGCAGCAATAAATAGATAGCCTCGTCGCGCGCCGTGAGCGTGCCGTGGCCGAAGGAAACGCCCGCCGCATTGAATTGCCGCGTGCCCAGCCGGGCGAGCGCTCCGGCCGTGCGCGCGGGATCAGCCAAGCGCGTCGAGATTCAACTTGATGTTGCCAATGTCGTCTTTGTTGAGCGTGCCCGCCGACGGTTTGGCGGCGACAACGAACTTGCCGTCTTTCTTGACCGCATTGTCGATCAGCCAGCGCAGGTTGGTCGGCGAATCGGAGCTGGCAAGCGCCTCGTCCAAGGTGACGCGCCCGGCGGAGTAAAGATCGAACAACGCCTTTTCGAACGTTTGCGAGCCAGGCGCCATGCTTTGCTCCATGGCTTCCTTGACCTGGGTCAGTTCGCCGTTCTTGATCAGTTCCTGAATGTATTTGGTGTTAAGCATGATCTCGACCGCGGGCACGCGCCCGCCGTCGGCGGTGCGCACCAGGCGTTGCGAGACTACGCATCTTAGTGCGATTGACAGGTCGGCCAGCAGCGCGTCACGTGCGTCGCGCGGAAAGAAGTTCAGAATTCGATTCAGCGCGTTATAGCTGTTGTTGGCGTGCAGCGTGGTCATGCACAGGTGGCCGGTCTGCGCGAACAAGAGCGCGCTTTGCAGCGTGGGGCGGTCGCGGATTTCGCCGATCATCAACAGATCGGGCGCTTCCCGCATCGCGCTGATCAGCGCGTTTTCGTAGGTGTGCGTGTCGACGCGCACCTCGCGCTGGTTGACGATGGATTTCTTGTGGCGGAAGCTGAATTCAATCGGGTCTTCGATGGTGAGGATGTGCCCCGAGCGCACCTGGTTGCGATAATCGATCATCGACGCCATGGAGGTTGACTTGCCCGAACCGGTAGACCCGACGATCAGGATCAGGCCGAGCTTTTCCATGATGACTTCCTTCAACACCGCGGGCAGGCCGAGGGAGTCAAATCCCGGCACATCGGGTTTGATGAAGCGGATAACCATAGCCACGGTGTTGCGCTGACGGAAAATATTGACGCGGAAATTACCCAACTCGGCGATGCCATGCGCGAAATTCATCTCGTGCCGCGTTTCGAATTCCTTGACCTGCTCCGCGCTCATCATTTCATAGCAGATTTGCTTGCACTGCGCGGGGTCGATCGCGGTGCTGTTAACCGGCATCACCACGCCGTTTATTTTTATCTGGATCGGCGCGCCTGAGGTGAAAAACAGGTCGGACGCCTGTTTTTCTGACATCAATTTAAGCAAGGGAGTTACGAACATGGGATTTACCTCTTGATAAACGATTTGAGCGCGCCGACGATGCCGCTGGGCGCGGGTTCGGCGGGAGGCGATTCCGGCGCCACCGGGTATTCCGGTTCAGCGCGCGGCGCGGCCGGCAGTATGGCCATGGGCTGCGGCTCGTTGGCCTTGCCAAAGCCGCGAAGATTATTTGGTTGCGCCAGCACGAATTTACCAAGCTCTTCAAGGAATTCGTGCGCAATGTCCGCAGCGGTATACGAGTGATCGACGTTGCCCAGAACCTCGACGTTGCGCAGCGTAAGTTTGAATGCGCCGGTATCCCAGTTTCCCGCAAGCGTTATCGACGCCGGCACCTTGGCAAGCAGCGTGAACACGGCTTTTTCGACCTTGGCGCGATCGTTGCGAATCTCGCGGCATTCGAAAGGAAGGCTGTAGCCCCAGAAAAACTCCTTCATGTTTTCGATGGCGCGCGGCGTATCCCGTTCAAACGCGAGGTTTTCGCTGCCCTGGCAAGTGAACAGCAGCGTCACATCGGTGAGATAGTCACGGTTCTCGAACGTCTTGCGTTTGTCGCGCACGGTGTAGTCTGTTTGTTGCAGGCCGAACAAGCGTGTGCTGCCTTCGATGTAGTACTGGCGCTGCACATCGGGTTTGACGACATTGAGCGAATTCGCCAATTCGCCAAAATAACGTGACGCTTCCGCCAACGCGTTTTGCGCGGCATCGAAATAGCCGTGTTTGTGCAGCGCAGCCTCGTGGCTGGTCGGCAACTGCTGCCGGGACTCGGCCTGTTTTTTAAGATCGTCGAGTAATCCCATGTCGGTATCCCGTTATTGTGAACAGCGTATCCTCCGGGGCATGCGCTGGAGCGCCGCCCCGCCAACCGTCATTGTGCCAATTCCCCCCGCACTTGGAAAGCGGAGTTCAATCGCGCAGCAAATCATTGATGCTGGTCTTGGCGCGGGTCTGGGCGTCCACCTGTTTGACGATTACCGCGCAATTCAGGTTGCACTTGCCGCCGGGGTCGGGCAGGGAGCCGGTCACCACCACTGATCCGGCAGGTACCCGGCCGTAGATGATCTCGCCGGTCTGACGGTTGAAAATCTTGGTGCTTTGGCCGATAAAGACCCCCATCGAAATCACCGATCCAGCCTCGACCACCACGCCTTCGACGATTTCCGAGCGCGCGCCGACAAAGCAGTTGTCCTCGATGATGGTCGGGTTGGCCTGCAGCGGTTCGAGCACGCCGCCAATGCCCACGCCACCCGAAAGATGGACATTTTTGCCGATCTGCGCGCAAGAGCCGACCGTGGCCCAAGTATCGACCATGGTTGATTCGTCCACATAGGCGCCGATATTGACGAACGAAGGCATCAATACCACATTTTTCGCGATATAGGAGCCTTTGCGCACGGCCGCGGGAGGCACCACGCGAAAACCGCAATCCTGAAACTCACGCGCGGTGAAGTCGGAAAACTTTGAATGCACCTTGTCGTAGAACTGCGAGTAACCGTCTTTCATGACGAAATTGTCCTGCAGCCGGAACGACAGCAGCACGGCTTTCTTGATCCATTCGTGGGTGACCCATTTACCGTTTATTTTTTCCGCGACGCGCAGTGTGCCGCGGTCGAGTTGCTCGATGGTTTCGGCCACGGCGGTGCTGATTTCCCTGGGCGCTTTGGCGGGCGACAGCGACGCACGGTCGTTCCACGCCTTTTCGATGATGTCCTGCATTTGAGATTGAGACATGAGTATCTCCTGTTTACAAGGATTGAATAAAATCGCGGATGCGCCTGGATGATTCCACGCACTCGGCGGTGGATGACACCAGTGCGATACGCGCACGGTTGCGGCCGGGGTTGATGCCCGCGCTTTCGCGCGCGAGGAAAGAACCCGGTAAAACGGATACATTTTTGTCGATAAACAGCCGCCGCGCGAATTCGGTGTCGTCGATCACGGTGGGCAGCCATAGATAGAACGCGGCGTCGGGCCGCTCGACATCGCACACAGGCTGCAAGATCGACAACGCGGCACCCATCTTGGACTTATACAGGCGGCGGTTCTCGACGACATGTGCTTCGTCCTTCCATGCGGCCACGCTGGCGGCCTGTATGGTGTGCGACATCGCGCAGCCGTGGTAGGTGCGGTAGAGCAGATAATTTTTCAGTATCGCGGCGTCGCCGGCAACAAATCCGGAGCGCATGCCCGGCACATTGGAGCGCTTGGACAGACTTGAAAATACCACCAGCCGCGGATAGCCGCCGCGGCCAAGCTGCCGCGCGACATCCAATGCACCCAGCGGCGGATGGGCCTCGTCGAAATAAATTTCGGAGTAACACTCGTCCGAGGCAATCACGAAACCGTATTGATCCGACAGCGCGAACAATTCCTTCCACTCGGCCAGCGACATGACCGCGCCGGTGGGATTGCCCGGCGAGCACACGATGATGATTTGCGTGCGTTTCCAGACGGCGTCGGGAACCTGCGAGAAATCCCAGCGAAAGCGCTGTTCGGGCAATGCATTCAGAAAGTACGGCGTTGCGCGCGCGAGCAGAGCGGCGCCTTCGTAGATTTGATAAAACGGGTTGGGGCAAATCACAACCGGGCCGGGTTTGTCCGCGTCGATGACAGCCTGCACAAACGCAAACAGCGCTTCACGGCTGCCGGTCACGGGAATGACTTCGGTCAGCGGGTCCACCGGCGCCATGTAGCGAAAACTGATCCACTCGGCGATCGCGTTGCGCAGCGCCTCGGTGCCCGCGGTGAGCGGATAACTCGCCAGACCGTCGAAATTGTCGATCAGCGCTCGTTTGATGAAATCCGGCGTCGGGTGCTTGGGTTCACCGATGTACAACGGAATCGGGTTGTACTCGGGATTGGGCGTGGCGCCCGCGAGCAGCGCCGAGAGCTTCTGAAACGGATAGCTCTGCAGCCGTTCTAAATTAGGATTCACGAGGCCGGCACAAAAGTGCGCATTATATATCCGCGACTGTCAGCGTACGCTGGATTGCGAGGGCAGGCGCGCGAGATCGGGGCTGGCGCGCGATTTCCATCCGCGTTTGACGTGCTCGGCGCAGACCGTCGTGAAAATGCCGCCGCGCACGAAAAAGCGCGCGGTGAGGCGCATGAAACGTGGTTGTGTCGCGCGCACCAGATCATCGAGCATGCGATTGGTCACCGCCTCGTGAAACGCGCCTTCATTGCGAAACGACCAGACATAGAGCTTGAGACTTTTCAGTTCCACGCACAGCCTGTCGGGCACGTAATCGAGTTCCAGGGTAGCAAAATCCGGCTGTCCGGTTTTCGGACAAAGGCATGTAAATTCAGGAATTTCCATGTGAATCCGATAGTCGCGGCGCGGCGTGGGATTCGCAAAGGTTTCAATGTGTTTGTCGGGCTTCGTTGGCATTATCGCGGCGAGTCAAATCAGTTAGAATGCGCCATTCGATTATAACCTCAGCGGCTGTAGAGAAATTGCGCCTTACCCAGATCAATCTTGCAGGTTTCAAGTCTTTTGTAGATCCCACTCATATTCCGGTTCCGGGGCAAAGAGTAGGCATCGTCGGCCCCAACGGTTGCGGTAAATCAAACGTCATCGATGCGGTGCGCTGGGTGCTGGGTGAAACCTCCGCGCGCCACCTGCGCGGCGAGACCATGCAGGACGTGTTGTTTAACGGTTCGGGCGACCGCAAGCCGGTCAATCGTGCGATGGTCGAACTCACTTTCGACAACAGCCTGGGCAAGGCGGCGGGGCAGTGGTCGTCATACGGTGAAATAGCGATCAAGCGCGTGCTCGAGCGCGAAGGCGATTCCACCTACTACATCAACAATATCCTGGTGCGCCGCCGCGATATCGCGGATATATTCCTCGGCACGGGACTGGGCGCGCGCGCCTACGCAATCATCGAACAGGGCATGATCTCGCGCATCATCGAGGCCAAGCCCGAGGAATTGCGTGTGTTCCTTGAAGAAGCCGCGGGCGTATCGAAATACCGCGAACGCCGCCGCGAGACGGAATCGCGCCTGCGCGACACGCGCGAGAACCTGCTGCGCGTGGACGACATACGGCAGGAACTCGCCAAGCAGCTTGAACATTTGCAGGAGCAGGCCGAGGTCGCGCGCCGCTATCATGAACTCCAAGGCGAGTTGCACACCACGCAGAACCTGCTGTGGTATACGCGCCGCCAGGAGGCTGCATCGGCGCGCAATCGCCATGCGCGCGAGATCGAGCGTGCCGGCATTGAACTGGAGGCGGAAATCTCCAAGCTGCGCGAAACCGAGAAGCGCCTCGAGGAACTGCGCGCAACGCATTACCGCGGCGGCGACGAGTTGCATGCGTGCCAGGGCGCGCTCTACGAAACCAATGCCGAAGTCGCGCGCATCGAGCAGCAGATTTCGCATGTGCGCGAAAGCCGCCAGCGCATCGAGCATCACATCGCCACCCTGATTTCGCAGCGCGACGCCAGCCACGGCCAGTTGCTGACGGCGCAACGCACTATTGATGACTCACGCAACGAACTGCGGCGCGCCGAGGAAGCCGCGGCCGATGCCGAGGCCGGGGTCGCCGGTGAATCCGAGAAGTTGCCGCAAGCCGAAGACGCTTACCGCGCGAGCCATGGCCGCCGCGAGGAATTGCAGCACGCGCTCGCGCAAGCGCAGCAGAATCTGCATGTGGAGCAAACGCGTATCGAACACGCGGGCCGCCTGCTCGAGCAGCTCGCGGCGCGCCAGTTGCGGCTGGACGAGGAACGCGAGGCGCTGCCCGCGCGCAACGATGATTTGTTGAACGAATTGCGCGGCCGCACCCAGGAGCTCGAACAACTGCTCGCCAGCAAGCGTGAGCAACTGACCGGTGGCGAGACGCGTTTGCCGGGGCTGGAACAGGCGCTACGCGACAAGGAGCAGGCGCTTGACGTGGCGTTGCAGCAGGTCACCGGACTCGAAGCGCGCATACACGCGCTGTCGCAATTGCAGGAAAAGCTCGCCAGGGGCGCCGACATGGAGGCATGGCTTGCCGCCCGCCATCTGGATAAATCTCCGCGTGTCTGGCAGGGCGTGCAGATCGAAGCCGGGTGGGAAGATGCGCTTGAAGCCGTGTTGCGCGAACGTCTGAATGGCATCACGCTCGATAGCCTGGACGGCCGCGCGGACTGGCTGACGCAAGCGCCGCCGGGAAAGATTACCGTTATCGATGCGGGCAGCGCGCCGCAAGCGGCGCCCGCATCCGCAGCGCAGGGCATGACGCCGCTCAAACGTTACGTGACCTGCCGCGACGCGAGGCTTGAAGCGGTGCTGACCGAATGGCTGCACGATGTGTATGTCGCCACCGATTCGGCGGCGGGCATGGCCGCACGCGCTGCTCTTGCGCCAGGCGCGATGCTGGTGACGCCCAACGGCTATTTGTTTACGCGTCACAGCGTCAGTTTTTATACGCCCGACACGGAGCTTCATGGCGTATTGTCGCGCCAGCGCGAGATCGAAAACCTCGCTCGGCAGGTTACGCAGGGCCTCGCCTTGCTCAACGAACGCAAGGCGACGGTGGCGGCGGACGAAGACGCGATTGCCGCGGCCAGAAGAGCGCTCGCCCAGCTGCGCGATGAGGTCGATGAAACACAGCAGCAGTTTCATAACGCGCGCATCGAGACCCTGCGTCTGTCGGAACAGACGCAACGCGCGACGCTGCGCGGCGAGCAGATCACCGCGGAATTGGCTGAACTCGCCGCGCAAACCGATACCGAAACCGCCAGCCGCCTGGCCGCCGAAACGCGCCTCGAACAGTTGCAGGCAAGCAGCGCTGAAATCGTGTCGCAGGTTGATCAATCGCTGGCGCATTATCAGCAGGCCGAAGCCGCGCTGCGGCAGCAACGCGAGGCGATGCAGCAAGCCCAGCACCTGCATCAACAAGCCACTTTCAACAAGCAAACATTATTCAATAAAATCAATGAGATAGGAAACTCCATCGAGTTGTTGAGCGCGGCCATCGCCGCGGTGGAAGACAATGTTGCGGGAGCCAACCGTGACCTTGAGGGTTTTGACGAGGTGCCGTGGCAGGCACAGTTGCAGCAGGCGCTGAACACGCGTGCGCAACGCGAACAGGCGCTGGCGGCCGCGCGTGATGCACTTGAAGGCATGGAGACGCAGCTGCGCGCTGTAGAACAAGAGCGGCTCGAAAGCGAGCAGAAGCTCACGCCCTTGCGTGACCGTATCGCGGAAGTGCGATTGAAGGAGCAGGAGGCGCGGCTCACCGAGGAACAATACGCGCAGCAGTTGATCGAGGCCGGCGCAAGCGATGAAGCGCTGGCGGCTTTGCTGGAGAAAGGCACGCGCTCGGGCGCCATGCAAAACGAAATCAACCGCTTAAACGAGGAGATACGCGCGCTGGGCGCGGTGAATCTGGCCGCGCTCGAAGAATTAAAAGCGGCCGAGGAACGGCGCAACTATCTCGATGCGCAATCGCAGGATCTGACCGCGGCGATGAGCACGCTGGAAGACGCGATACGCCGCATCGACCGCGAGACGCGCGAACGGTTGCAAGCCACGTTCGACGAGGTAAACCGTCATTTCAGCGAAATGTTCCCGGCGTTGTTCGGCGGCGGACAGGCGAAACTCATATTGACGGGCGAAGAGATACTCGACTGCGGAGTGCACGTGATGGCGCAGCCGCCGGGCAAGAAAAACAGCACCATCCATCTGCTTTCCGGCGGAGAAAAGGCGCTCACTGCATTGTCGCTGGTATTCTCGTTGTTCCAGTTGAACCCGGCGCCGTTTTGCCTGCTTGACGAGGTGGATGCGCCGCTCGACGATCACAACACCGGCCGATTCTGCGAACTGGTGAAACGGATGTCCGAAAAATCTCAGTTTCTGTTTATCAGCCACAATAAAATCACCATGGAACTCGCCAATCAATTACTCGGCATCACCATGCAGGAAGCCGGCGTATCGCGCGTGGTGGCGGTGGATATCGACGAAGCGCTGAAACTGTCGGAAGCCGCGTGAGCGCACGCATCCCATGAGCGACTTGCAAATCAGCCTGCTGTTGATCGGCGTGGTGGTGGTCGGCGCGGTCTATTTGTTCAACTGGTTCCAGGAGCGCCGCTTGCGGCGCCGACTCGAGGAAGCCTTCGGCGACGAACATCGCGATGTGTTGTTGGAAGGGGCCGATGGACGCACCGGCGATCGCGTGGAGCCGCAGATGGATGCCGACAGCGGCGGCGCGCACAGTACGCAAAGCAGCACCACGACACCGCCCGCGCTGCCGCCCGACATGGCGGGTATCGACGAAACCATCGATTGCGTGGCGACCATACACGGGGCCAGGCCGCTGGATGCGGATACCGTATCCAGCCTGTTATCCAGTGTCGCCGCCTGCGGCAAGGCGTGGCGCGCGGCGGGTTACAGCACCGCGTCAGGCCGCTGGGAGGAAGTGAGCCGCGCCGCGACTGGCGGCTATACCGAATTGAGGCTGGCGCTGCAATTGGTCAATCGCGCGGGGCCGGCGGGCGCGGTTCAATTAAGCGCGTTTCGCGACGCCGTCACTACCGCGGCGCAAAGCGCCTCGGCCGTGGCGGAGTTTCCCGATGTGGAAGCCACGCAAAAGCGCGCGCAGGAACTCGACCGCTTTTGCGCGGATGTGGATGTGGCGATCGGCGTTAACGTTATCGCGGCCGAAGGCGGTGAATTCGGCGCGGCACGCATACGCGCGCTCGCCGAGGCGGCGGGGTTCAAGCTGGAGCCTGACGGCATGTTTCATCTCGAAGATGACGCGGGCAATACCGTGCTGACACTGGGCAATCAGGAAGACCCGCCGTTTCTACCGGAGCAAATCGGCGGCATGACCACGCACGGCGTGACGCTATTGCTTGATGTGCCGCGGGTGGCCGACGGCAACGCCGCGCTGGACCGCATGTTTGAAATCGGCAAGAGCCTGACGGTCACGTTAAAAGGCCGGCTGGTCGATGACAACCGCGCTGCATTAAGCGCCCTGGCCATGGACAAGATACGCCAGCAGCTTGGCGGCATCCACGAGGCGATGATTGCGCGCGGCATCGCGCCGGGGAGTGCGCGCGCGCTGCGGTTGTTCTCCTGATGGCGCCCGTCACCGGCCACGCCGCCGCTGCCCGTGCACTCGAATTGCGCAAGCAACTCGAGTACCACAACCATCGTTACTATGTGCTCGATACGCCGGAAATTCCGGACGCGGATTACGACCGTTTGTTTCGCGAATTGCAGGACATCGAATCGCGGCATCCTGAACTGCTCACCGCGGACTCGCCCACGCAACGCGTAGGCGGCGCGCCGTTGCCGGCTTTCGAGGAAGTGCTGCACGCAACCCCCATGCTGTCTCTGGGCAATGCGTTCGAGGACGACGAGGTGCGCGCCTTCGACAAGCGCATACGCGAGGCGCTGGGCGTGGATGAAGCCGGCGAGATTGAGTACGCGGCAGAACTCAAATTTGACGGCCTTGCCATCAGCCTGACTTACGAGGATGGCGTGTTCGTGCGCGGCGCCACGCGCGGTGATGGCGCAACGGGAGAGGATGTCACCGCCAATCTGCGTACCATACGCGCGATTCCTCTGCGGCTTGCCGGTGCGCGTGTGCCCGCGCGTATCGATGTGCGCGGCGAAGTGTTGATACTCAAGGCTGATTTCGAAAAGCTCAACCGCCAGCAGCGCGACAAGGGCGAAAAAGAATTCGTTAATCCGCGCAATGCCGCCGCGGGTGCGTTGCGCCAGCTCGATTCGCGCATCACCGCGTCGCGTCCATTGGCGTTTTTTGCCTATGGCGTGGGCGTGATGGAGGGTGCGCCGGCGATTGCCACGCACAGTGCGCTGCTCGATTACCTGGCGGCGTTGCGCTTTCCGGTGAACGGCGAGCGCAAGGTGGTGCGCGGCGTGCAAGGCTTGCTTGAGTACTACCGCTCGGTGGGCGCGCGCCGCTCCACGCTGGTATGTGACATCGACGGTGTAGTCTACAAGGTCAACGATCTCGCCGCGCAGGAAGAATTGGGTTACGTCTCGCGCGCGCCGCGTTTCGCGGTGGCGCACAAGTTTCCCGCCGAGGAAGCGTTAAGCGAGGTGCAGGCGATAGAAATACAGGTGGGCCGCACCGGCGCGCTCACGCCGGTGGCGCGATTAAAGCCGGTGTTCGTGGGCGGTGTCACGGTGACCAACGCGACGCTGCACAACATTGACCAGGTGCGGGCGAAAGACGTGCGCGTGGGCGACACCGTGTATGTGCGCCGCGCGGGCGACGTGATTCCCGAAGTGGCGCGGGTGCTTGCCGAGCGCCGCCGTGAAAATGCCGCGGAGTTTCAAATGCCCGCCGCTTGCCCGGTGTGCGGTTCGCGCGTCGAACGCATCGAGAGCGAGGCGGTGTTTCGCTGCACCGGCGGTCTTTTCTGCCCGGCGCAACGCAAGCAGGCGCTGTTGCATTTCGCCTCGCGCCGCGCGATGGATATCGAGGGTCTCGGCGACAAGATCGTCGAGCAACTGGTTGATACCAATATCGTGCGCACGCCCGCCGATCTTTATAAACTCGGCCTGGGCGCGCTGGCCGGACTCGAACGCATGGCGGAAAAATCCGCGGGCAATGTGCATGCGGCCATCGACAAAAGCCGGCACACGACGCTGGCGCGATTCGTCTTCGCGCTGGGCATTTATCATGTGGGCGAGGAGATCGCAAAATTACTGGCGGCGCACTTCGGCTCGATGCAGGCGATGCTTGCCGCCGACTGGGACGCGCTGATCGCCGCAAAGGAACAAACGCAGAAAGAAAGCGCGCGGCGCGCACGCAAGGGCGAGGCGCTGCTCGATCCGGTGCTGCCGGGCGTGGGGCCGGAAATCATGCGCAGCGCCGGACACTTTTTTGCGCAGGCGCACAATCGCGAGGTGATTGAACAGTTGCTGGCGGCGGGTGTGATGCCCGAAGCGCCCGCGGTGCAGCCAGCAAGGACCGGCGGCCTCGGCGGCAAGACGTTTGTGTTGACTGGCACGCTGCCCAATCTTGCGCGCGACAAAGCCAAGGCGCGCATCGAAGCCCAGGGCGGGCGCGTGTCGGGCAGCGTCTCGAAGAAAACGCATTACGTGGTGGCGGGCGCCGACCCCGGCAGCAAGTTTGACAAGGCACGGGAACTCGGCGTCACCATACTCGATGAACAAGGCTTGCTCGACCTGTTGAAATCATGAAAACAAAATCACTCGCGAAAATCAGGAAAGCGGTATTTCCGGTGGCCGGCATGGGCACGCGTTTTTTGCCCGCGACCAAGGCCAGCCCCAAGGAAATGATGCCTGTCGTCGACAAGCCACTGATTCAATATGCTGTCGAGGAGGCCGTCGCGGCGGGTTGCACCGAAATGATTTTTGTCACCGGCCGCGGCAAACGCGCGATCGAGGATCACTTCGACAAGGCGTTTGAACTGGAAGCCGAACTGGAGAAGCGCGACAACCGCAAGCTGCTCGATCTGGTGCGCAATATCGTGCCGCGCCACGTGTCGTGCAGCTATGTGCGCCAGTCCGAGGCGCTGGGGTTGGGACATGCGATTCTCTGCGCGCAACCACTGGTGGGTGATGAGCCTTTTGCCGTTTTGCTTGCGGACGACCTGGTCGATGCAAAACGTCCGGCGTTGTGCCAGTTGCTGGATGCCAGTGACGGCGCCAGCCGCTCGGTGGTTGCGGTGACCAGGATCGCGAAAAGCGAGACGCGCCAATACGGTGTTGTGAAGCCCGTACGTATTTCCGCCGCGCTTTATCGCGTGTTGGCCATTGTGGAAAAACCAGCGCCCGCCGACGCACCTTCGCGACTGGGTGTGGTCGGACGTTATGTGCTGATGCCGCGAATTTTTTCGCACTTGCGGCGCATAGGTTTGGGGGCGGGCGGCGAGATTCAGCTCACCGATGCGATCGCGGCGCTGCTTGCCGAGGAAGATGTGTACGCCTGCGAAATCAGCGGGATACGCCATGACTGCGGCAGCAAACTGGGTTACGCGATAGCCAACCTGGAACTTTCACGCAAACATCCAGAGATCGGCAAGGCGTTCAGTAAGTATTTGATTAAAAACAACTTTTTAAAATGAACCTGCGAGTCGCTCAGCGCCGCTTACTGCCGTGACTCCCGACGCCGCGCGCCGCTTGCTCACTGAAGCGGACAAAATTCATTCCGCCGAAAGCATCGATGCGGCGATCACGCGCGTTGCCGCGGAAATTTCCGGCGCGCTGGCGCACGCGAATCCGCTGGTGCTATGCGTGATGCGCGGCGGCACGGTGTTTGCGGGACACTTGATGACGCAACTTCCGTTTGCGCTGGAGTTCGACTACGCCGATGTCACGCGTTATGGCGACGCTACGAGCGGCGGGGCGTTGCAATGGCGCTATCTGCCCGAAACCAATGCGTCCGGGCGCGATGTTTTGCTGCTCGACGATATCCTCGACGAGGGCATCACGCTCGCGGCGTTACGCGATAAACTTATGGCGGCGGGCGCGCGGCGCGTGTGGACGGCGGTGTTGATCGACAAGGTTACCGGCCGCGCGAAGTCGATAGGCGCGGATTTCACCGGCCTGACGGCGCCCGACCGTTATGTGTTTGGATTCGGCATGGATGCGCATGGATACTGGCGCAATCTTCCGGCTATTTATGCGTTAAAGGACAGCGGGCAGTGAACGGCATGTTGGCGATCATCGGCGGAAGCGGGCTGGATCAGTTTACCGGCTTGAGCGCGGCTACACGGCGGGTGGTGCGCACACCGTACGGCGAGCCCTCGAGCGCGATAACCACCGGAACACTCGGCGGGCGCGAAGTCATGTTCCTCGCCCGTCACGGATACGGCCATACCATTCCACCGCACCGGATCAACTATCGCGCCAATTTATGGGCGCTGCACGAATTGGGCGCGCGCGAGGTCGTGGCGGTGGCGACCGTCGGCGGCATCGGCGCATCGTTCGTTCCGGGTTCGCTTGCCGTGCCCGATCAGATTGTCGATTACAGCCACGGCCGCGAGGCGACTTTTTTCGATGGTTCCGCGCGTGGCGTGACGCACATCGATTTTACCCAGCCGTATGGCGAGGAACTGCGCGAGCGCATTTTGCGCGCGGCGGCACTTGCGCAAGTCGCGGTGCACGATGGCGGAGTCTACGGTTGCACACAAGGGCCGCGTCTTGAGACCGCCGCGGAGATCAATCGCCTCGCACGCGATGGCTGCGACATGGTGGGCATGACTGGCATGCCGGAGGCCGCGCTGGCGCGTGAACTCGGCATGCAGTACGCGGCGATCGCCGTCGTGGTCAACCACGCGGCAGGGCGCGGGGAAAGCGCCGGGCGCATCGACCTTGCGCGCGCTGAAGTCTTGTCGCGTCAACTGATGCAGCAGGTGATCTCCATCATCAACCATCTGGCGGCGGGTAATGGCGATTAGACCGGTGTTGCGCATGGGTGATTCGCGGTTGTTGGATGTGTCCAAGCCGGTCAAGCGCTTTGGTACTGCCGCACTAAAAGCGTTGCTCGACGACATGCGCGACACCATGGCCGCGCTCGACGGGGCAGGGCTGGCGGCGCCGCAAATTGGCGTCGGCTTGCAGGTGGTGATTTTTGGCGTGAAGTCGAATCCGCGTTACCCGGATGCCGAACAAGTGCCGTTCACGGTGCTGATAAACCCGAAAATCACGCCCGTGGATGAAAAAATGGAGGAGGGCTGGGAAGGCTGCCTCTCGGTGCCGGGCATGCGCGGGCTGGTGCCGCGCTTCACGCGGCTGCGTTACGAAGGCAAGGACGAACACGGCAAGCATATCGACCGCACCGTCAGCGATTTTCATGCGCGCGTGGTGCAACACGAGTGCGATCACCTGCAAGGCATACTGTATCCGATGCGGATCCGTGATTTTCGCAACTTCGGATTCACCGAGGAATTGTTTCCCGGCGAGGATGTTGCCGACGACTGAGCGTCGGCGTTACTGCGTCTTCAGTTGTTCGATGAGTTCGGTCTCGAACCGCACGACCTGCTTCGCGTCGCTCAATGTCTCGCCGGTGATCAAAAACGTATCCTCGGCGCGCGCGCCCAGTGTGTTGATTTTCGCGGTATGCAGATTGATGCCATTGGCGATGAACACGCGCGCGATGCGTGACAGCAAGCCGGGCCTGTCGCCCGCGATCACAGACAGCACCTTGTAGACGCCGCGTTCGTCCTGCTGAATATCCACCTCGGGTGAAATCGGAAAGTGCCGCAGTTGGCGGTTCAACCGCGGTTGCGTGAGCGCCGGCAGCGGCGATTTCAGGCGCAGCCGTTCACTTAGCTCGTGTTCGATATAGCTCATCAGATCGCGATAGTCCGGCCGCGGATTGTCCGGATCCTGCACCTGGAAGGTATCGAGCGCATAGCCGTGGCGCGTGGTGTAAATGCGCGCCTCGTGGATGGTGAATCGCATGCTCTCGAAAAAGCTGCAAATGCGCGCAAAAAGTTCTTTTTGATCAAGGACATACACCATCACCTGCAAGCCTTCGCCAACCGGCGACAGACGCGCCTTGACCACCGGCTCGGCGGCATCCGCGCAGTAATTGAGCAGCCGCGTATGCCATGCAACTTCTTGCGCGTCATGGCGCAAAAAGTACGGAATGTCGAGTTTTCCCCAGAAACGGTCGATAGTTTCGTCGGCGATCGCGTAGAGCCGCAGCGTCGCGCGCGCCTGCTCCTGGCGCGCGCGATGACTGTTCTCGATGACCGCGTTATCCCCGGTCAGCAGACGGCGCGTTAACGCATACAGGTCTTCGAGCAACTTGCCTTTCCACGCATTCCACACCTTGGGACTGGTGCCGCGTATGTCGGCGACGGTCAGCAGGTATAACGCAACCAGACGCCGCTCGTCCTTGACCTTTTCGGCGAACGCGCGAATCACCCCGGCGTCGGACAGATCCTGCTTCTGCGCGGTCTGCGACATCATCAGGTGCTGTTCCACCAGCCAAGTCACAAGCGCGCAATCGGCGGCGGACAGCCCGTGCTCGCGGCAGAATTTCATCGCGTCGGCCTTGCCCAGCGTGGAGTGATCGCCGCCGCGGCCCTTGGCGATGTCGTGAAACATGCCCGCGAGATACAACACTTCGGGCCGCGCGAATTCGCTGAACAGCCGGCTGCACAGCGGAAACTCGTGCGCGAGTTCTGGCACCGCGAAGCGCCGCAGATTGCGCACGACTTTCAGTATGTGCTCATCGACCGTATAGACATGATACAGGTCGTGCTGCATTTGCCCGACGATGCGGCCGAACGCCGGAAGGTAGCGGCCAAGGATGCCGTATTCGCTCATGCGCCGCAGTTCGCGAATCATGCGAGTTTCACTGCGCAGGATTTGCATGAACTGCTCGCGATGCGCCGGCTCGCGGCGATATTTCGGGCTGATTTGATTGCGCGCGCGCCACAATGCGCGCAGCGTGTTGGCGCCGATGCCCTTTAACTCCGGATGCTGCTGCATCAACTGAAAGGTTTCGAGGATCGCCGCCGGCTCGCGCTGGTAAATTGCATCATTGCGTATCGCCAGCACTTCGCCGCGTATGCCGAAGCGGGCGTTGAGCGGCCGCAACGGTATGCTGCGCGCGCCGGTTGCGCGCGAGCGCAGGTTTTCGATCACCACCGCGCCGATCTGCATCACCGACTTGGCGGTGCGGTAATAACGCTGCATCAGTTGTTCGCTGGCCAGCCGGTTCGGCCGGTTGACAAGTCGTAACTGCCGCGCGAGTTCGGTCTGATGGTCGAACAACAAACGATCCTCGCGCCGGCCCGCCAGATAATGCAGGCGCATGCGCAGCGATTGCAGCAGCCGCTCATGGCGCCGAATGTCGCGCGACTCGGCGCTGGTGATGATGCCCCGGCGCACCAGATCGGCCCAACTCTTGCCAGCACCCGTGGCGCGCGCAATCCACAGAATGTTGTGCAGGTCACGCAGCCCGCCGGCTTTTTCCTTGACGTTGGGCTCGAGATTGGTCTCGCTGTAACGCGCGTGCCGCTGCTGTTGCTCGAGCATTTTCGCCTGCATGAATTGCAATGGCGCGATCTCGGTAGTCGTCTTGTCCACGAACTTCCGGTAAAGCGCGCGATTGCCGGCCAGCAGCCGCGCCTCGATCAGCGTGGTTTGAACCGTGATGTCCTGGCGCGCCATGTCGATGCATTCGTCGATGGTGCGCACGCTGTGCCCGGCCTCAAGCCCGATGTCCCACCACAGGCTCACGAGATTGCGCACTTGTTCCTGCAACGCTGCGTCGGCGGGCCGCGGCAGCAGGATGAGAATGTCTATATCCGAACATGGGAAAAGCTGGCCGCGGCCATAACCGCCAACGGCCGCCAGCGCCAGATCGGCGGGCATGCCTTGCGCGCGCCAGACTTCGCGTAACTGACGATCCACCACGGTACAGTGCCGCCGCAGGATATCCGTAACCGCGGGTTTGGCCA
The DNA here is from genome assembly GCA_945901405.1 of Bordetella parapertussis. Lineage (GTDB taxonomy): Bacteria > Pseudomonadota > Gammaproteobacteria > Burkholderiales > SG8-41 > CAMDLH01. Next base: position 39,546 of record CAMDLH010000011.1, on the reverse strand, counting down.
TGAAGCGTGCGCGTAGCGCCTCGCGTTCGCCGGCGAGCGACTGACGCCAATGATCCATCGCGGAGTCCGGTGCCTTGGGCGTGGAGGTTGCCGGAATAACGGCGGACATAATCAGGCGGTCACACAGACAATCAGTCAGCCGGCGGCGGCGGCGTGCCCGCCGAACGGGTCAATACTTCAAAACCGGTTTCGGTGACCAATACCGTGTGCTCCCACTGCGCCGAAAGGCTATGGTCCTTGGTAACGATGGTCCAGCCGTCGGCAAGGCCGCGTATATCGGCGCGTCCGGCGTTGATCATGGGCTCGATGGTGAAAGTCATGCCGGCGCTGAGCGGTACTCCGGTGCCGGGGCGGCCGTAATGCACGACTTGTGGTTCTTCGTGGAAGCGGCGGCCGATTCCGTGCCCGCAGAATTCACGTACCACGCTGAATCCGTTGCCCTCGGCGTGGCTTTGGATGGCATGTCCGATATCGCCCAGGCGTGCGCCGGGTTTCACGGCGCGTATGCCGCGCCACATGCAATCGTAGGTGATGTCGCACAGGCGCCGCGCTTGTATCGATGGCGCACCAACATAGAACATGCGGCTGGTGTCGCCGTGGTAGCCGTCCTTGATCACGGTGATGTCGATATTGACGACGTCGCCGTTACGCAATTTCTTGTCACCCGGTATGCCATGGCACACCACGTGATTGACCGAGGTGCATATCGACTTGGGATAGGGCTGGTAGCCTGGCGGACAATAATTAAGCGGCGCCGGCACCACAGCCTGCACGTCAACCATGTAGTCATGGCACAGCTTGTCAATTTCGGCGGTACTCCGGCCCACGGTGACGAATGGCGTGATGTAGTCCAGAACCTCGGAGGCGAGCTTGCCGGCCATGCGCATTTTTTCGATGTCTTCGGATGTTTTGATTTCTATGGGCATGACAAGGGGCGTGTATGGGCGGGTGACACAACGGCTGAAAATCGCGCGATAAGTGCTTGTTTTTTGGATGCGTTATTGTATTTCAGATTGACGGGAGACGTTCGCTGTAGCTGTACCCCCGTAACGCTAGCTTGCGTTGCTTGAGTACGGCTAACTTATCGTGTTAAAATAATGAGTTAGCTCGGTCTATAAGAGTTGTGTGGCTGGGCTAGAAACGAAACTTTGATTTTAAATACGCACATCCGCCCCGTTACGGGTGCCGGTTCAGGATCGCAAATGGACTGGTCATGGCGGATGGAGGCTTAACCCTAACAGGAGAATGTAATGTCAGTCACCATGCGTGAGATGCTCGAAGCGGGCGTCCATTTCGGGCATCAGACCCGTTATTGGAACCCAAGGATGGCCCCGTATATTTTCGGCCATCGCAACAAGATCCACATCGTCAATCTCGAAAAAACCCTGGAGATGTACAACGCGGCGATTAAATTCGCGCGCCAGTTGACTGCCAACAAGGGTAGCGTGCTGTTCGTCGCCACCAAGCGCCAGGCGCGCGACATCATCCGCGAGGAAGCCGTGCGTTGCTCGTCGCCGTTCGTGGACGACCGCTGGCTGGGCGGCATGTTGACCAACTACAAAACCGTCAAGCAATCGATCAAGCGGCTGCACGACCTGGAAGCCATGGTCGCGGACGGCTCGATGGAAAAGCTGCTCAAGAAAGAAGGGCTGATGTTCCAGCGCGAGCTGGCGAAACTGCAACGCAGCCTGGGCGGCATCAAGGACATGAACGGCTTGCCCGACGCGATGTTCGTGATCGATGTGGGCTACCAGAAAAACGCAGTGGCGGAAGCCAACAAGCTGGGCATTCCGGTCATTGGGGTCGTCGATACCAATCACACGCCGCAGGGTGTCGATTACGTGATTCCGGGCAACGACGATTCCAGCCGCGCGATTCGTTTGTACGCACGCGGCATGGCCGACGCTATTCTCGAAGGGCGTAACGACAGCGTGAACGAAATCGTACGTGGCGGCGGCGATGAATTCGTCGAAGTCGAAGAGGCCGGGGAAGCGGACAAGTAATCACGGGTACAACCCGGAAGCAGGGGCCGGCGGCCCCTTTTTTTTAACTGTTGGAGCATGAGCATGGCGGAAATCACCGCAAGCATGGTAAAGGAACTGCGCGAGAAGACCGACGCGCCGATGATGGAATGTAAAAAAGCGCTGACCGAGGCCGCCGGCGACATGGGCAAGGCCGAGGAAATCCTGCGCATCAAGCTCGGCAACAAGGCGAGCAAGGCTGCGTCACGCGTCGCGGCCGAAGGCGTGGTGGCCACGTATATCGCCAGCGACGGCAAGTTGGGCGCGATTATTGAAGTCAATTGCGAGACCGATTTTGTCGCCAAGAATGAAGATTTCCTCGCGCTGTCAAATGGCTTGGCACGTCTGGTGGCGGACAGCAATCCGGCGGATGTCGCGGCCTTGTCCGCGCTGACGCTGAATGGCGTTTTGGTGGACGAAGCACGCAAGGCGCTGGTTGGCAAGATCGGCGAGAACCTGAGCATACGCCGCTTTGTACGCGTGGCCGCGAACGGCAAACTTGCGTCCTACATACATGGCGGGGCCAAAATTGGCGTTCTGCTCGACGTGGTTGGCGGCGGCGATGCGCTGGGCAAGGATTTGGCCATGCATATCGCCGCCAGCAAGCCGGTGTCACTCACGCAAAGTGATGTACCGGCGGAACTCATCGAAAAAGAACGCGTCATAGCAGCGGCGAAGGCGGTAGAGTCGGGCAAGCCCGCCAACATCGTTGAAAAAATGGTTGAAGGTTCGGTGCGCAAATATTTGCAGGAAGTGACCTTGCTGGGCCAGCCGTTTGTCAAAGGCGACGGCAAACAAACGGTCGAGCAATTGCTCAAATCGAGTAACGCGTCGGTGGCGTCGTTCGCGCTGTATGTGGTGGGTGAAGGACTGGAGAAGAAGAAGGATGATTTTGCCGATGAAGTGAAGAAAGCGGTAGATCAAGCGAAGAAGACCGATGATGATGGCAAAGTAGATGCATAGAAAATAGTCATTTAAAAACAATCACTTACAATTCAACTCAAAGGCCTCGACAATGCCGGATAAGCCCGCCTACAAGCGCATACTTCTGAAACTGAGCGGTGAAGCGTTGATGGGCGAGGATCACTACGGCATAAATCAAGAGGTCATCGGCCGCATCGTCGGCGAGATCGCGGATGTGGCGAAACTCGGCATCGAGATCGCCGTGGTGATTGGCGGCGGCAATATCTTTCGCGGCGTGGCCCCCGGTGCCGCGCACATGGATCGCGCCACCGCCGATTACATGGGCATGCTGGCGACGGTAATGAACGCGCTGGCGCTGCAGGACGCGATGCGCCGCGTGAACGTCATCAGCCGCGTACAGTCGGCGCTCAACATCGAACAGGTGGTCGAACCGTATATACGCGGCAAGGCCATGCGTTACCTTGAAGAAGGCAAAATCGTCATTTTTGCCGCCGGCACCGGTAATCCCTTTTTCACCACCGACACCGCAGCGGCGCTGCGCGGCATGGAAATGAACGTGGAATTGGTGCTGAAGGCGACCAAGGTTGATGGCGTGTACAATGCAGATCCGATGAAGGACGCCAGCGCCGTGCGCTACCGGCGCCTGTCCTTCGACGAGGCGATCATCAAGAATCTGAAAGTGATGGACGCCACCGCGCTGACTTTGTGCCGCGATCAGAAAATGCCGATTAACGTGTTCAGCATTTTCAAACCCAATGCGTTCAAACGCGTGGTGATGGGCGAAGACGAAGGGACGATGGTTCATGTTTGATGCCGAAATGCCGGATTGCAGAGGTGAAACGTGATTGCAGATGTCAAGAAGAACGCCGAGCAGAAAATGAAGAAGTCGGTCGAGTCGTTAAAAGGCGATCTCGGAAAAATACGCACCGGGCGCGCGCATACTGGAATACTCGATCATGTGATGGTGGATTACTACGGCACGCCGACGGCGATTCCGCAAGTCGCAAACGTGACGTTGATTGACGCGCGCACCATCGGCGTCAGCCCGTGGGAAAAGAAAATGGCCGGCGCGATCGAAAAAGCCATACGCGATTCCGATCTCGGTTTGAACCCGGCGTCGATGGGGGACATTGTGCGCGTGCCGATGCCCGCGTTGACCGAGGAGCGCCGCCGCGATCTGACCAAGATCGTGAAGGGCGAGGGCGAAAACGCCAAGGTGGCGGTGCGCAACGTGCGCCGCGACGCCATTACGCAGTTAAAAGACTTGCTCAAGCAGAAAAAGGTTGCCGAAGACGAAGAGCGCCGTGCGCAGGATGACATGCAAAAACTCACCGACCGGCACATCGCTGAAATAGACAAACTGCTGCAGGCGAAAGAAGCCGAATTGATGGCGGTTTGAGGGCGCCAACGTGGCCGATCATGCCAGTTCCACCCTGTCAGTTTCCGACGCGCGCGATATTCCGCGCCACATCGCGATCATCATGGATGGTAACGGCCGCTGGGCGAAAAAGCGCATGTTGCCGCGCGTTGCGGGCCACAAGCGTGGCGTGGAATCGGTGCGCGGAGCGGTACGCCGCTGCGTCGAACACGGTGTCGAGTACTTGACCCTGTTTGCTTTCAGCAGCGAAAACTGGCGCCGTCCCGCCGATGAAGTGAAATTTCTCATGCAGCTTTTCATCAGCGCGCTCGAGCACGAAGTCGAGAAGCTGCATCGCAATGGCGTGCGTTTCAAGGTGATCGGCGACCTCTCCAGGTTCGATGACCGGCTGGTGCGGCTGATACACGAATCCATTCAAAAAACGGAGAACAATAAAACGCTGACGCTGACCATCGCCGCGAACTATGGCGGGCGCTGGGACGTGCTGCAGGCGATGAACCGCATGTTGGCCGAAGCGCCCGTGAATGTTCAGAGCGGCCAGGGGTTTAGCGAAGCGCAGCTCGCGCCGTACCTTTCGATGCACTACGCGCCCGAGCCGGATTTGTTCATACGCACCGGCGGCGAGCAGCGCATCAGCAACTTTCTGTTGTGGCAACTTGCGTACACGGAGCTATATTTCACGGAAAAGCTGTGGCCCGATTTCGACTCCGCCGCGTTAGATGAGGCGATACTTTCGTACCAACAGCGCGAGCGCCGATTCGGACGTACCAGCGATCAATTACGTGATCCGCGTGATGCCAATGCGCCCGCCGTTGTTGCTTCCGGTCGCTAGGCTGCCTTGGCGATCCTACGTTCGGTTGTGACATTCCGGTGATTATTGCGCGCATTGTCACTGCCGCGGTATTGCTGCTGATATTGCTGGCCGGGCTGTTTTTCCTGCCGAACTTCTGGTGGTCGCTGTTTCTCTTGCCGGCGATCCTGGCTGGCGCCTGGGAATGGGCCGCGCTCGCGGGTTGGGGCACGCAGGGGCGCGTTTCGTTTTGCGCGCTGGTGATCGCCCTGTGCATGGGCGCGGGCTATTTGCCGGCGGGCGGCGTAACAGACGTGGCGGTGTTCGCGGCGGCGATGCTGTTCTGGATAATAGCCGCGCCGTCGTGGATAACGCGCGAATGGCGTGTCGCGCAGCCGCTTGTTTTCGCAGTGACAGGATGCCTGGTGCTGATTCCCACGTGGCTGGCGCTGGTTCGCCTGCAGCCCGCGCCGGCAGCCTTGCTGGTGCTGATGAGCATAGTCTGGGTATCTGACACTTTTGCCCTAATCGCGGGAAAGTGCTGGGGCAAACACAAACTCGCGCCCAAGGTAAGCCCCGGTAAAACCTGGGAAGGTGTTGCAGGGGCGATGATCGCCGTGGCGGTGTATTATGCGGCATTGAAATTATCAATCATGCCAGCGCATGTGCTGACCGCCGGATTTACCGGCATTTTTGTGTTTCTGGGGATCACTGTCTTGGGTATTGAAGGCGACCTTTTCGAGTCATGGATCAAACGCACGGCGGGTGTGAAGGACAGTGGACAATTGTTGCCGGGGCATGGCGGCGTGTTGGATCGCGTCGATGCGCTGACACCGGCCATGCCGTTCGCCGCGTTGATGGCGCTATTGATCACATAACATCATGCGCAATTTGACCATACTGGGATCAACCGGCAGCGTCGGCGTAAATACGCTGGATGTCGCGGCGCGGCATCCCGGGCAATTCAGAATCGTGGCGCTCACCGCGCGTGACCGCGTGGATATGATGTTCGAGCAGTGCGCGAAGCACAAGCCGCTCCACGCCGTGATGCTTGACCCTGCCGCTGCCAAAGAGCTTGCGCGGCGAATCTCAAGTGCCGGCTTGGCCACCAAGGTAAGCAGCGGCATCGAAGCGCTGGAAGAAGTTGCAAGCCTGCCCGAAGTGGACATGGTGATGGCTGCGATCGTCGGCATTGCCGGTCTGCGTCCGACGCTCGCCGCGGTGCGCGCGGGCAAGAAGGTGCTGCTGGCGAATAAGGAGTCGCTGGTGACCGCGGGCGCGCTGTTCATGGAAGCGGTGAAGAAAAACGGCGCGACATTGCTGCCCATCGACAGCGAACACAACGCCGTGTTTCAAGCCTTGCCGCGCGGCCATGCGGGACCGCTCGACTCGTCGGGCGTGCGGCGTATTTTGCTGACTGCATCGGGCGGCCCGTTTCGCGAAACGCCGCGCGCGGCGCTGGAACGGGTAACGCCGGACCAGGCGTGTGCGCATCCGAACTGGGTGATGGGTCGCAAGATATCGGTGGATTCGGCGACGATGATGAACAAGGGGCTGGAAGTCATCGAGGCGCATTGGCTATTCGCGGCCCCGCCGGAGGGCATCGAGGTTGTAATTCATCCTGAAAGCATTATTCACTCGCTGGTTGAATACGTCGATGGTTCGGTGCTGGCGCAATTAAGCAATCCGGACATGCGCACCCCCATCGCGCATGCGCTGGCGTACCCGGAACGTATTTCGTCTGGCGTCGAATATCTTGATTTGGCAAGTATCGGCGCGCTGCACTTCGAAAAACCGGACATGCAGCGCTTTCCGTGTTTGCGCCTTGCGTTCGACGCCTTGCGCGCGGGACCAGGTGCGGCCACCGTGCTCAATGCGGCAAATGAAATCGCCGTTGCGCGGTTCCTGGACGAAGGATTGGCGTTCACCTGCATTCCGGAACTGATCGAGCACGTGGCCGGGCGCATGAGCAGCGCACGGGTTGAAAGTCTTGAAGACGTGCTCGCGGTCGATAACGAGGCTCGCGCGCGCGCCAGGGAATGGCTGCATGTGCTACGCGCGCCGGCGCCGCAGCGGCATGCCGCGGAGACGGTGCAATCATGAGTCTCTTGATTACGATATTGGCTTTTGTCGTGGCGCTGGGCTGTCTCATCGTCATTCATGAATACGGCCACTACAAGGTGGCGCGCTGGTGCAACGTCAAGGTGCTGCGCTTTTCGGTCGGGTTTGGAAAACCGCTGTGCACGTGGCGGCGAGGTGCAGATCAGACCGAATGGGTGATAGCGGCGATTCCGCTGGGCGGTTACGTCAAGATGCTCGACGAACGCGAGGGTGATGTCGCGCCGGAGGATTTGCCGCGTGCATTTAACCGGCAGAACGTGTGGCGCAGATCGGCCATCGTAGTGGCCGGGCCGGTGGCGAATTTTTTACTCGCGATCGCGCTTTATTGGGTGCTGTTCATGCATGGCGTTCCTGGCATCAAGCCGGTAATTGGAGCGCCTATACCCGATACCGCTGCGGCGGCGGCCGGCTTTGCATCAGGCGAACTGATACGAAAGATTGGCGATGACCCGATTGCGACCTGGCAAGACGCGCGCTGGGTCTTGCTGCAACATGCCGTGGGAAAATCCACGGTCGCCGTGGAGGTTGAGGGTGAGACTGGGGCCGAGGCCGCGAAGGAAAGCGGCAGGGTTCTGACACGCAATCTTGATCTGTCAAAAATGACTGCCGCGGATCTGGACAGCGATTTTTTACGCGTGATCGGATTTACCCGCTTTCAGCCGCGTGCGGCGCCCATAGTCGGGAAAATTAGCGCGGGTGGCGCGGCCGAACGCGCCGGATTGAAGAGCGGAGATGAAATTATTGCAATTGGCAATGCCCCCGCCGGCAGCATCGATCACGTCATACGCGCGATACGCGAGCACCATGGCCGCGCGCTGATGTTCGAGGTGCGGCGTGATAACGCGGCGGTGTTGACCATTTCGATCACGCCGGAATCCTACAGCGCGAAAGACGGACGCGTATCGGGCCGCATCGGCGCGGAACTTCGCTACCCCGAGGCGGTGTTTGCAAAATACCATGTGGATGTTCGCTACGGCCCCGGCGACAGCCTGGTCAAGGCGCTTGCGAAGACCTGGGATACTTCGGTGTTCAGCCTGAAGATGCTTGGTAAAATGATTACCGGGGACGTATCGGTAAAAAATCTGAGCGGCCCGATTACGATCGCCGATTATGCCGGGCAGTCGGCGCAGAACGGCTGGACATCCTATCTTGTATTTCTGGCGCTGATCAGCATCAGTCTCGGCGTGCTTAATTTGCTGCCTGTTCCTTTATTGGATGGCGGGCATTTGATGTATTATATCGTCGAAATTTTCAAGGGCGCGCCGGTGTCGGATCGCGCGCTTGAGCTTGGGCAACGCGTCGGCATGACGCTGCTGTTCGTACTGATGGCGGTTGCGATTTTTAACGACATTCACCGATTGGTCGGCGGTTAATACATGACATTATTACGGCGCGTATCCCTGTTTCTGGCTTTCATGCTGTTCGCGTCGCAGGCAGCCGCCATCGATCCCTTCGTCATCAAGGATATCCGCATCGAGGGGATACAGCGTACCGAAGCCGGCACCGTGTTCAGTTACCTTCCGGTCAAGGTCGGCGAAACCATGAACGATGAGAAGGCCGCTCAAGCCATACGCGCCTTGTTCGCCACCGGTTTTTTCCGTGATGTTTCCCTTGAAGTCGAGGGCGGCGTTCTGGTGGTCGTGGTGCAGGAGCGCCCCTCCATAGCGCAAATCGAGTTTGTGGGGTTGAAGGAGTTTGACAAGGATGCGATGCTGAAAGGCATGCGTCAGGTCGGCCTGGCTGAAGGGCGCATATTCGACAAGAGCGTGCTTGACCGCGCGGAACAGGAATTAAAGCGTCAATACCTTAATCGCGGGAAATACGCGGTGGAGCTCAACACCACTGTAACTCCGCTCGAACGCAATCGCGTGTCGATCAACTTCGGGGTCGTCGAGGGTGACGCGTCCAAAATCCGGCAGATCAGCATTATCGGCGCCAAGGCGTTTCGCGAGAAGGACCTGGTTGCCTTGTTCAGTCTCAGTGAGCCGGGCTGGTTGACCTGGTACAGTAAGACGGATCAGTACTCGCGCCAAAAGCTCTCGGCGGATATCGAGACGTTGCGCTCTTACTATCAGGACCGGGGCTATCTTGAATTCAACGTGGATTCGACGCAGGTGTCGATAACACCTGACAAGAAGGATATCTATATCACGCTGAGCATTACCGAAGGCGAGAGATACAAGGTATCCGAAATCAAGATCGGCGGGCAGCCGCTGATTCCCGAGGACGACATACGCAAGCTCATCACGCTCAAGCCCGGCGATGTGTTCTCCCGTGCGCGGCTCACCGAATCCACCAAGAAAATCAGCGAGCGCCTGAGCAACGACGGCTATGCATTCGCCAATGTTAACGCTGCGCCCGAACTGGTAAAAGACAAGCACGAAGCCGCGTTCACGTTTTTCATCGATCCGGGCCGGCGCGTGTACGTGCGCCGTATCAACGTCGCGGGCAATTCCCGCACGCGCGATGAAGTCATACGCCGCGAGATGCGTCAGTTTGAAGGGGCGTGGTATTCGGGGGACAACATCAGTACCTCGCGCAAACGCATCGACAGGCTGGGTTACTTCACCGAAGTCAATGTTGAAACACCGGCGGCGCCTGGCACAACGGACCAGGTGGATTTGAACGTCACGGTGATCGAGAAACCCACTGGTAACATTCTGCTGGGGGCTGGTTTCGGCAGCGGGGATGGGCTGGTTTTGTCGGGTGCCGTGGCCCAGCAAAACATCTTTGGTTCCGGCAAGCATGTATCCGCGCAGGTCAGTTCAGGGCGAATCAATACCGTCTACTCGCTGTCGTATACCGATCCATACTTCACGCAGGATGGCGTAAGCGTGGGGTACGATGTGTACGTGCGCAATATAGATGCCGTCAACAACGGATTGGGCGCCTACAAGACAGATTCGAAAGGCGCGAATGTGCGGTTTGGCGTGCCCATTTCGGAACTCGATACAATCAATTACGGATTGGGGATCGAACTTACGGACATCACCACCTTTCCTACCAGTCCTTTGTTTTATCAAAACTATGTTAATACGTTCGGAAGCAGTAATCGCTCCATTCCAGCGACCATAGGGTGGGCAAGGGAAAGCCGGGACAGCCTGATTTATCCTACCAGCGGCACCTTGCAGCGCTTGTTCGGAGAAGTTGGCTTGCCTGGGGGAACATTACGTTACTACAAGGCGTCTTATCAGTATCAACAATACTTTCCGCTGACACGGGATTACACATTGATGTGGAATGGCGAGGCCGGATATGGCGGCGGACTTAGCGGCAAGCCGTTGCCGTTCTTCAAGAATTTTTTTGCAGGCGGAGTAAACTCGGTGCGCGGCTATCGTAACAGTTCACTGGGGCCCAGAGACCAGAACGGTGATCCGCAGGGCGGGGACCGCAAGTTGTTGAGCAATGCGGAATTCCTGTTTCCGTTTCCCGGCTTGGGCAATGACCGTTCCGCGCGCCTGAGTGCATTTGTGGACGCAGGTTTGATATCGGACACGAAATATTCATTCAGCGATTTTCGATATTCCACGGGTATGGCACTGCTTTGGGTGTCGCCGCTGGGACCTTTGAAGATCAGCGTTGCTTACCCGATCGCTGCAAAAGCGCAAGACAAGAAGCAGGCTTTTCAATTTACATTCGGCGGTGTGTTTTGATGTGCGTATTCATGATTAATAATAAGTTACATTTCTGGCTTTTAGTGATTTTCACGCTGCTTGCGTCAGGGATGATCCCGGCCCGTGCCGCCGATCTGAAGATCGGGTTTGTCGATGCGGAGCGCATCAATCGCGAATCCACTCCCGCTGAAGAGGCGAGCAAACGGCTCGAGAAGGAATTTTCCCCGCGCGCGCAGGAGCTGCAGCGCCGCGAACAGCAACTGAAATCCGTTCAGGATCAATTGCTTAAGGACGCACCGGTTTTACCAGAAAGCGAACGCATCAAGCGTGAGCAGGATTTTTCGCGGCAGAGCTTGGAATTGCAACGCCTGCAACGCGAGTATCGCGAGGATCTCAATCTTCGCCGCAATCAGGAGCTGGGCACTTTGCTCGAACGCGCGAACAGAATCATCCGGCAGATCGCCGAGGCGGAAAAATACGACTTGATTCTGCAAGAAGCCGTGTATCGAAATCCGCGCGTTGACATCACCGACAAAGTGCTCAAGGCGCTTGCCGGCGGCAAGTAGTCCCGGCCCACGTCGCGGTACCAGACGTGTTCCCTGCATCATGACCAGCCGTGACAAGCCCGGAACTTTGTCTCTGGGCGCACTCGCCGGGAAGCTGGGCGGCGAACTCATTGGCGATGCGCAACTGCCTATCCTGCGAGTTGCGACTCTTGAAACCATGGGGCCGGACGCCATCGGATTTCTGGCCAATGACCGCTATCTTTATCAACTGAAATCCGTGCGCGAGGGGGCTGTCATTGTGGGGCAGCCGCATCGCGACGCGACCACCTTGCCGCGAATTGTGTGCGCGAATCCGTACGCCTACTTCGCGAAAGTTTCAGCGTTGCTGAATCCGCCAAGGGCTAGAACTCCCGGCGCACATTCGTTGTCCTGCGTGGAGGCAACCGCGCTTATCGGCGACGAGGTTGAAATCGGAGCGTTTGCGGTGGTGGAGGCGGGCGCGCGCATAGGAGCGCGCACGGTTGTGGGCGCTGGCTGCCATATTGGACGAAACGTCACGGTGGGCGACGATTGCCGCCTTTTTCCAAACGTTACCATCTACGATGCCTGCGAAATCGGCGCACGCACCATTTTGCACTCTGGTGCGGTCATCGGCGCGGACGGTTTCGGCATCGCCATGGATGAAGGCCGCTGGCTCAAGGTGCCCCAGGTTGGCCGCGTCATTATTGGCGACGACGTTGAGATCGGCGCCAACACCACGGTGGATCGTGGCGCAATGGACGATACCCTGATAGAGGAAGGCGTGAAGCTCGATAATCAGATTCAGATTGGCCACAACGTGCGCATAGGCGCGCACACGGCGATTGCCGCATGCTCTGGTATTGCCGGCAGCGCGCGCATCGGGCGTTTTTGCCGCATCGGCGGGGCCGCGGGGATTTCCGGGCACCTGACCATCGCCGACCATGTTGAGATTTCAGCGCACACTCTGGTGACAAAATCCATCAGCGAACCGGGCACGTACACCGGCGCGTATCCGTTTGAACCCAACCGCGCCTGGCGGCGCAATGCCGCGAGCCTGCGTCATCTTGACGAGCTTGCGCGGCGTGTCGAAGGGCTTGAAAAGAAAATCGAAGACCTGCAAAGGGGAAAGCCGTGAGCAGCATGGACATACATCAGGTTCTCGAGTATTTACCGCATCGTTATCCTTTTCTGCTCATCGACCGGGTTATTTCGTGCGAGAGCGGACACGAAATCGAGGCGCTGAAGAACGTCACCATCAACGAGCCGTTTTTCGTTGGACATTTTCCGCATCACCCGGTGATGCCCGGTGTGTTGATTATCGAGGCGATGGCGCAGGCGGCCGCCATTCTGTCTTTCGTGACGCTGAACATGAAGCCGGACAAGGATTCGGTGTATTACTTTGTCGGCATCGACAAAGCGCGTTTCAAGAAGCCGGTGACCGCGGGCGATACGCTTCGGCTGCACGTCAAGCTGCAACGGCATATACGCGGCATCTGGAAATTCGAGGCCGTGGCCAGGGTCGAAGGCGTCACCGTTGCCGAAGCGGAAATCATGTGCGCGGTGCGGCCGGTGAACGATGCCGCCGCGGCGCAGTAACAATCCACCACCAACGTAATTTCTGATCGATCATGACTTCCCGCATCCATCCGACCGCGATAGTCGAGCCGGGCGCACAAATTGCACCAAGTGTTGAGATCGGCGCTTACTCGCTGTTGGGGCCGCACGTGGAAATCGGCGCCGGATGCGTGATCGGCCCGCACACCGTCATCACCGGGCGCACGCGCATTGGCGTGAACAATCGCATCTTCCAGTTTTCATCCGTGGGCGAAGCGCCGCAGGATAAAAAATACGCCGGTGAGCCGACGCGGCTTGAAATCGGCGACAACAACACCATACGCGAATTTTGCACGCTCAATTGCGGTACGGAGCAGGATGGTGGTGTCACGCGCGTGGGCAACGGCAACTGGATCATGGCTTATGTGCATATCGCGCACGATTGCCAGATCGGCGACAACACCATTTTCGCCAACAACGCGCATCTTGCCGGACATGTGCACATCGGCGATCACGCGATACTTGGCGGTTTTACCGGCTATCATCAGTTCGTGCACGTGGGCGCGCACGCGTTTGTCGGCATGGGTTCAATGGTGACGCAGGACGTGCCGCCTTATGTAACCGTGTCGGGCAACACGGCGCGGCCCCACGGCATCAACAGCGAGGGACTCAAGCGCCGGGGTTATTCCGCGGCGGCGATCAGCGCGATCAAGAGCGCCTACAAGACGCTCTACAAATCCAGTCTGACGCTGGAGGAAGCGCGATCCGCATTGACGGAGCAGGCACGTGCCTGCGCGGAGCTCCAACTAATGATCGACTTTCTAGCCAATTCGAGCCGTGGCATCGTGCGCTGACGGCAATGACGTCCGGCGCCACTGAAGCCAATGCCGCGCCCGTGATTGGCATCGTGGCGGGTGAGGCCTCCGGCGACTTGCTTGGCGCGCATTTGATCAACGCACTGCGCTCACGCCGTCCTGATCTGAGATTCGACGGTATCGCCGGGCCGCGCATGGTGGCCGCGGGCGCCACCGCGCTGTATCCGATGGAAAAACTCGCGGTGCGCGGCTACGTTGAGGTGTTGCGGCACTATCGCGAGATCGCGGGCATCCGCCGCAAGCTTGCGCAACATTTTCTCGCGCAAAAGCCGGCAATGTTCATCGGCATCGACGCGCCCGATTTCAATCTTGATCTCGAAATCCAATTGCGTGAATCCGGTATCAAAATAATTCACTATGTCAGCCCGTCGATCTGGGCGTGGCGCGGCGGCCGCATCGCCAAGATCAAGCGCGCGGCCGATCATATGCTGTGTATTTTTCCTTTTGAAACAGCTATTTACGACAAAGCAGGCATGGCAGCAGCCTATGTCGGCCATCCGCTGGCGGATCTGCTGGCGGATTATCCGTCACGCGAATCGGTGCGCGAGAAGCTGGGCATCGGTGCCGGCGCGACAGTGATTGCATTGCTTCCTGGCAGCCGTGTCGGTGAACTGCAGGCGATGGCTGAATTATTTGTCGCCACGGCATCGTGTATTGCGGCGACGCAACCGAAAATTGAATTTCTGGCGCCATTGGTGAACAAGGAAACGCGCACGATTTTTGAGTCGGCGCTCGCTAAACATCCGTCCTTGCGCGTAAGAGTTCTCGATGGACAATCGCACGACGCCATCGCAGCGGCGAATACCGTTCTGGTCGCCTCCGGCACCGCGACGCTGGAAACTGCGCTGTTGCAGCGGCCGATGGTGATCACCTACAAGATGCCGCGCGTGAGCTGGTGGCTGATGCGCGGCCGCCGCTATCAGCCTTGGGTCGGGTTGCCGAACATATTGGCGGAGGAATTCGTCGTGCCCGAGATACTGCAGGACGACGCCACACCTGAACGGCTCGCTCGAGAGATGCTGGAGCTACTTGGCGACGACGCACGGCGCGCGCGCATCGAATCGCGCTTCGCGCAAATGCGCGGCGAGCTTCGTTGCGACAGTGCACGGCGCGCGGCCGATGCCATATTGCCGTTGCTGCCGGCTCGGGCGTGATGAAACGAAAATTGATTACCTGCGGCGTGGACGAAGCAGGGCGCGGCCCGCTCGCGGGGCCAGTCTACGCAGGCGCGGTGATACTCGATCCCGCACGCCCGATTAGCGGTCTCGCGGATTCAAAAAAACTCTCGGAGAAAAAGCGCGATCAACTCTCGCTTGAAATCAAGTCGCGCGCGCTGGCGTGGGCGGTGGCGAGTGCGACCGTGGAGGAAATCGACGCCATCAATATTCTGCAGGCGAGCATGCTGGCGATGCGGCGCGCTGTCTTGTTGTTGACGCATGCGCCAGGGCTGGTTCTGGTGGATGGCAATCGTTGTCCCGAATTACCTTACCCGGTGCGCGCGATCGTACGTGGCGATGCGAGCGTGGCGGAAATATCAGCCGCGTCAATACTCGCCAAGGTCACGCGCGATGCCGTGATGCTGGAACTGCACCGGGAATATCCGCAGTATCGATTTGATCTGCACAAAGGTTATGGCACGGCGGTGCACATGGCCGCGCTCAAACAATTCGGCGCGTGCAAAGCGCATCGAACCACCTTTGCGCCAGTTACAAAAATACTTAATAAAAACAGATAGTTATGTAAATTCCGCCAGCAGGTCCCGCAAGCCGTTGCGTTCATTGCGTTCAGTTATCAAGTGTTTGCGCGCGCGGCATTGCGCCGTGAGCTTGCGCAGAAATTTTGCATCGGTTTCAACACGCGCAAGCAGTTTCGCCAGCGCGCGCTCGCCTTCCAGCGTGTAGTAACCAGCGTAATCACGCCCCAGCATGCCGACGTTGCCCGACACGCGCGACGCGATCACCGGTACGCCTGCCGCAAGCGACTCGGACACCACGTTCGCACCGCCTTCCATGCGCGAGCTGATCACCATCACGCGGCTGCGTGCCAGCAGGCGCAGCGCGCGTCCGTGCGTGACTTCGCCCAGCCAGCGATAACGCGGCTCGCGCTGTGTCCAGCGGCGCGCTTCCGCGGCGAACTCCGGTGACATCGCGCCGCCCAGATGCGTGACCCGAATGCGGCTCTCATGGGGCAAATGGGCGAGGGCGGCCGCCGCGCGAAACGGGTCTTTCTCCTCGCGCAGATGTCCGCTGACGATGACCTCGAAGCACGACTTAAGGCGCGTCTGCCGCGCGGCGGCCGGCGCCGACTGATAAACCACGCGCGTCTTGCGGCGCAGCGTGGGCGCGAGTTCCGCGAGGCCCATTTCCTGCAACACGATCATGCGCTTGGCGAGCCGCATTGACTCCTGTGCGCCGGCATCAAAGCGAATGTCGCGGTACAAATCCGTGCCGGTGAGCGCGACTATCAGCGGGTGCGAGGGGTGCACCTGCGCAAAACGGAGTATCGAATCATGGCTGCGCCGCGCGTGCAGTGCGATCATCACATCGGTGGCGCGTCCGCTCCACTCGACTTCAACGCGAACACCGTGGCCCAGATCGCGCAGCAGCGCCGCCCAGCGCGCGGCGGTATTGCGGTTGCCGTAGCGGGAACGTTTTCCGGCCGGCGTGACGATGGTGATTTTCATGTTTCGCTTTAGCGGCTAAACTGTCGGCAGGACTATACCAAATTCAACTGATGTCTCCATCCGCAATCGAACCCGGCGCGACTCAATTGCGCGGCATGTTGCTTGCCGCGCGCGAACGCACGCTTGCACTGGCGTACGCCTTGTCCAGCGAACAGTTGCTCGGGCCGCGTCTTGCCATCGTCAATCCGCCGCTGTGGGAGATCGGTCATCTCGCGTGGTTTCAGGAATACTGGTGCCTGCGCTATCGGGCCGATGGCAGCCTGGCGCCGCCGCGAATAGAGAGCGCGGACGAATTGTATAACTCCGCGATCATTCCCCACGACGCACGCTGGAATGCACCCTTGCTCGATTTCAAAACGACGCTTGCCTATCTGGATGGCGTGCTTGCGGATGTGCTCAAGCGCGTGGAGCGCGAAGGGCCCACGCCGCACCTGAGTTACTTCATGCAGTTGGCCACGTTTCATGAAGCCATGCATTGCGAGGCGTTTACCTATACCCGGCAGACGCTGGGTTATACGGCGCCCGCGTGCGACACGTTCGCGCCACAAGACGCGCAGCTTGTCGAAGGTGACGCGCTGATCAGTGGCGGTACATTCATGCTGGGCGCGAACGACAGCGAAGGTTTCGTATTCGACAACGAAAAATGGGCGCACGCGATTGAGGTCAAGCCTTTTCGCATGGCGCGCACGGCGGTAAGCAACGCCGAGTTTGCGGCCTTTGCCGATGACGGCGGGTATGTTCACAAATCGCTGTGGAGCGAAGCGGGCTGGCGCTGGCGCGAGCAAGCGAGTGCCACGGCGCCAGTTTATTGGACGAAACAGGATGGCGCATGGTTCGTGCGGCGCTACGATAAATTGGAACCATTGCCGCGCAACGCCGCGGTGATCCATGTGAATTGGTACGAAGCCGAAGCATGGTGCCGCTGGGCCAGGCGCCGTTTGCCGACAGAGGCCGAGTGGGAATTCGCGGCATCCACGACGCCACAAGACACCGCGCATAAACGCCGTTACCCATGGGGCGATGCGGCGCCGACCCCAGCGCACGCCAATCTGCTGGGTGTAAGCGACAGGCCTTGTGATGTCAGCGCCCATGCGGCGGGCGACAGCGGCTGGGGTGTGCGTCAGATGTTCGGCAATGCGTGGGAGTGGACCGCGGACTGGTTCAATGCGTATCCGGGATTTGTGCGCGACTCGTACAAGGAATACTCCGAGCCGTGGTTCGGCAATCACAAAGTGCTTCGCGGCGGATGCTTCGCCACCAGCGCGGGTTTGTTGCGAAACACGTGGCGCAACTTTTATACGCCCGACCGGCGCGATGTGCTGGCCGGGTTCAGAACCTGCGCGCTGGACTAAGCAACCCGTGAAAAAAATAAGCTCCGCGGATAACGCGCAATTCAAATCATTGTTGAAGCTCGTGCAATCATCGCGCGAACGCAGGCTGGCGGGTTATTCATTGTTGGACGGCACGCATCTGTTGCAGGCGTATCAGTCGCGTTTCGGCGCACCGGAGCAATTGGTCCTCAGCACCTCCGGCGCCGCGAATGCCGAGATTCAAAAACTCCTGTACGGCGCCGATTCGGCCTTGTGTTTGGATGACAACTTGTTCAAACAATTGTCGTCCGTCGCAACACCCACCGGCGTGATCGCCGTGATTAAAACACCGCGCCGCGAAGCGCTGCCCGCCGCGCTCAACACCTGCGTGATGCTCGAAGACGTGCAAGACCCCGGCAATCTGGGCTCCATACTGCGCTCCTGCGCCGCTGCGGGTGTTAAACAAATATTCCTTTCAAAACAATCAGTTAACGCATGGTCGCCACGCGTGCTGCGGGCCGCGATGGGGGCGCATTTCAGCCTGGAGATTTATGAGCGTATCGATTTGCCGGCGCTCGCGCGCGCGCATCCGGGGCGCGTGCTGGTCACGCAATTACGCGTGGCGCCTAGCGTATTCGACAGCGACCTTACCGGGAAAGTCGCACTGGTGTTCGGCAACGAAGGCGCGGGTGTTTCAGAAATGCTGGCGCGGTGCGCGCATGGCGTGATGACCATCCCGATGAGTGCGGCCACCGAATCACTGAATGTGGCCGCGGCGGCGGCGATATGCCTTTTTGAACGCGTGCGGCAACTTCAATAAATCCGCCGCTCCAGTTTGGCCTGCTGCATGATGGTGGTGGCGAGTTCTTCGACTGATTTACTGGTGGCGTCGAGGAATGGAATATTTTCGCGCCGCATCAGCGCCTCGGCCTCGCGCACCTCATATTCGCAATTTTGCAAGTCGGCATAGGTGCTGTTGGGCCGCCGTTCGCTGCGTATACGTTGCAGGCGCGTGGGGGTGATGCTCAGGCCGTAGAGTTTGCCGCGCAGCGCGCGCAACGACGCTGGCAACTGGCGGCTGCCGAAATCCTCGGGGATGAACGGATAGTTCGCCGCGCGTATGCCGAACTGCATCGACAGATACAGGCATGTGGGCGTCTTGCCGCAGCGCGACACCCCCACCAGAATAACATCGGCTTCGGACAGATCGCGGGTGGACACGCCATCGTCGTGCGACAGCGTGTAGTTCACCGACTCCATGCGCTTATAGTAATTGACGATATCGTTGACGTTGTGCGTGCGGCCGATGGCGTGGGAGGCGCGCGCGCCCAGTTCGTTTTCGAGGGGCGCTATAAAAATCTGAAAGCAATCGAGAAACAACGCATTGGCGCGTCCGACGGCGGTGGCAATCTCGGTATTGGCAAGGGTGCTGATAATGATGGGGCGCACGCCATCGGCCGCTGCCGCGGCGTTTATTTTTTGCACGGCCTCCTGCGCCTTATCCAGAGTGTCGATAAATGGCAGCGTAGTCTCGTGCAGGCTCAGCCCGTCAAATTGCGTGAGCAGGCTGTGTCCGAGCATCTCCGCGGTGATGGCCGTGCGGTCGGAGACGAAAAAGGCACTGCGATGATTGGCTGTCATGATTTAGTAAGAATTGTGGCGGTGCAGCAATATTCTGTAATATACCCACATTCTCAGATGACATCCATTCTTCTACATGGAAACACGACATGACCACGCCAGCCTACGTTCTTGAATTATCCGCCTTGCGCATGAGCGATGTTGGCATCGTCGGCGGCAAGAATGCTTCGCTGGGTGAAATGATAGGGCATCTTGCCGGCGCGGGTGTGCGCGTGCCCGGCGGATTCGCCACTACCGCGGATGGCTATCGGGATTTTCTCGCGTACGGCGGACTGGACAAACGCATCGAAGCGCGGCTTGCTACGTTGGATGTAGACGACGTTAACGCACTGGCGGCCGCCGGCAAGGAGATACGCAGCTGGATCGTGGCGCAGTCTTTTTCGGGCGCATTGCAGGCTGCGGTGAGCGCGGCCTATACGCAGCTCACGCAAGATGCCGGCGCCGAGGTCAGTTTCGCTGTGCGTTCTTCCGCGACGGCGGAAGATTTACCCGATGCCTCGTTCGCGGGCCAACAGGAAACGTTTCTTAACGTACACGGCCTCGAACACGTGCTTGAAGCTATCAAGCACGTGTACGCATCGCTCTACAACGACCGCGCGATTTCGTACCGTGTGCATAAGGGATTTATCCACGCGAATGTGGCGTTGTCAGCCGCCGTGCAGCGCATGGTGCGCAGCGATCTTGGCGCGAGCGGTGTGATGTTCACCATCGACACCGAATCGGGATTCGATCAGGTGGTGTTCATCACGTCTGCGTACGGATTGGGCGAAACGGTGGTGCAGGGCGCGGTGAACCCGGATGAGTTCTATGTTTATAAGCCAGGGCTCAAGCAGGGCAAGCATGCGATCCTGCGGCGTGGCCTGGGATCGAAGGCGGTTAAGATGGTCTTCGATGAATCACGTCAAGCGGGCAAATCGGTGAAGACCTTGCCGGTGGCGGAGGTTGATCGCAAACGCTTTTCGATCAGTGACAGCGAAGTCGAGGAACTCGCGCGTTATGCCGTGATTATCGAACAGCATTACCAGCGCCCGATGGATATCGAATGGGGCCGCGATGGCATCGATGGCAAGCTCTACATTCTGCAGGCGCGCCCGGAGACGGTGAAGGCCAGTGAGAATGTCGATACGCTGCGCCGTTACCGGCTGAAAGAGCGCTCCGAAGTGCTGGCCACGGGCCGCGCCATCGGGCAGCGCGTGGGCAGCGGCGTGGTGCGGCTGGTATCGAGTGCTGCCGAGATGGACCGGGTGCGCGCGGGTGACGTGCTGGTCACCGACATGACGGATCCGGATTGGGAGCCGGTGATGAAGCGCGCTTCGGCCATCGTGACCAATCGCGGCGGGCGCACCTGTCACGCCGCGATCATCGCGCGTGAACTGGGCATTCCGGCGGTGGTGGGCTGCGGAGATGCGACGCGTATTTTGCGCGATGGGCGCGATGTCACCGTGTCGTGCTGCGAAGGCGATACGGGTTTTGTATATCGCGGCAAGCTCGAGGTCGAGGTGATTGATTTGTCGCTCGCCGCCATGCCGAAATCACCGGTGAAAATCACCATGAACGTCGGCAACCCGGAACTCGCGTTCGAGTTTCGCCGACTGCCCAACGAGGGCGTGGGCCTCGCGCGGCTGGAATTCATCATCGCGCGCATGATCGGAGTGCACCCAAAGGCGGTGCTGGCGTACCCCGATCTGTCGCCGGATCTTAAAACCGCGGTCGAGGAACACAGCGCGGGATACGCCGATCCGGTGACATTCTACGTCAACAAGCTGGCGGAAGGTGTCGCGACATTGGGTGCTGCGTTCTGGCCCAAGCCGGTGATCGTGCGTCTGTCCGATTTTAAATCCAACGAATATTCGAGCCTGACGGGCGGCAGCAAATACGAGCCGCATGAAGAAAACCCCATGTTGGGTTTTCGCGGCGCGTCGCGCTATGTGTCGGATAGCTTCCGCAAATCATTCGAGCTCGAATGCCGTGCCATGAAAAAAGTGCGCGATGAAATGGGCCTCACCAATGTCGAACTTATGGTGCCCTTTGTGCGCACTGTCAGCGAAGGCAAAAACGTGATCGATCTGTTGGCGGCCAATGGTCTTAAACGCGGCGAAAACGGTCTTAGAATCATCATGATGTGCGAGATACCGTCCAACGCCGTGCTGGCGGATCAGTTTTTAGAACACTTCGACGGATTTTCGATCGGCTCGAACGACATGACGCAGATGACACTGGCGCTCGATCGCGACTCCGGCATCATCGCCGAAGGTTTTGACGAGCGCGACCCGGCGGTGAAATACATGCTGCATCTGGCGATACAGGCTTGCCGCAAGGCCGGCAAATATGTCGGTATCTGCGGCCAAGGCCCGTCGGATCATCCCGACCTCGCGCAGTGGCTGGTGGAGGAGGGCATCGAAAGTCTTTCTCTGAACCCCGATACCGTGGTCGAGACCTGGCTTTATCTGGCAAAGCAGGTGCGGCCTTAGCTGCCGGTTTTCTCTCGCATTTTCACATTGAGAGTTACGAGCGGCGTGAATCGGGGTGCGATTCAAACAGATGTCTACATACATCTACACTTCCCCACGGCACGGCTCCTTCCCCCCTTGCGGGGGAAGGTTGGGGGTCTTGGGGGTGGTTTAGCCGGGTTCGTTATAACGCAACTTCGATTCCGAGGTATCCCCTCACCCACGCCCTCTCCCCGCAAGCGGGGCGAGGGGGTTTCTTGGGGACATGTTGTAGATGCCAATGCCCGGCGGCAGAGGGAAAAACCCGTCATTCCGGACTCGATCCGGAATCCAGTTCGTACGCTGAGCGCAGCGAACATTTATAAGCTTTGCGAACAGAGTCCGATCATATGAGCCAAAACGCAGGTCTCGACTTCGCCCCCGACATCCTGCGTGTGCAACGGCAAGCCCCGTCGCCGCTGCCGCGCGTGGTGATGTATGTGCTGCTCGCCTTGTTCGGCATCATGATCGCGTGGGCCTTCATCGGCCGGCTCGATATCGTCGCCACCGCCCAAGGCAAGCTCGTGCTGCAGAGCTTCCTGAAAATCGTGCAACCCGCCGAGCAAGGCATCGTGCGCCAGATACTGGTCAAGGACGGCGACACCGTGACCAAGGGCCAAACCCTGGTGCGCATGGATACCCGCCTGTCGGATGCCGACAAAAGCGTGGTCGAGAACGAACTCAGGATGCGAGGGTTGCAGTTGCGCCGCATCGACGCAGAGCTGTCGGGTGCGCCGCTCGCCCGCCTGCGCGAAGACGACCCCGTACTGTTTGCCCAAGTCGAAGCCCAATACCGCGCGCGCAAACAGGCCTACCGCGACTCCGTCGATACCGAGAAATCCCTGCTCGCCAAGTCGCAACAGGATTTACAGGTGGCTCTTGAGATTGAAGGCAAGCTCAACAAAACCGTGCCCATCTACCGCGAGCAGGCCGAAGGCTGGGACAATCTCGCGCGCGAGGGATTCGCAGGCAAGTTGATGGCGCTGGAGCGCCAGCGCCTGTATGTCGAAAACGCGCAAGACCTGCGCGCGCAGGCGCAGAAATACGGCATGCTCGAAGGCGCGGTGCGCCACATCAGCGCGGATGCGCAAGAGAAATCAAACGAACAGAGCGCAAAACCGTTTCAAGAGGCCGCCTACCGCGCGCTAATCGCGCTCAACGCCAATCATCTCGACAGCCAAGGCAGCAAGCTAAAACTCACGCCCGGCATGCTGGTCAACGCCGAGATTCATCTGGGCACGCGCTCGGTGATCGAGTATCTGCTGTCGCCGGTGCAGCGGGTGACGCACGAGGCGGGGCGGGAGCGGTAGAAAAGGGCGAACGCCGAGTAGTTAAGCGCTTGAAATACCGGAAATTTCCGGTATAATTCGCGCCCGTTCCGGGGTTTGGTGTAGGTTGTGCCTCGGACTCAATCGGCATCGAGTTTCATTGAATTGCCGATACCTTGCCTCACCGTAATCGCATAACGGGAGGCCCACATAGCCCATAAGGAGATTTATTAATGCGACATTATGAAGTCGTTTTCATCGTTCATCCTGACCAGAGCGAGCAAGTGCCTGGCATGATCGAACGCAATCGCCAGATGATTACCAGCCGCTCCGGCCAGGTTCATCGCGTCGAGGATTGGGGCCGCCGCCAGATGGCCTACCCGATCCAGAAGATGCACAAGGCCCACTACGTGTTGATGAATATCGAGTGCGACAACGAGACGCTGCTCGAACTCGAACACGCGTTCAAATTCAACGATGCGGTGTTACGCCATCTGATCGTCAGCATGAAAGAGGCCGTCACCACGCCCTCGGCCATGATGCGCGAAGAGCGGCCCAAGCCCGCGGATGACGGCGTGAGAATCGCGCCGGCGGCTGCACCCGCCGCCGCGGCACCAGCTGCACCGGCGGCGGAAGCCACCGCATAGGTGAGCGCCAACGCGGTTCAACTGACGGGAAGCATCGTCGAACTCGCGCCACTGCGACACACACCTGCCGGACTGCCATTACTCACATTCAAGCTCGCGCACCAATCCACGCAAATCGAGGCGGGAATGGAACGCAAGTCCGAATGTGAAATGAACGCGGTGGCGATAGGCGAAGCAGCGACGCGCATGACGGCGATGAAAATCAAGGCAGGCGACAGCATTAAGGCCGCCGGGTTTTTGAACCGCAAGAGCCGCATGAGCACGCAACTGATACTGCACATCAATCAAATTGAATTACTGGATAGTTAAAGGATAACCATCATGCCCAAACGAGCACCCGCAGGTAAAGGCAAATTCGGCAAGAACAAAGGCAAGGACGGCCGCCCGCGCGGCAATCCGCTGTTTCGCCGCAAGAAATTCTGCCGCTTCACCGCCGAGAAAATCGCCGAAGTCGATTACAAGGATATCAACATCCTGAAGGACTTCATCAATGAAAACGGCAAGCTCATCCCGGCCCGCATCACCGGCACCAAGGCGCGCTACCAGCGCCAGTTGTCGATCGCGGTCAAGCGCGCGCGTTACCTCGCGCTGTTGCCTTACACCGATCTGCACTGAGGCTAAGATCATGCAAATTATTCTATTGGAAAAAGTCGTCAATCTAGGACAGCTTGGCGACGTAGTGAAGGTGAAGGACGGCTACGCGCGTAACTTTCTCATTCCGCACGGCAAGGCTAAACGCGCGACCACCACCAATCTCGCGGAGTTCGAAAAGCGCCGCGCCGAGCTCGAAAAAGCGCAGGCCGATGTGCTGGCCAAGGCGCAGGAAACCGGCGCCAAGCTCGAAGGACTGATGGTGCAGATCACGCAGAAGGCCGGCGTGGACGGCAAGCTCTTCGGTTCGGTCACCAACTTCGATATTTCCGAAGCGTTGAAAAAGCAGGGCTTCGACGTGCCGAAAGCGGCGATACGCATGCCCGCGGGGCCGATAAAAACCATCGGCGATACGCAATTCAAGATCGCGATGCACACCGATGTGATCGTCAGCATCACCGTTTCCGTACTGGGCGAGGCTGCGTAGTCCGTTCATTACAAACGAGTTTTTGGATTGTTAAAAAAGGGCTGGCGACAGCCCTTTTTTTTTTGCTTTTTTCTGCTACATTCGCTTCACGACAGCGTTTGGCGGCAATCCCCGGGGTTAGAAATAGTCTTTTATTATCAATAAGTTAAATAAATTACAGAAGAAGCCATGGCGCAAGTCGTAACTCCGCTCATCAAAGACCCGCAAATCGAATCGATGCGCGTGCCGCCGCAGTCGATCGAGGCTGAACAATCCGTGCTGGGCGGTCTCTTGCTCGATAATACCGCGTGGGATCGCATCTCCGACCTGATAACCGAGCGCGAGTTTTACCGCGCGGATCACCGGCTTATTTTTCAACACATCGTTCAGCTCGTCGAAAATAATCGCCCGGCCGATGTGCTGACGGTCGCTGAAAGTCTCGAACGAAGCAGCAAGCTTGCCGAGGCCGGCGGCCAGGCGTATCTCGGATCGCTCGCGTTGAATACGCCGAGCGCCGCGAATATCCGCCGCTATGCCGAGATCGTGCGTGATCGCTCCGTCAAGCGCCAGCTTGCGGCGGTGGGCACCGAGATCGCGGATTCCGCCTATAGCCCGATGGGGCGTGAAGCGCGCGAGCTTATCGACGAGGCCGAATCAAAAGTATTCCAGATCGCCGAGGCGGGCGCGAAATCGACGCAGGGTTTCGTCAAGATCGATCCGATACTCACCGAAACGGTCGAGCGCATCGACATGCTCTACAGCCGCGAGAACAAGAACGAGGTGATCGGCATCGCCACCGGTTACTTTGATCTGGACCGCATGACCTCCGGCTTGCAGGCGGGCGAACTCATCATCATCGCCGCGCGCCCGTCGATGGGCAAGACCGCGCTGGCGATGAACATCGTCGAACACGTCGCGTTGCATCTGAAAAAGGCGTGTGCCGTGTTCAGCATGGAGATGTCGGGCACGCAGCTCGCGATGCGCATGATCGGCTCGGTGGGCCGCGTCGATCAACACAAGCTGCGTACCGGCACCTTTGAGGAACAGGAATGGCCCAAGCTCGTCGATGCGGTGGGCCAGCTTAACGACTCGCAGATTTTCATCGACGACACGGCGGGTCTCACCGCGCTGGAAGTGCGCTCGCGCGCGCGGCGGCTGCATCGCCAGTGCGGCGGGCTGTCGCTGATCGTCGTCGATTACCTGCAACTGATGAGCGGCAATGCGTCGGGGCGCGAGGAAAACCGCGCCACCGAGGTCGCGGAGATTTCAAGATCGCTCAAGAGCCTGTCGAAGGAACTCAAGCTGCCGGTGGTCGCGCTGTCGCAGCTAAATCGCAGCGTGGAGTCGCGTCAGGACAAGCGTCCGATGATGTCGGATTTGCGTGAATCCGGCGCCATCGAGCAGGACGCGGATTTGATATTGTTTATTTACCGCGACGAGGTTTACAACCCGGAAAGCCCCGCCAAGGGCACCGCCGAGATCATAGTCGCCAAGCAGCGTAACGGCCCGACAGGCCCGGTGAAGCTGACCTTCCTTGGCCGTCACACGCGTTTCGAGAACTACGCCGCCGACGGCGGCGGCGTGTTCTAGGCTACGCCGCGTTTTTGCGCGGCGCCGCTTCTTTTTTGGCCCAGTAGTCGGGCGCAGCCTTGCTCTTGGCCAAGGCTTCGGCGTCTTCAAAACCGGGTGCCATCGACGCGGCCGTGCCCGCCATCACCTGATGGTGATCAATGTTGAGCAATCGCAACCAGCTTTGTTGTCCCATGGTGAGCGCGATCGCGCAGCCGAGTTCGACCAGCTCCGGCTCGCTGAAGTTTGCATGCAGGCGCTCCCAGAATTTGTCGCCGGTTTCCAGCCGCCAGGTGATCGCTTCGGCGTAGGCGAGCGCGGCTTTCTGCCGCTCGCTGTACTTCGTGGATTTTTCAAAATTGACCAGATCATCGGTCTGCGCTTCTTGCAGCGTCTGGCTGCTGAAAGCCTTGGTCGAGCGCTGGTTGCCGCAAAATTCGCAAACCACCGAGCGCGACACATAGAGGCGGCACAGTTCCTTGATCGCGTGGTCGCAAATACCCGTGTGGAAAATATCGCGCCACGAATTGGCGAACGCCCAGAACGCATTCGGCGCATGCGCGCGCACCGAGGAGCTTTCCGGGCGCGGCGTGCCGAACCGAGCGCAGCGCTCCATTTCGGCGAGCATTTCGGGCGTCATTTTGTCGGGGGGAATGTAGCTGATACGTTGCGTTGCCATGAGAACCTCCAGGTAGTGCGAAATATTTGTGAGCCTGAATCAGGTTACGGCCGCCGCGTGCGGCTTGGCAATCGCGGCGCGCAACACCAGCGACAGCGGCAGGGCAATAAAAACGATGATACCAGCGATGAATATCGTTTTCTCGATGCCAATCGCGTCGCCGAGCAAGCCATAGCCCAGCGGCGCGAATATGCCGCACACGGCGCTCAGCGTGTAGACTAGGGCGAACGCGCGCGGCAGTTTGTCCTGCTCGACCAGATCGCCGATGGTGCCGTAGATCACCGATGAGGTGCCTTGCAGCACCACGCCCACCAGCGGCAGCAAAATAAAACTCGCGGTGGCGGGCAACGCGAGTGTCGCCAGGATGCCTATGCCGGTGGCCGCTTCGGTGATGACGATGGTGCGGATCACGCCGAGTTTCTCGGCGAGCACGCCGCAGGCGTACTTGCCCGCCATGCCGCCGACGAGAATGACCGGCACCGCGATCGCGGCCCAGCCTTCGGGGATGCCGCGCGCGATCAATAAAAACGCGATGAAGGTGAGAAAACCGGTGCGTGTGATGCTGTCTACCATGTCGATCACGCACAGCGACACGAACGCCGGTTTGTTGCGGATGCCCCAGCCTTTGGATTTGGGCTTTGCCTCCGCTTTGCTGGTGTGCGAGTGCGTGTTGGCGACGAATATGAACACGACAACCGCGGTGACGACGCCAATGACGCCAAACACCACCACCGGCGCCTGCCACGCAATGCCCGCCACCACGCACAGGCTGACAATGCCGCCAAATACAAATTTACCCACGTCGCCGAAAAAATTATAAGTACCGAGCGCCGTGCGGCGGCCCTCGCCCGGATACGCATGCGAAATCACCGTGGACGACAGCGGGTGCTGCACGGCAGAACCCATGCCGGCGAAAAACAGCGAGATCAAGATCATCCAGAAGCCGCTGGCAAATCCCAGTGCAATGAACGCCAAGCCCGCGATCAGCGTGCCCAGCGCCAGCAAATTGCGTTCGCCAAATCGCTCCGCGATGAATCCCGCAGGCATCTGAAACGCCGCCATCGCCACGCGATGCGCGGTGCGGATCATGCCCACCTGCGTCAGATTCAGCCCGAACGCCTGCGCCAGCAGCGGAAGCAGCACGTAGCTCACGTCGGAAAATCCGTCGTGCACCACGTGCGCGCCGCAGCAGGTGGCGAGCGCGCGCTTGGGGTTGGGATTGGACATGCCAACGCTTATATCACAGCCCCGCCGACGCGGCTGGTATCGCTCCGCGGGCTTGCGCCAGTGTAAAATCGGCGCTTTCTCGCAGCGGGTAGTCAATTCATGAAGTGGTTAATCGGTGCGGTTCTGCTGGCGTTCTTGGCGGCGGTGGTGTCGGGGCGCGTGCCCATCGCCTGGGTGGTTTACACCTTCGCGGCGCTGTTTATCTCGATGGGGCTGGCGCTGGTGTTTGCGTTTAGCCGCTCCAAGCATCACGGGCTGCTGCTGCTGGGCATCTGTTACATCGCATCGGCAGCGGCTGCGATCGCGCTCACCGACTGGTGGCCGTTGGTCGCCGGGTTTGCGATTGTCTGGGTCTTGCGCGCGATGGGCATGGACCCCGGACCCGAGGTCGCGCAACCCGCGCAAGACGCGCAGGCGCAATCCACGCCACCGGCGTCGCCCGAGGGTGAAAAGAAAAGTTGAAGCAGAGAGCGGCGTGTTTTATGCGGTTGCGCCGAAGTTATGTAAGTTATTGTTTTTTAACGATAAATTATTCTGGCATTGCCGTGACAATGCCCCGCACCAAATCCTCGAAATCGCCCAACGCGTTAAAGCGCGGCATCGCCGCGATGTGCGGCGTGAGGATCACGTTGTCGAATTTCAGCAACTCATCGTCGGCGCTGCCCGGCTCTTCGTAGAGCGGATCAAGCGCAAAGCCGCCGAGCCGGCCCGAGCGCAAGGCTTCGAGCAGTGCATCACGATTGACGTTCTGCGCGCGCGACACGTTGATGAGCGCAGCGCCGGGTTTCATGCGCGCTAAGTGTTCGCGGTTGAGAAAATCGCGCGTGGGGGGAATGCCCGGTAGTTGGATGCAAACCCAGTCGCTGGTTTGCAAAAGTTGATTGAGGGTAAGTTGCTCGACGTGCCACTCGCGCTTTTCGGCATCGGTGAGCGGCGTGCGCTGCGTGCACACCACGCGCATGCCGAAAGCGTGGGCGCGCACGGCGATCTCGCGTGCGATCTCGCCAAAGCCGATGATGCCCAGCGTCGTGCCATACAGAATGCTCATGCCTGGCACGCGTGCCCAGCCTGAATTCGGCGTGTAGCGCGTGTCGAACGGCTTGGGGTTGAACCCGGCCGCCTGCAATTGCCCGAAGCTGATCAAGCCCTGCAAGCGGTGCAGCTTTTTGCTCAGTGCCAGCATCATCATCAGCGCGTGCTCGGCGCACGAGATGTTGGCGCGGCGGCGCAGCGTCAACACCTTGACTTTGCGCGCCTCGCAAGCAGCGACATCAATGCCGCGCAATATCGAGCCGTATTTCTGCACAACCTTCAGATGCGGCGCGAGTGCCAGTTCTTCGGCGCCGATAATCAGCGATTCGGTGACGACCACCGTGGCATCGGGCAATTGCGCACGCAATGCAGCCTGATCCGCGATAGGCCGAACCTCGGCGGGGTAGAGCGGCCCGGCCAGCGCACGCAGATTGGCAAGCCAGCCCGCGAAATCCGGCAAATCATGCGAAAAAAAATCCGCGAGCGCCGCGAGGTATGCCGGCTCCGCATGCGCCTCGAGAAACACCTTCAGCATGCGCGGAAACGGATCGTCTTCGACGAGGATGATGGGGCGCGTGGTCATGTTGGCGGTTGCTTGAGAGAAAAGCGGATTAAACGGCCGACAGCGGTTTGAGCAGTTCCGCCAGGTCGCTTTCGCTGAACAGCGGCTGCTTGCGTGCGGCCGATCCGCTGTACATGTTTTCGGCAAGTGCCGCTTTCCGTTCCTGCAATGCGAGGATGCGTTCTTCGATGGTGCCCTGCGCCACCAGCTTGACCACCCACACGCTTTGCGTCTGCCCGATGCGGTGGGCGCGGTCGGTGGCTTGGTTCTCAACCGCCGGGTTCCACCACGGGTCGTAGTGTATGACGGTGTCGGCCTGCGGCAAGTTTAGCCCGGTGCCGCCGGCTTTCAGGCTGATGAGAAACAGCGGCACGCGCCCGCTGGTGAATTGATCGATCAAGGCATCGCGCTTCTGACTTTGCCCCGTCAGCTTTACCCAGCTTAAATTGCGCTGTTCGAGTTCGGTCTCGATCAGCGTGAGCATGCTGGTGAATTGGGAGAACAAAAGTATGCGCCGGCCTTCGGCGAGCATCTCGGGCAGCATCTCCATCAGATGTTCGAGCTTGGCCGATGCCTTGATTTTTTTTGCGGTCTCAAGCGCTACCAGCCGCGGGTCGCAACACACCTGGCGCAGCTTGAGCAACGCATCGAGGATGGTGATATGCGATTTGGCCAGCCCCTTGGCGCTCAACGCCTCGCGCACGGTTTTCTCCATCCCCAGGCGTATGGTCTCGTAAAGATCGGCCTGTTTGCCCAGCAGTTCGACGCGCATCACGGTCTCGACCTTGGGCGGCAGTTCGGCCGCCACCACCGCCTTGGTGCGCCGGAGCAT
Organism: Bordetella parapertussis; assembly: GCA_945901405.1. Lineage (GTDB taxonomy): Bacteria > Pseudomonadota > Gammaproteobacteria > Burkholderiales > SG8-41 > CAMDLH01. The sequence goes on along the minus strand of CAMDLH010000011.1, from coordinate 8,746 downwards.
GAACGGGGTGACGCGCGCGCGCAACTGCGCCATGCGCTGTGTGTCGCCCTGTTTTTCAATCGGCGTGCGGAACAAATCGTTAAAGCGCTTGTGGCTGCCCAGAAAGCCCGGCATGAGGAAGTGAAACAAGCTCCACAGCTCGCCTAGATGGTTTTCCATCGGTGTGCCAGACAGGCACAAGCGGTGCCGGGTCTGCAATTGAGCGGCTACCTGTGCCGCGTGGGTGCTGGCGTTCTTGATATTCTGCGCTTCGTCGAGCACGACGAGGTGCCACTTCGCCTCGAGCCAGCGTTCGCGGTCGCGTTGCAACAGCGAATAGGGCGCGATCACGATGTCGTGCTCGGACATGGTATCGGCGATTTCGTGGCGGTCTTTGCCGTGCAGTACCAGGCTGCGCAGTTGCGGGCAAAAGCGCGCGGCTTCGCGCTGCCAGTTACCCATCAGGCTCACCGGGGCGATGATGAGCGCGGGGCGGTTCAAGTGCCCGGCATCTTTTTCAACCTGAATATGCACCAGCGTTTGCAGCGTCTTGCCCAGACCCATGTCATCGGCGAGGATGCCGTCCAGACCGTGCTGACGCAGGAATTGCAGCCAATTCAAACCCTGCTGCTGATAAGGCCGCAGGCTCGCCAGCACGCCTTGCGGCGCCGGAATCACGGGCAATTCGCTGCGGCCGGTGAGTTGTTGCATCATGGCGCGCAGTGACTTCGCACCTTCCCACGTAGCGCCTTCGCCCAGCGCGGCGCTCGCGCGCAGTGCGTCCAGCCGCGAGAGCTTGAGGCTATCACCTGAAAAATTGTGTTCGCGGTCGCCTACCAATTCCAGCAGCGCCGCCATCCACGGCCTCAACGCCTCGGTGGGCAGGCGAATGAAACCGCTGCCTTCGCGCGCGCGCAGGTAAATGAAGGGCGGAAGATTGGGCAAGCCGGTTTGCGCATCCGGCTGGCTGGCGGCAGCCTGCGCCAGCAACTCCGGCAGCCAGGGCAGAATATTGTGGCGCTGCCCGTTGATCTCCATGCCGAGTGACAAGTCAAACCATGGCGAGGCGGCCTCGCCTTCGCCTTCACCTTCACCCTCGAATGTATCGTCGCTGCTTTCAGCTTTATCACCCGCCTGCGGCTGCATGCGCACACTCAGCGTGTCGGCGCGGCTGATCCAGTTTTGCAGGGCATCATCCAATGTGAGCGCGAAGCCTGCGTTGCGAAGTGTTGCAAAGCCTTCATCGGCCCAGCGCAGCCACGCTTGTTGCGACGCATGCCCCGGAATGTTGAATCCGCCCTGGCCGTCGGCGGCGAGGCCGATATTGAGCAAGCGGGTGATCGCCTCTTGCTCGGCGGCTACATCGCGATGCAGAAGAATACTGCCCGCGGGGTCGTCAATCAGCACGGCGGCGGGTTCATTCATCCACCAGCCGCGATGGCCCTGGTAGTCAAAGCGCAATTGCGCTTGCACCAGACCCTGCCGCGGCGTGTCCGTCTGCGCCACGGGTGTCAGGTTGAGGCAGGCCGCGGGCGTGATGCCTTGCAGTATCGTGGGCGCGCGCACGCCGGGCGGCGGAGGCACGGCGCCCAGATGGCGCAACAGACTCACTTGATGTTTTTGCAGCGCGGAGGGCTTTAGCGCCGGCGCACGCAGCAACACCTCCAGCGCGCCGGGGGCAATGCCAGGGGCTTCCACCGGGCCGCATCGGCCTTGTTCCGCGTCCAGATACAGCGGCGGATTGTTCAGGCATAGTGCGGCGTTGCCGTCTTTCAGCGTGGCGCGCAAGACCCAGCCAGGTTCGGCGGCTTTCAGATGGCTGACTTCGTGCCACGCCCAGTGCAGGGTGCGCGGCTCGCCCCAGCGCACCGCCTGCGCGGGGCCGCCGCCGTCATCTTTCACATAGAGCCTGCCGGTACTGGCCGCGAGTTCCAGCGCGAGCATTCCAGCGCGTCCTGCTGGCGCGCTGCTGAAGGACGTACTGTAGGCGTGGTAGAGCGTGTCGGGCATGGCGCTGATCAACTTGAGCACCTCGCGGTCGGCCGGCGTGGCCTGGTCATACACCGCCTGCCCCTGATAAGGCGCGTAGCGGATGGCCTTGGGTTTGGCCCAAGTGCCATTCAGTTTGAGGTGGGACACCGCGGCGTCAATCTGCAACCGCGGTCTCGCGCTGCCGGCGTGCGGCACGCTGAGCAAATAAAGGTACTGCTCATTCCTCGGCTTGCCGGCGAATGGATAGTTGCCGCGGATGGGCGTGTCGGGCACGGGCGCACCGTTGGCGCGAGCCATGTCCCGCAGCCAGCCCAGCAATTGATTCTCCGCCTCGATACGCGCTATTTCCTCCGCACGATCCTGGGCGGTCTTGTGCGTTGCTTCGCCGCGCACCGAGGCGGGTTGTTGTTCGTCCGGCGATTGATCCTTGAGCAGCGCCAGGCCCATGTGCGCGGCCTCGATCATCAGCGCGACACCGTGCTTGCATTGGTAGGTAACCGGACAATCGCATTGGCTGTCCCACTTGAGAACGCGTCCGTCAGGCGAAAAGCTCATCTCGATGGACACCTCGTAGGGCGCGCGCTGGCTGCCTTGCACTTCGCCGAACAGCACCCAATGATCGCTGGAGCCTTCGATATCCAGGCTCAGTACGCTTTGCTGGTTGCGGAAAAGCGCCATGCCACGAGACCAAGTGGCAATGTCGGTAAAGCGGAAAAGCGATTCAGGCTTGAACCAGAGAGATGTGCTCAAAAGTGTATTCCGTGTGCGATGCCGCCATGGCGGCCAGGCGTTTTCCCGCCAAGCGCGCGGCGATGAATGACTACGATGGGCCTTTTATCAGGATGTTTCCGGATCGATGCGCAACGCACGCCCCACGCGTGTATGCATGTTGTAGGCCGCGATCAACACCGTGAGATCGACGATTTGCGCGTGGGTGTAATGTTTGCGTACACGCTCGAACACTTCATCGGATACCTCGATTTCATTGGTCATCGCGTCGGTGTAGGCGAGCAACGCGCGATGCGCGGGCGCGAACAGGCTTGAATTCCAGTCGCCTTCGATGGCCGTGATTTGCCGCGGCGTGATGCCGGCCTCGGGCGCGTATTTCGTGGCGTGTATTTGAAACTGATAATCCGCGCCGTTTAATTTCGACACGCGCAGGATCGCGAGTTCACGCGCCTCGTCGTCGAGCGCGGTGTTAAAGCGTATCGCCTGATTAAACGCCTGCCATGCTTCGGCGACCGATGGGCTGTTCAACAGCACGCGATAAAGATTCAACAACTTGCCGCCGCGCGCGCCCTTGAGTTTCGCGATCAACGCGGCGAGAGCAGGATTGTTTTCGTCGATCAGCGGTACGCGTGCCATGAGATATATATACGTAAGTAATTGTTTTTAAACAAGTTTTTAATCGAGCTTGATACGCGCCGCCTGCGCCACCTTGGCCCAGGTGTCGATATCCTTGCGGATGAAGGCGGTGAAATCTTCCGGGCTCATGGTCAGCGGATCGGCGCCAACGTTGATGAATTTTTCGCGCACGTCGGGTGTGGCGATGGTTTTAACCACGGCGTCGTGCAGCTTCATCACGATGTCACGCGGCGTTTTCGCCGGCAACAGCAGCGAGTAAACGTTGCTCACCTGCACGCCGGGGAATCCGCCCTCGGCCGTGGTCGGCGTGTCGGGCACATACTTCGAGCGCTTGGGGCTGGCGATGGCAAGCGCGCGCGCCTTGCCGCTGCTCACGTAAGGCAGGATCACCGGCAGATCGACAAACATCGCGTTGATCTGCCCGCCGATGATGTCGATCACCGCGGGGCCTGCGCCCTTGTACGGCACGTGCGTGATCTGCGTGCCGGCCTGTGTGTTGAGCAATTCCAGCGCGAGATGCAGGATGCTGCCGGTGCCGCCCGAGGCCATCGCGAGATCGGGACGCGCTTTGGCGAGCGCCACCAATTCCTTCAAGCCGCGCACGGGCAGGGAAGGGTGTGCGACCAGCAGCGTGTCGGTGGCCATCAGCGGCGTCAACGGCTGCAAATCGCGCAGCGTGTCGTAGGGCCGCTTGGGATACACCGCCATGTTGATCGAGGTGATCGTCGCGGTGCCGGCGAGCAGCGTGTAGCCGTCTGCCGGAGCTTTCGCCACTATTTCGGCACCTATGAAACCACTTGCGCCGCCGCGGTTATCAACCACGATGGACACGCCCAGCAACTCCGTCAAACGCGGCGAGATATTGCGCGAGGTGATGTCCGATGGACCACCGGCGGCGAAGGGCACGATGATGCGAATGGGTTTACTGGGAAATTGTTGAGCGAACGCGCAGTTGATTGCCGCGAATAAAGCGCAAAGCAAAGTTGTGGTGCGGAGCATGGTGGTTCTTTGTGCGTGTGACGAGAGACGCATTATAGACGCGTGCGGCGCATCAAGCTGCGCCGTAGCCGCCTCCGCCCGGCGTCTCGATCACGAACACGTCGCCTGTGTTCATCGCGGTTTCGTCACAGCCGCCGAGTTCGTCCGTGGCGCCGTTGGCGCGTACGACGTAATTTCTGCCGGGCTGGCCGGGCTTGCCGCCGGCCATGCCGTACGGCGGCACGCGGCGGTGGCCGGACAATATCGCGGCGGTCATCGCTTCGAGAAAACGCACGCGCCGCGTTGCGCCGTTGCCGCCGTTGGTTTTGCCCTTGCCGCCGCTGCCTTGGCGAATCTCGAAACTTTCCAGCAGCACGGGAAAGCGCCATTCCAAAACTTCCGGGTCGGTCAAACGCGAATTAGTCATGTGCGTCTGCACCACACTCGTGCCGTCAAAACCCGGCCCCGCGCCAGAGCCGCCGGAGATGGTTTCGTAGTATTGATGACGCTCGTTGCCGAAAGTGAAATTATTCATTGTGCCTTGGGACGCGCCCATCGCGCCAAGTGCACCGTAAAGCGCATCGGTCACGCACTGGGAGGTCTCCACATTGCCTGCCACCACGGCCGCCGGGTAGCGCGGATTCAGCATGCAGCCTTCGGGAATAATCACGCGCAGCGGTTTAAGGCAGCCCGCGTTGAGCGGAATATCGTCATCCACCAGCGAGCGGAACACATAGAGTACCGCCGCCATCGTCACCGCCGAGGGCGCGTTGAAATTACTGTCGCGCTGCGCGGAGGTGCCGGTGAAATCGATGACGCCGCTGCGTGCTGTGTGATCAATGGTGATCTCCAAGTGGATGACCGCGCCGTCGTCCATCTCGTAGCTGAATTCGCCATCCTTCAACGCGCCGATTACGCGGCGCACGCATTCCTCGGCGTTGTCCTGCACGTGGCGCATGTAGTCGTGCACCACGTTCAATCCAAACTCATCGACCATACGCAGTATCTCGGTAACACCTTTCTGATTGGCGGCGATCATCGCGCGCAAGTCGGCGAGATTCTGCTCGATGTTGCGCGACGGATACCGCGCACCGGCAAGCAGCGCGCGCGTTTCGGCCTCGCGCAGCGTGCCGCCTTCGACCAATAAAAAGTTGGTGATGAGCACGCCTTCTTCGTCGATGTGGCGTGACGCGGGAGGCATCGAGCCGGGCGTAATACCGCCGATATCGGCATGATGCCCGCGCGAGCCGACGTAAAACAGCACATGCGTGCCCGCCGCATCAAACACCGGCGTGATCACCGTGATATCGGGCAGATGCGTGCCGCCGCGATACGGATCATTCAACATGAACACATCACCCGCGCGCATGCGGCCAGAGTTGTCGCGTATCACCGAGCGCACGCTCTCGCCCATCGAACCCAGATGCACCGGCATGTGCGGCGCGTTGGCGATCAGTTCACCCTCGGCGTTGAACAGCGCACACGAAAAATCCAGCCGCTCCTTGATGTTCACCGAATACGCGGTATTGGCGAGCGTGACACCCATCTGCTCGGCGATGGCCATGAACAGATTGTTGAAAATCTCCAGCATCACCGGATCGACACGCGTGCCGACCGCAGTGCGCGCCGGACGCGGTTTCGCGCGTGTCAGCACCAGATGATCGTCGCGCGTGACCTTGGCCTGCCAGTCGGGTTCGATCACCGTCGTGGCATTGGCCTCGGCGATAATCGCGGGGCCGCTGACGACGTGGCCAGGGCGCAGATGCTCGCGGCGATAGAGCGGGGCGTTGTGATCTGCGCCGTTGCTGTAAACGCGGACATGGGTGTCAGCCTTGGCTGCTTCGTCTGTAAATTTGGCGTGACCAGCGGCCAAGCGCCCTCGCCCCGCTTCAGCGGGGAGAGCCTGCGCAAGCAGGCGAGGGGCCGGGTTGGGGTGAGGGGCAACCACGAAACCTTGATGCAGCGGGTTAATCGCGGATTCGACAGTTGCGTTGCCAATTGTCTCCACCACCACCGACTCCACCACCAGCGCACGCTCGGGCATCAGAAAACTATATCGCCCGCGATACGCCTGCTCGAACGCGCGCGTCATCTCGTCCACCGAACCGAAGTTCACGGTCAAGGTGGTATCGGTGCCCTCATATTTGATCTGCACACGCCGCGCCATGCTGATCTGTGCGCCTGCAACGTCCTGCGCCAGCACTTCCGCGCGCGCGGCATCAGCCAGCGTATCGAGCGTTGAAATCAAACGCGGCAACAACCTCGCCTCAAGCCGCGCCTCAACCGCCTGCTCGCGCATCGCGGTGATATCGGCCAGCCCCATGCCGTACGCCGAAAGCACACCCGCATAAGGATGAATATAAATGCGCGGCATCGCCAGCGCATCCGCAACCAGACACGCATGTTGCCCCGCCGCGCCGCCAAAACACGCCAGCGTGTAGCGCGTGACATCGTAGCCGCGCGCCACCGAAATCTTCTTGATCGCATTCGCCATGTTGTCCACGGCGATGCGCAGAAAGCCTTCGGCAATTTCTTCGATTGTTTGTAAGTTATTGTTTTTATTTACTATTTTTGAGTGCAAAAAAACGAATTTCTCGCGCGTCGCTGCCGCATCCAGCGGCGCATCGCCCCCCGCGCCGAACACCGCCGGAAAAAACGCCGGCTGTATGCGCCCCAGTAAAACATTGCAATCCGTCACCGTCAGCGGCCCGCCGCGCCCATAACAAGCAGGGCCAGGCTGCGCGCCCGCGGAGTCGGGGCCGACCCGCATGCGTGCCCCATCGAAGTGAAGGATCGAACCGCCGCCTGCGGCAACGGTGTGGATGCTCATCATCGGCGCGCGCATGCGCACGCCCGCCACCAGCGTATCGAACGCGCGCTCATACTCGCCGGCGTAGTGCGACACGTCAGTCGAAGTGCCGCCCATGTCAAAGCCGATGATGCGATTGAAGCCCGCACCCTCGGCGCTGCGCACCGCACCCACCACGCCGCCGGCGGGGCCGGACAACACGCTGTCCTTGCCATGAAAACGCCGCGCGTCGGTAAGCCCGCCGTTCGACTGCATGAACATCACCTTCACGCCGGGCAATTCACGCGTGATGCGCTCGACGTAACGGCGCAGCACCGGCGACAGATACGCATCCGCCACCGTGGTGTCGCCACGCGACACCAGCTTCATCAGCGGACTGACTTCATGCGACACCGACACCTGCGTGAAGCCGCATTCACGTGCAAGTTCAGCCAGCGCCCGCTCGTGTTGCGGATAACGATAGCCGTGCATGCACACCACGGCCGCGCTGCGAAAACCCGATTTGTAGGTGGCTTCGACTTCGCGCCGCGCCTGTGCCAGATCCAGCGGCGTCAGCACCTCACCGCGCGCGCCGATGCGCTCATCGATCTCATGCGCCGCGCCATAGAGCAGCTCCGGCAGCACGATATGCCGGTCAAAAATGCGCGGACGGTTCTGATACGCAATGCGCAGCGCATCACGAAAACCGCGCGTAATGAAAAGCGCGGTGGGTTCACCCTTGCGCTCCAGCAGCGCGTTGGTGGCGATGGTGGTACCCATCTTCACCACGGCCACGCGTTTAGCGGGAATCGGCGCCTCGCGTGCCACACCCAGCAGATCGCGCATGCCCGCAAGCGCCGCGTCTTCGTAGTGGCCGGGGTTCTCGGAGAGCAGCTTGTGCGTCACCAGCGCGCCATCCGGGCGGCGCGCCACGATATCGGTAAAGGTGCCGCCGCGGTCGATCCAGAATTGCCAGCGGGCGGGCTGTGCTTGGGTATTCATGGGCAGGGAATGCTAACACGACGGCCGAGCGCCATTTCGGTCACACAGGCATGTATATAATGACAGTTACAAAAACATCTTTTTTGCACCCCCATGCGCGCAGCCCGCCTGCGCGAAGCGGCCGCCAACGCACCGCGTTACGAACGCCGCCGCCCCGAACAAACACCGCTCTACCGGCTGGTGCGTGAGCACTACGCAACGTTCGCCACCGAAGTAGACAGCGCCAGCGGCGGCACTGGTCTACCCCAGTTCGTCAAGGACGATTTCGACGCCTATCTTAACTGCGGCATCCTCGCCCATGGATTCCTGCGCCTGAGTTGTGACGGCTGCGCGCGCGACACCCTCGTGGCCTTCAGTTGCAAGCGGCGGGGAATCTGCCCCTCGTGCGGCACGCGGCGCATGGCCGAGACCGCCGCCGACCTGGTAGACAACATCCTGCCGCTCGTGCCGGTGCGGCAATGGGTGCTGTCGTTCCCTATCCCGCTGAGGAGCCTGTTTGCCGTGCATCCCGAATTGCTGACGCCGGCGCACGTCATGCACCACGTTTCTGGCCAATTGTATGCGTCTGCTGGAACATGCCGCGGCCTATGTTTTGCATCAGCAGTTGCGCACTCAAGCGCTGCAGCATACGGAACTGGCCCA
>CAMDLH010000010.1 GCA_945901405.1 Bordetella parapertussis | reverse complement strand
CAAAGCCTCATGCTCATCCCAGGTTACCCACCGGGGTGCTCGCCTCCCGCCTGAAAGAGGCGGCGGGCCGCACCCCCGTGGATAACCTTTTGGCCGAGGTGACTCCCCCAAAAACCCGAAAAACCACCCACAAATACCCGTCACGAAGCACAAAATTGAACTTGTGAAACAATTTGTGGATAGCGGTAATTTGCTTGAAATCGGCCCGTCGTGGGGTGCTTTTTGCCTGCTGGCCAAGCGATCCGGATTTTCGGTAGAGGCAATCGAACGCGATCCGGAATGCTGCGAATTTCTCAGATCTAAAATTCAGGTCAAAGCCGTTTTAAGCCAGCGCGAAGCGGCTGCCTTGGATCAAGTGTCGACGCCCAATGTGATTACGCTCTGGCATGTCATCGAGCATATGCGCGATCCGCGAGGCCTCCTTGAGCGCGCGGCCGAACGTCTTGCTCCGGGTGGAATCCTTGTTATTGCTACACCCAGTCCGAATGCGTTGCAATTTCGGCTGTTTGGCCGTTATTGGGCCCATCTTGATACGCCTCGCCATATAAACTTGATTCCGCCTCAAATACTTTGTGATCATATGCAGACATTGGGGTTAAGTAAGCTCGTATGTACAACAACGGATCCAGGGTCAATGGAATGTAATGCATTTGGTTGGAGGAAATCCCTTTCCAATCTGGTCAATAATTCTTTCTTGAAAAATCAAATCTATTACTGGGGGCGTCTGGTCGCCGATATTGCGTGGCTTGTCGAGCGCGGCGAGGGTAAAGGAAGCGCATATACCGCCATATTCCGTAAGCCAACTTTAGACAACGGCGTTTAAAGATTACGTATCACATGAAAGATCTGATAAGCGTTTGCCTACCAACTTTCAATCACGCAAGGGTTATTGGCGACGCTCTTCTATCGGTGATTGCGCAGAGCTACCAGAATCTCGAAATCCTGATCGTTGATAATCATTCCGATGACGATACCAAGTATGTGGTCGCGCGGATCGCCGCTGGCGATCCGCGAGTCCGTTACGTTTGCAACTCGGAAAATATTGGTATGGCACGCAATTTCAGCACCTGTATAACGCTAGCGCGCGGGGACTATATAAAGTTTCTTTGCGCAGATGACGTGCTTGAACCAACATGCGTAGAGAAAATGTTGAATGTCATGCTGAGCCATCCCACCGTCTCGCTGGTTGCTTGTGCACGAACGTTTGTCAACGATACTCTGGAGCCCATAGGCACGGCTCGATATTCCCGGCGGTTCTTGGTGACCAGCGGGGAGGCAGTGATCCGCCGCTGTTTATTTTATGGGAATCTGATCGGCGAGCCTACCGCAGTGTTGTTCCGACGTAGTGATGCCAAGAGAGGATTCAACGAAAATTACCGGCAACTCATGGACTTGGAAATGTGGTTCTATATTCTACGAAGCGGTGCGTTTGCGTTCCTGCCGGAACCGTTGTGCGCAGTGCGCCAGCACTCCGAACAAGCCACATTGGAGAATGTCAGGTCGGGAATTATTCTGGAAGACAAACGTCGTCTGTTTCGCGAGTCCTTTGGCAATGCACCAAAGCGCGCAACATTTAGAGAGAAGATCTCATGGGATGTTCGAATGGCTGTGACTGCTTGTCGTGAGCTGGACGCGGGACACGCTACGCCTATTAGGGGTGTCGAGGAGGTATTTTTCCGCCATTTTTTCCCGCGAGTAACTTATCCTGTCACCCGTGCCATATGGAGGCTGCTTGGACGAGGCCATTAGTCCATGGGTCATGGTAGTCAGGATCGCAAGAAATACCTAAGCGCGCTGGAAAGGTGATAAAAAGCGGGGCGCAGGCTTCTTCGGCTCGCGCGGCGCGCGTCATGAATAACTTCTGCTGCGGGATTGAAGATCACTGATTTCCCTGATTGCATTAGCCGGCGACACAAGTCGACGTCCTCGTAATAGAGAAAATAGGCCTCGTCGAATCCTTTGATCGCGCGATACAGATTGCTGCGGAAAAGCATAAACATCCCCGCAATCCAATCGACCTCCATTGGTATGCGATCCACGGGGTAATCCGGCGGAGGTTGGTTGCCAAGTAGCTTGCGGAGCAGAATGCCCGGGGTAGGGAAGTGTCGTGCACTATCTTCGATTTCCCCGGCGGGACTGCGCACCAAGGGCCCTGTAACTCCCACGCGCTCGTTCTCCAGTGTTTTCAGAAGCGGCGGGAACGGGTTGGCGGACAGGTGCAAATCGGGATTCGCGACACAGAAGAAGCGCGTGCGGCAGCGGATGAAGGCCGCGTTGTGGTTGGTGCCGTAGCCTTTCGGTTGCTCATTTACGATGACCTCATGAGGCAACGAAAGAGTCGCCGTCGCAAACGGTACGGGATCCGGGACATTCTGTGTCAAGATCAAACAGACAGTTCCGGAGCAATGGCGCTGCAAGTCATCAAGAAATTGATTGACCAGACCGTTCTGTTGGTGGCTGACGACAGACACAGTGATAGCTGGATTTGTCATGCCCCTGCCTTTACTGAACTGCGGAGAGTGCCAAAATCGGGCAGATTCATTGAGCCGCACGCTATTGCGACGATTTCATCCGCGGCTGATAAAATGCGCCTGAACGCCATACCGATATGGCGCAGTTTCCCGGTAATGAGAATTCGATTCACTGGTAAAGTTCGATGGCGCGCGAGTCGCTGCAGTTAAGCAGCAATTTCCCGTTTCATATTCATGGAAATTATTCGGCTTTGCGGATTCGCAATCCCACAAAAATCCTTTGTGAATATCAGGAGTTCGCCTCGTAACGGCCAACTGATGCCAAGCTCGCGATCATTCCAGGCGATAACGCGTTTGGCTGGCGGATGCAGGCATGATGCCTCTCACGCCGCTCCCCGATGCGCATAATTACTATTCATCCAAGTGCGATACGCACCGCTGGCAACGTTGTTCACCCAGCTCATATGCTGCAAATACCACGCCACGGTTTTGCGCATTCCAGCCTCGAATTTTTCCAGCGGACTCCAGTTAAGTTCACGGCTAATCTTCGCGGCATCAATGGCATATCGCTGATCGTGGCCGGGGCGGTCCTTGACGAAAGTGATGAGTGAAGAGTGTTTAGTGTTGAGTGAATTCGGGCTGATCTCATCCAGGATCCCACAAATACAATTCACAACTTCCAAATTGGTTTTCTCCGCATTCCCGCCAATGTTATAAGTCTCACCCGGCATCCCGCGCGCAAGCGCGGCACGAATGCCCGCGCAATGATCTCCCACGTAAAGCCAATCACGCACGTTAAGCCCATCCCCATATATCGGCAGCGGCTTGCCATTGATGGCGTTTAGAATTACCAACGGAATCAGTTTTTCCGGAAACTGCAGCGGCCCATAGTTGTTCGAGCAGTTGGTGGTGATGGTCGGCAGGCCGTAGGTGTGGTGGTACGCGCGCACCAAATGGTCCGATGAGGCTTTTGATGCGGCGTAGGGGCTGTTGGGCGCGTAGGGCGTTGTTTCGGTGAACGCGGGGTCGTCCTTGCCGAGCGACCCATAAACCTCGTCGGTAGATACGTGCAAGAAACGAAATGCGCTTTTTGCGGCATCGGGCAGGCCGCTCCAGTAGGCGCGCGTTTCTTCCAGCAGGTTGAATGTGCCGACGATATTGGTCTGGACGAATTCTGCCGGGCCGAGTATCGACCGGTCTACATGGCTTTCGGCTGCAAGATGCACGATCGCCCGCGGCTGGTATTGCTTGAGCAGGCTCGCCACCAATGCGCGGTCGGCGATATCGCCTTTGACGAATACATGGCGCGAGTCTGTCTTCAGCGCGTCGAGATTCGCGAGATTGCCTGCGTAGGTGAGCTTGTCGAGGTTAATGACCCGCGTGCCTTCGTCCGCGATCCAATCGAGCACGAAATTCGCGCCGATGAACCCCGCCCCGCCGGTGACTAGAATCGTTTGCATGTAACTCCGTGTAATCCTGCTGCCTGACAGTAGGCATTTCCGGCGCGCGGTGCTAATCTCAAAACCTGCATGACAGCGCCCGCACAACCTTCCGAATTGTTCAAGTATAACAAATAGATACGATCAGCGATGCGTCGAATTTTACTGGTCAAGACCTCCTCGCTGGGCGATGTGGTGCACAACCTGCCGGTGGTGAGCGATCTGCGGCGTGCGTTTCCCGGCCTCACGATTGACTGGGTGGCTGAAGAATCGTTCGCAGGGATTCCGCAATTGCATGCCGGTGTAAATGCGGTGATTCCAGTCGCAATGCGCCGGTGGCGGCACGCGTTGTTTGACAGTAATACGCGTGCGGAAATGCGTGCGTTTTATGCGCAGCTTCGATCATCAAGCTACGACGCGGTGATCGACACGCAGGGCTTGCTCAAAAGCGCGCTCATCGCTTGTGCCGCACGCGGCAAAAGCCATGGGCCGGATTGGCACAGCTCCCGCGAGCCGCTGCGGTTTTTTTACGACCGCACATTTCGCGTGCCATGGACGCAACATGCGGTCGAGCGCAATCGCAGTCTCGCCGCGCAGGCGCTTGGGTTTCAGCCGGGTGAGTTGAACTACGGCATTTCGGCGCCTGCGAGAACCTTCGATTGGCTGCCAGCGCAACGTCACGCCGTGCTGCTGCATGCCACCAGCTTTGATCGCAAGCTATGGCTGGAGGCCGATTGGGTGAATGTTTGTAAGTATTTGATTATAAACAATATTATTTGCGTGCTTCCGTGGGGTAATGACGCCGAGCGCGCCCGCGGTGAGCGCCTGCGCGCGCAAGTTCCAGGCGCGATCGTGACGCCGCGTTTAAGCCTTGATGATGCCGCGTCGCTATTGTCGGGCGCATCCGTGGTGCTAGGCGTGGATACCGGTCTTGCACATTTGGCTGCCGCGCTAGGCACGCCCACGATTGGAATCTACTGCGCCACCGATCCCGCCGCGACGGGACTTTACGGCAGTGCGCGTGCGGTTAATCTGGGTGGTGCAGGCACGCCGCCATCGGCGAATGAAGTATGCGCCGCCGTGGAGCGATTCATCTCATGACATTCGCGCGAATGCTCTACACGCTGGCGATGATGGCGCTGCTGCCATTGGCGTTGTTGCGCCTCGCATGGCGCGCAAGGCGTCAGCCGGCGTACCTTGCGCACATCGGCGAACGGCTTGGCCGCAACCGCAACCCCGCGCCGGCGCAACCGCTGATCTGGGTGCATGCCGTGTCGGTCGGTGAAACCCGCGCCGCGCAGCCGCTGATCGAGGCGTTGCTCGGCAAGTATCCCGATCACCGCGTGCTGCTCACACACATGACGCCCACGGGCCGCGAGACGGGCGAAGCGCTGTTCGGCGACCGCGTGACGCGTTGTTATCTTCCATACGATTACCCAGGTGCGGTGGAGCGTTTTCTCGATCATTTTCGGCCGCGCCTCGGCGTGTTGATGGAGACCGAGCTCTGGTGCAATTTGATACACGCGTGTCACCAGCGCCGCATACCGCTATATCTCGCGAATGCGCGCCTGTCGGAGAAATCCCTGCGTGGCTATCAACGCTTTTCATCGATCATGCGCGAGAGCCTACCCAAGCTTTCAGGCATAGCCGCGCAGAGTGAAAGTGATGCCCGGCGACTGCATGCATTGGGCGCAACCGAGGTAACGGTTACAGGTAATGTGAAGTTCGATGTGACACCACCCGCCGCGCAGATCGAATTGGGCCGCGCTTGGCGCGCGGGGTTCGTCGCGCGGCCAGTGTTGCTTGCCGCCAGCACGCGTGATGGCGAAGAAGCGTTGCTGCTCGATGCCTTGAACACGCTGACTCCAGCGGACACCCTACTGGTGATCGTGCCGCGTCACCCGCAGCGTTTTGACGAAGTTGCGGCGTTAATCAAGGAACGAAACTTGCCGTATCAGCGCCGTTCATCTGGGTTGCCTGTTGAGGTACAGAGCCGAATACTGCTAGGCGACAGCATGGGCGAAATGTTCGCGTATTACACCGCGTGCGATGTTGCGTTCATCGGCGGCAGTCTGGCGCCGCTCGGCGGCCAGAATCTTATCGACGCGTGCGCGCTGGGTAAGCCCGTCATCGTCGGTCCATCGAGTTATAACTTCGCCGAAGCCGCGGACGGCGCGATTGCCGCGGGCGCCGCGCTGCGCGTGAACGCGGCGGCGGAGGTCATGCACGAGGCGAGCCGTCTTATTGCCGATGCCGCGGCAGCGAAACGCATGGGCGCCGCAGGCATTGCGTTTACTCAAGCGCATCGCGGCGCCACGCAACGCGCGCTGAATCTACTGGTTATGAACAGCGAACCACGGCGTGCTCCGTGATCAGCGTTTCAACCTTCCGGTCGCCGTCCGTCAGCGGAATGTCATTCACAACCTGAAGCGAAAATGCCGGTGCCACCAGCGCCGGCCTTTGCGTCAGCCGCGCGATGAGTTTGTCGTAGAACCCGCCGCCATATCCCAGCCGCTCTCCGCGTTCGGTGAAGGCGACACCCGGCACGAGGACGAACTGCACGGAGTCGTCCGGCGCGGGCGTGCAACGCTCCGGCACGGGCTCGCGTATGCCCCAAACGCCGGGCCGCAGATCGCGCGCGGGGTC
The DNA here is from genome assembly GCA_945901405.1 of Bordetella parapertussis. Lineage (GTDB taxonomy): Bacteria > Pseudomonadota > Gammaproteobacteria > Burkholderiales > SG8-41 > CAMDLH01. The sequence goes on along the minus strand of CAMDLH010000010.1, from coordinate 55,762 downwards.
ACATACACAAAAAAGTTGCAGCGACTTCGTGGCGCGATCGACTCGCGGCAGTACCAGTTGCCTGCCGCTTGCAATGACATGCGCGAGAAACTCAGCCGTATCGAATTCGCCGCCGAAACTCGCGTACGCCATGATGCAGCGCGCGTCGCGCAACACGTCGAGAGTGATCAATTGCTCGGTGATGCGGCTGCCAAGTTCGTGCCTAACACGCGCGCCCAGTGCGTCGCGCCCGGAGATTATGCGTTTGCGCAACGCCGATTTGGCGGCGAAAACATCCTCGCTCACCGCCGTCGAAAACTACTATCGGCCCAGCAGCACATTGACCTGCATCACATCCTGCTCGGTCAGGCGGCCCACGGCCGATTTCAGCCGCAGTGACGACAGCAGGTAGGTGTAGCGCGCCTGCGCCAGATCGCGCCGCGCGGAGAACAACTGCTGCTGCGCGTTTAGAACATCGACCTGCGTGCGCACGCCGACTTCGCGTCCGAGCCGCGTTGAGTCGAGTGAACTCTGGGTTGAAACCAGTGCGGCTTCCAGCGCTTTCACCTGTGCGATGCCGTTGGTGACGCCAAGGTAGGTCTGGCGCGCGGCGAGTTCCGCGGTGCGCCGCGCGTTTTCAAGATCATTGCGCGCGCGCTCCTCGTTGGCCAGCGCCTCGCGCACGCGCGAATTCACCAACCCGCCCTGGTAAATGGGAATCGCCAGTTGCAAGCCGATGGCCTTGGTATTGTTATCAAATCCAGGGCCGCCCAGGGTTCCGGCGCCGGTGCGGTTCTCCGAATACGATGCAAATGCATCGAGCGTCGGATGATGCGCCCCGCGATTGCGCTCGACTTCCTTGTTGGCGACGGTCAGCGCCGCTTCGGCCGCGCGCACTTGCAGATTGGCGAGACGCGCTTCCTCGGCCCACTTGTCCATGGTGGCGGGATCCGGTGTCACCAGTTTTAATGCCGTACCCAGGGGTGATAGCGCCGGCGTGGCGCGGCCGATGAATTGTTCAAGCGTGCGTATTTTTACTTCAAGGTCGTTCTTCGCCGCGATCTCCTGCGAAACCGCGAGGTCGTAACGCGCCTGCGCCTCATGCGTGTCGGTGATGGTCGCGGTGCCGACCTCGAAACTGATTTTCGCCTGCTGCAACTGCTCGGCGATGGCGGTTTTTTGCGCGCCGGCAAAGGCCACGTTGTCTTGCGCCAAGAGTATGTCGAAATAAGCCTGCGAGATGCGCAGGATCAAGTCCTGCGAAGCCTGCGCCAGAATAGCGTCGGCCTGTTCGACTTGCGTCTTGGCCTGCTCATATGCCACGATGTTTTGCCGCCGGTAAATCGGCTGCGAGATCGACAGCGTGATTGCGTTTGAATTGAACTGCGATTTGTCTGGTAATGAGCCTGGACTGCGTAGCTGTATCTCGCGGTCGTTGTATTGCGTGGATGCCGACAAATTCACCGTGGGCAGCAGTCCGCTGCGGCCCTGCGGAATACGCTCCTGCGTCGCGGCCCACGTGGCGCGCGCGCTGCCATAGACCACATCCGCGCCTTGTGCCATGCGATAGATTTCGAGCAAATCCGCGGCGTATGCGGATGGACTTGCCGCGCAGGCCAGTAACACCAGTGTAAAACGCAGTAGCACGCGCATGGTCAAAACGCGAAGCGCGACGGCAGCGGCGCGTTGTGCAGCGCCGGAATGCAGGTTTCAAACAGGCTGGCGGTGCTGTAAGCGCCCGCGGCCGCGCAAGTGATCAGCCGCGCGTCCATCGCCGGCGCTTCGCCAACCACGGCAAACAATCGTCCGCCGGCTTGCAGACTTTGCTGGATTTCATCCGCCAGCACGGGTGTCGAACCGGTAAGCACGATAACATCGTAGGGCGCATGCCGCTCCCAGCCACGCACCGCGTCGCCGGTTTCCAGCGTGACGTTGCTGATGCCACGCGCGGCCAGCTTCGCCGCGGCCGCGCGGGTGAATTCCTCGATGATGTCTACGCTGTAAACATGCGCGCCGAAGCTCGCCAGAAGTGCCGTCATGTAACCGCTGCCGGTGCCGACTTCGAGGATGCGGTCGGTGGGCGTTATCTCCAGCTCCTGCAAGATCCGCGCTTCGAGCTTGGGCTGCAGCATGGTTTCACCGTGTCCGAGCGGGATTTCGAGGTCGGCAAACGCCAGCGCACGCCAGGCGTCGGGCACGAAATCCTCGCGCCGCAGCTTGAACAACAGGTCCAGCACCTTCTGGTCGAGCACTTCCCAGGTGCGGATTTGCTGCTCGACCATGTTAAAACGGGCGCGTTCGGAATCGAACGGGATTGTCATGGTGTTCATGGGCCTTGCGTAGGTGGTGGCAGTGGTGGCAGCGGTGGTGGCAGAGGGGTTGACGATATTTGAACTTGCAATTATCCCATAATTCATTTAGCGTAGGCGCACACGTTGGGGGTCCTCGCGCCGTTGCGAGGTGAGATAAACCCTTCGAACCTGATGCGGGTAATGCCGCCGTAGGAAAGCGTGGTGCGGGCTTCCCGCCACCTGCGCTCCCCTCGGCACTTATATTGAGCAAGGAGCAACCATGAATGCAAATCCCCAGTTTCTGAACACCACCGCGCACGTCGATGAAGCCGCGGTCAAATCGCTGCCGAATTCACGCAAGGTCTACATCGAAGGCTCGCGCCCCGATATCCGCGTGCCGATGCGCGAGATATCGCAGTCGGACACGCCCGCCGCCATGGGCCACGAAAAAAATCCGCCGATTTTTGTCTACGATACATCGGGGCCGTACACCGACCCCACGGTGAAAATCGACATCCGCTCCGGTCTTGCGCCACTGCGCCAGAAGTGGATCGAGGAGCGTAACGACACCGAAGTCATGAGCGGCCCCAGTTCCGAATACGGGCGCGAAAGGCTCGCCGATCCCAAGCTAGCCAGCCTGCGCTTTAATCTGCATCGCCAGCCGCGCCGCGCGAAATCCGGCATGAACGTGTCGCAAATGCACTACGCCCGCCGCGGCATTATCACACCGGAGATGGAATACATCGCCATCCGCGAAAATCAAAAATGCGAAGGACTGATCGCGCTGCTCACCCAGCAGCATCCCGGCCACAATTTCGGCGCGAACATTCCAAAGGCGATCACGCCGGAATTCGTGCGCGACGAAGTGGCGCGCGGCCGCGCGATCATTCCGCTGAACATCAACCATCCGGAAATCGAGCCGATGATCATCGGACGCAACTTCCTGGTGAAAATCAACGCCAACATCGGCAACTCGGCGCTGTCCTCCGGTATTCAGGAAGAAGTCGAAAAAATGACCTGGTCGATCCGCTGGGGCGGCGACACGGTGATGGATCTCTCGACCGGCAAACACATCCATGAGACGCGCGAGTGGATCATGCGCAACTCGCCGGTGCCCATCGGCACCGTGCCGATTTACCAGGCGCTGGAAAAGGTCGACGGCAAAGCCGAAGAACTCACCTGGGAAATCTACCGCGACACGCTGATCGAGCAATGCGAGCAGGGTGTGGATTACTTTACCGTGCATGCGGGCGTGCGCCTGCCGTACATCCCCATGACCGCCAAGCGCATGACCGGCATCGTGTCGCGCGGCGGCTCCATCATGGCCAAGTGGTGCCTGGCGCATCACAAAGAAAGTTTCCTCTACACCCACTTCGAAGACATCTGCGAATTGTTGAAGCAATACGACGTGTCGTTCTCGTTGGGCGACGGCCTGCGGCCCGGCTCGATTTACGATGCCAACGACGAAGCGCAACTGGCTGAACTCGCGACCCTGGGCGAACTCACCAAAATCGCCTGGAAGCACGACGTGCAAACCATGATCGAAGGCCCCGGCCATGTGCCCATGCACATGATCAAGGAGAACATGGATTTGCAACTCAAAATCTGCCACGAAGCGCCGTTCTATACGCTGGGGCCGCTGACCACTGACATTGCGCCCGGCTACGACCACATCACCAGCGCCATTGGCGCCGCGATGATTGGTTGGTACGGCACTGCGATGCTGTGTTATGTCACGCCGAAAGAACATCTGGGTTTGCCCGACAAGAACGACGTCAAAGACGGCATCATGGCGTACAAGATCGCCGCGCACGCGGCCGACTTGGCGAAGGGTCATCCCGGCGCGCAGATACGCGACAACGCATTGTCGAAGGCGCGCTTTGAATTCCGCTGGGACGATCAGTTCAACCTGGGTCTCGATCCAGATAAAGCCAGGCAATTCCACGACGAAACCCTGCCGCAAGAGGGTGCGAAGCTCGCGCATTTTTGTTCGATGTGCGGCCCGCATTTCTGCTCGATGAAAATCACCCAGGATGTGCGCGACTACGCCGCGAAGCTCGGCGTGGACGAAAAAGACGCGCTGGCCAAAGGCATGGAGCAAAAGTCGATCGAGTTCGTCAAGAAGGGTGCCGAGGTGTATCACAAGGTTTGATATAAGTAATTGTATTTATTGAACTTTGTTGTGATGCGCGCGCTGGTCCGTTGTGATTGGCGCGCTGATGGTCGCGGGTGGCACGCTGCTGGCGCTAGCTGGCTGCGGCGAATCGAAAAATCCCGCTGCAATGGATAGTGCGCCCGCCGCCGCATTGAGCGAACCACGCACGATGCAAGGCAGGGTTTCCGGCGGCGCTCCCATGCAAGCGGATTCCGCCTCCGCGCCTGTAGTCCCTGCCGCGCCGCGTCACATCGCCTACACCCACCGCTATGCCATCGAAGCCGAACGCGCAAAACTGCGCGCCGTGCTCGATGCGCATCTTGCGCGCTGCAAGCAGCTCGATTGCGAAGTCGTCAATCAAAGTTACGACGAGGAAAACGACAATCAGCCGCCGCGCGCGAATCTGTCGGTGCGGGTGGCGCAAAAGGACACGCCCAAATTCACCGAGGCGCTCAAAAGCGGCGATGGCCGCGTGCTGCGCCAGTCCACCGCGGCGGAAGACAAAACCTTGCAGGTGGTGGATGTCGAGGCGCGCATCACCAACTTGCAGCAACTGCGCGAGCGTTATCGCAAGCTCCTGGCCGATCCCAAGGCGGGTATCAAGGAGGCCGTCGAAATCGAGCGCGCGCTGGCGCAAGCGCAGGGCGAACTCGACAGCCTCGCCGCGCAACGCCGCGTGCTGGCGCAGCAAACCGATCGCGAATTGTTCGAGATCGGCTACCAGGCGCGCCGCGCCGCCATCGAGCGCAATATTTTCGAGCCGGTGAAAGAAGCGTTGCTCAATTTTGGCGCGGTCACCATGCAAAGCCTGGGCGCGCTGATTTCGTTTGTCGCGGCGAGCCTGGTGTGGATCGTGGCGCTCGCGGTCTTATGGTTCGGCTTTCGGCGCTGGCGGCGGCGCAAACAACGACCTGCTTAAAATCTGTTTAAAAACAATAGGTTAAAAATACCTCATGCCGAGGCTTCGGGGTGTACACGAGGGCTGCGTGTGAGGCGTTAAATGAGCTTCCGTCCCGATCTCGAGAGCATCCCCATGAAACTGCGTCAAGTACTGTGCGTGACGATAGCCACATTGAGTCTGAGCGCGTTGCCGGTTACAGCCAACGACAAAGACCCGTTCGACAAGATCGAATCCATGATCAACCCGGAGACGCTGCTGCGCGGCGTGATTCGCGAAGACGACGTCTCGCTGCTGTTCCAGCGCATCCGCGAATCCATCGCCGCATCGGTGCGCGGCGAAGAAGCGCAGGAGTCCGAGGCGTTCAAGAAGCGCAGCGAGACGATTTCGCGTGAACTCTCCACTCGGGGCGGTGTATTGCTGGGCGCGCTGCTGACCGCGTTCGAGGCGACAGCGAAACAAATCATTCGCGAGGAGTTTGGTGCCGCAGCGCCGCGCTCAACTCCACACCCAACCCCGCGCCGCGAATCGTCCTATCCCAGTCCCAATCCCAGTCCATCCAATTAGCTCGTTCCACCCCTGCTTGGGGCTGGCGGGTTTCGCCAGCCTCGAATCGCCTATGCCGTGTGATAGCATGCCGCCTTTTCGCCGCACATGGCTGACTCTCCATATCTCGTCGCATTCATCCTTGGCATCGTCGAGGGGCTGACCGAATTTCTGCCGATTTCCAGTACTGGCCATTTGATTCTGGCGGGTGAACTGCTGGGTTTTAACGACGAAAAAGCCAAGGTTTTCGACATCGCGATCCAGACCGGCGCGATGCTCGCCATCGTGTGGGAATACCGCGTGCGCTTTGGCCGCGTGATCGCGGGTTTGTTCAGCGACCCCGTAGCGCAACGTTTTGCCATTAATCTGATTGTTGCGTTCATCCCGGCGGCGGTGCTGGGTCTTGCGTTTGGCGGCATGATCAAACTGCATCTGTTTCATGCCGTGCCAGTGGCGATCGCGTTCATCGTCGGCGGCTTCATCATCCTGTGGGTCGAGCGCCGCCAGCAGCGCGTCACCATCGAGAACGTTGACGACATGACATGGAAGGACGCGTTGAAAGTCGGCATCGCGCAGACCTTCGCGCTGATCCCCGGCACCTCGCGCTCGGGTGCGACCATCATCGGTGGCATGTTGTTTGGCTTGTCGCGCAAGGCCGCCACCGAGTTTTCTTTTTTTCTTGCGGTGCCCACACTCATGGCCGCGGGTGCGTACAGCCTGTTCAAACATCGCGCGCTTTTGAGTTCCGCCGACATCGGCATGTTCGCGGTGGGCTTCGTCACCGCGTTCGTGTCGGCGTTCATCTGCGTGCGCTGGCTGCTGCGCTACGTCGCCGCGCACGATTTCACGCCTTTCGCGTGGTATCGCATCGTCTTTGGCGTGGTGGTGCTTGCCACCGGGTACTTTGGCTGGGTTCGCTGGGCCGCATAAAAATATCAATAAAAACAAATACTTACAACGCATGCTGCCACGCCGTTATCAGGATCTGTTTGCCGACCCACAGTTGCGTTCCGCGGTGCTGGCATCGATCCCCGGGCGCCTGCCCATAGGCATCGCGGGCTTCGCGATTTTGCTGTTGGTGCAGCACAAGACGAATTCGTTCGCGCTCGCCGGCGTGGCCAGCGCGCTCTACGTGCTGGGGTTGGCGAGCGTTGCGCCGCTGCTGGGCCGCATCATCGATCGCGCCGGGCCAAACGCATTGCTGCGCGCCTGCGCGATCATCTATCCGGCGATGCTCATCGCGCTCACCGGGCTGGTGGTGCTCAACGCGCACGCGCTGATAATCGCGCTGTGTGCGTTCGTCGCGGGTGCGGCGCTGCCGCCGGTGACGATTTGCATGCGCACGCTGTATCCGCGCGTGTTGACCGATCCCGCGTTGCTGCAAACCGCGTACTCGGTCGACTCGGTGATCGTCGAAACCGTGTTTGTCATCGGCCCCGCGCTGGCCGCGCTGTTTCTCGCCTATGGGTTCCCGGAAGGCGCGGTGCTGCTTGCCGCGCTGTCGGCGGCAGCGGGCACGGCGTGGTTTACGCGCGCGGCGGTGATACGCGATTGGGAAGTGCGGCCGCGCGGCGCCGCGCCGCGCGCCAGCGTATTCGGCGAGCCGGGCCTGGTGGTGCTGTATATCGCGACGATTTTCTACTCGGTGGCGTTCGGTCTGTATGAAGTCGGCGTCACGGCATACGCCACCAAGCGCGGCGCGCCAGCCGCGGCGGGCATCGCGCTCGCGCTGGCGAGCTTCGGCAGCGCCGCCGGCGCGTTCGCGTACGGCGCGTGGCACTGGCAGGCGCCGCTGCGCAAACAATTCATCATCACGCTGGGCCTGATGTCGGCAGGCTCGCTGATCGTCGCGCCCATCGACAATCTTTATTTATTTGTAGCCGCAAATATTGCCGCGGGGTTTCCCATGGCAAGCGTGATCGCCACGCAGTCATTGTTGCTGTCGCGCCTCGCGCCACAAGGCATGCTGGCCGAAAGTTTCACCTGGGGCGGCACCTGCTTACTGGGCGGCATCAGCGGCGGGCTCGCGCTGGGCGGGTTGCTCGCCGAGGTGGTGGCGCCGCCGTGGATACTGGTGTCGGCGGCGTGCGCCACGGGTGTCGCCGCGTTGATCGCGTGGTCAATCCCGGATTCAGAAAAACTGCACGCGGTGGGCGATCACAGGATGTAATTTACGGCGTCAGCCTTGTACCCAAGGCAGCCCCGTCGCACGCCAGCCGCCAACCGTGCCGCGATGTCCGTCGGAATCGCGATCGCCCTCGAAGCCTTCGAGCACGTTAAAGCTGTTGGCATAGCCGGCCTGTGTGGCCATGGCCGCGGCGTTGTGCGAGCGTCCGCCGCTGCGGCACAGGAATAGCACTTGCGCGTCCTTGCCGACTTTTTGTTCGAGTTCGGAAATAAACGCCGGATTGGGACGACCGCCGGGGTAGGTCGTGATCTCGATCTCAATCGCGCCGGGTACGCGCCCGACCCAATCCCACTCGGCGCGCGTGCGCACGTCCACCAGCTTGGCGTTGGGATGGCTTTTCAGCAGGTCGTAGGCCTCGGATGGCGTCACCGCCCCTTGGTACGGCAGGCCGTTCTGGCGCGCCCGTGCGTTGGCGGCTTCAAGTATCTGTTCGGTTGTCATGGTGTCCTTAACTCTCTGATTTTCAAAGAATCGATTTTACTCCAGTGCAGGCGCCGGGAAGCGCACCATGATTAGGCGATATCGTCCGCTGACGCACCCGTTTGGGGCATAATCCGGGCTGCACAGCAGAAAATCCCTTTGTGGCACAATGCGCCTCCCGCGCACCGCTTTGGCATGCTTCATGCTGGAATAGGTTTCGCTAACAGGTTCCGAAACGTTCAGAACAACACACTTACCCGCCAGGAGAGATGAGATGGCAAATGCAGCAGATGTAATGAAGATGCTCAAGGATAACGAGGTCAAGTTTGTCGACCTGCGTTTCACCGATACACGCGGCAAGGAGCAGCATGTTTCCGTGCCGACGAAAATGTTTGGCACCGATAAGTTTACCGATGGCCACGCCTTCGACGGCTCGTCGATCGCGGGCTGGAAGGGCATTCAAGCCTCCGACATGCTGCTGATGCCGGACCCGGATTCGCAGCGCATGGATCCGTTTACCGATGAGCCGACGCTGGTGCTCACTTGCGACGTGGTCGAGCCGTCCGACGGCAAGGGCTATGACCGCGATCCGCGTTCAATCGCCAAACGCGGCGAGGCTTATCTGAAATCCAGCGGCATTGGTGACGCGGCTTACTTCGGCCCGGAGCCCGAGTTTTTTGTATTCGACTCGGTGACGTGGAACATCGACATGTCCGGCGCGTCGGTGAAAATCGAATCCAGCGAAGCGCCGTGGTCGTCGGGCAAGGAATACGAAGGCGGCAACATGGGCCATCGTCCGCCGATCAAGGGCGGTTACTTCCCGGTGGCGCCGGTGGATTCGCTGCAAGACATCCGCTCCGCGATGTGCCTCGCGCTCGAAGAGCAGGGCGTCGTGGTCGAGGTGCATCACCACGAAGTCGCGGCCCCCGGCCAGTGCGAAATCGGCACGCTGTTCAACAGCCTGGTGAAGCGCGCCGACTGGAATCAAATCCTCAAGTACACCGTGCACAACGTCGCGCATTCGTATGGCAAGACCGCGACCTTCATGCCCAAGCCCGTGGTCGGCGACAACGGTTCCGGCATGCACGTGCATCAATCAATCTGGAAAGCCGGACAAAACCTGTTCAGCGGCAACGGCTACGCAGGCTTGTCTGAATTCGCGCTGTTCTACATCGGCGGCATCATCAAACACGCCAAGGCGCTGAATGCTATCACTAACCCCGGCACTAACTCCTACAAGCGCCTGGTTCCCGGCTTCGAAGCGCCGATCAACCTCGCCTATTCCGCGCGTAACCGCTCGGCGTCGATTCGTATTCCGTTCGTGCAAAGCCCGAAAGCGCGCCGCATCGAAGTGCGCTTCCCCGACCCGACGGCGAATCCGTACCTGGCATTCACCGCGATGATGATGGCGGGTCTGGACGGTGTGCAGAACAAGATTCACCCCGGCGATCCGATCGACAAAAACCTCTACGACTTGCCGCCGGAAGAAGCGAAAAAAGTGCCGAACGTGTGCTCCTCGCTCGACATGGCGCTCGAACATCTCGACAAGGATCGCGCGTTCCTCACCAAGGGCGGCGTGTTCTCCGACGACATGATCGACGCCTACATCGCGTTGAAGATGGAAGAAGTCACCGCCTTCCGCATGACCACGCATCCGCTGGAATTCCAGATGTACTACAGCCTGTAATTGAATGTGCGCGCATGTGGCGCAAGAGAAGCGGGCTTCGGCCCGCTTTTTTTCTGCCCGTGCTTGAGCGAGGGTCATGCACTATATCGGTGCATTGTAAAATATCCTTAAATAACATATACTTATAAAATGCTATTGATAGTTTTTCGTCAACCGGATCAAATATGGGGCGTTATTGACGGTGCGTATACTTTTCGAGGGTTTACATGCGAAATCTGATCTTGGCGCTGGGGCTGGCCACAGTAGCTACGCCGCTATCGGCGGATATCTGGGAGTGCGAGGACTCCAACGGCGCAAAGCGCTTCACCAATATTCAGGCCGATGCCAAGGGTTGCAAGCTGCTCTCGGTATCCCAGCCGAACGTGGTCTCCGTGCCAGCGCCCAAGGGCGGTGCCACGCCCACGCAGGGAAGCTTCCCCAAGGTCGATCCGAAAACGCAGCAGACGCGTGACAATGACCGGCGCAAGATCCTCGAAAACGAACTTGCCAACGAGGAACGCAACCTCGCGGTCGCCAGGGCCGAACTTATCCAGCAAGAGAACGTGCGCACCGGCGACGAAAAGAACTATCAGCGCGTGCTCGACCGCCTTGAACCTTTCCAGAAAAAGGTCAAGTTGCACGAAGACAACATCGCCAATCTGCGCAAAGAGATCAGCAACCTGCGCTGAGCGCCGTACGCGACAGGCGTCTCCCATCTGTTTGTGTTCAGCGCCCGCGGCGAGCCGCGGGCGCTGGCCTGCTTCTTGCTCAAGCTACAACCGAGGATAACGATGACACCTGCGGCATATGGCGAACTGGGCGGACTGGATTTACTTGCGACCGCGGTAATCCTTGTTGATGACACGGACAAGATACGGCACATGAACCCCGCGGCGGAAAACCTGTTTTCGCTGAGCAGCCAGAGCATGCTCGGGCGCGGCGTGGGCGAAATATTCGCTGGCGCCGCGGTGATCCCCTCGGCGCTTGCCTATGCGCGCAGCCACAATTGCAGCTACAGCGAGCATGACGTGCCCTTTGATGCCACGGGCCGCTCGCCCCTGCATTTGTCGTGCACCGTGACGCCGGTGGAGTTAAGCGGTCCTGACAACACGCGCGGCGAATCCTGCCTGATAGAGTTTCGCGCGATTAATCAGCAACTGCGCATCGCGCGCGAAGAACGCCTGCACGATCAAAACGCGGCCAATCGCGAACTCGTGCGCAATCTCGCGCACGAGATTAAAAACCCGCTCGGCGGCATTCGCGGCGCGGCGCAACTCCTAGACCGCGAGCTCGAAGACCCGTCGCTGCACGAATACACCCAGGTCATCATGCAGGAAGCCGACCGCCTGCAAAAGCTGATGGATCGGCTGCTGACACCGCACCGCATTCCACAACCCATGCTGGTCAGCGTGCACGAGGTTCTGGAGCGCGTGAGGAGCGTATTGCTCGCCGAATATCATCACGATCTTGCCATCGTGCGCGACTACGACGTGAGCCTGCCGCCGGTACTGGGCGATCGTGAGCAACTGATACAGGCGCTGCTCAACATCGCGCGCAACGCTGCGCAGGCGCTGGTGGAATCGCGCAAGAAGCCAACCGCCGCGGATGCCGAGCGCGCGTCGCAGTCCGCTGAGATTTCGTTTCGCACGCGTGCGGTGCGGCAGATTATTCTGTCGCGCAAGCGCCACCGCCTTGCGATTGAAATCCAGATCGTCGACAACGGCCCCGGTATACCGCCGGAAATCAGCGAACGTATTTTTTATCCGCTGGTGTCCGGGCGCGAGGGCGGCAGTGGCCTGGGCCTGACACTCGCGCAAAATTTCATCACACAGCATCACGGCGCGATCACTTTCGAAAGCGCGCCGGGGCGCACCTGCTTTTTCATACTTTTGCCGGTCGCCGCGGATGAAGCAAGTTCGCGCGCGCAATCCATACTCGGCGTGCAATAAGGCGGTAGCAATGCAAACGATTTCTCACGATGCGTTCCCAATCATTCAACGTTTTGCCGTAGTACCCAAGCCCATGAAAACTGTCTGGATAGTAGACGACGACCGCTCGATACGCTGGGTATTTGAAAAAGCGCTGGAACGCGAGGATATTGCTTTTCGCACATTCTCCACCGCCAACGAGGCGCTTGCCGCGCTGGAGCACGAAGAGCCGCGGGTGATCGTCAGCGACATCCGCATGCCCGGCGAATCGGGCTTGACGCTGCTGCAAAAAGCGCGCGAGCGCAACGGCGCGTTGCCGGTCATCATCATGACCGCGTATTCCGATCTTGAGAGCGCGGTCACCGCGTTTCAGGGCGGCGCCTACGAATACCTGCCCAAACCGTTTGATGTCGATCACGCGGTTGAGTTGATACGCCGTGCGATGAGTGACAACACCAGCGCGGAAATCGCCGCCGAGACCCAGGAGCCGGAACCGGAAATCCTCGGTCAGGCGCCCGCGATGCAAAACGTATTCCGCGCCATCGGGCGGCTTTCGCAATCGCACGCCACCGTGCTCATTACCGGCGAATCCGGCAGCGGCAAAGAGCTGGTGGCAAGCGCGCTGCATCGTCATAGCCCGCGTTCGGGCCACCCATTCATCGCCATCAACACCGCGGCGATCCCAAAGGATTTGCTGGAATCGGAGTTGTTCGGCCATGAGCGCGGCGCATTCACCGGCGCGCAAGCGATGCGCCGCGGACGCTTCGAGCAGGCCGACGGCGGCACGCTGTTCCTCGACGAGATCGGCGACATGCCGGCCGAATTGCAAACACGCCTGCTGCGCGTGTTGTCCGACGGACACTTTTACCGCGTCGGCGGCCACCAGCCCGTCAAGGCCAACGTGCGCGTCATCGCCGCCACGCATCAGGATCTGGAGGCGCGCGTGAAGCAGGGTCTGTTTCGTGAAGACCTGTTTCACCGCCTGAACGTGATTCGCCTGCGGCTGCCGTCGCTGCGCGAGCGGCACGAGGATATCCCGCTGCTCGCGACACACTTTCTGCGCAAGAGCGCGCGCGCGCTCAACGTCGAAACCAAGCGCCTGTCGGATGGCGCGTTGAAATACATCGCCGCGCTGGATTTCCCCGGCAACGTACGCCAGCTTGAAAACCTTTGCCACTGGCTGACGGTAATGGCGCCCGCCGCGCAGATCGAAGTTGAAGATCTGCCGCCCGAAGTGCGCACTACCGCCGCCGTGCCCGCGGCGCAAAACTGGATCAGCGCGCTCGAACGCGAAGCCGAGACCCGCCTCGCACGCGGCGAATCACGCATCATGGATGAACTCACGCGCCAGTTCGAGAAAACACTGATTCTTAAAGCGCTGGCGCAAACCGGCGGCCGCCGCATCGAGGCAGCACTGCTGCTGGGCATCGGGCGCAATACGCTGACGCGCAAGGTGCAGGAGTTGGGGATCGACGACAAGGGGGCGTAGGGGTTGCGTTAGCATGGCGTTCCTCATCATTTCCGCCCGGAGGAACCCATCATGCGGCCAGAAGTAACCGTCACGCGGCGCGACAGCGTGGCAACGCTGACCCTGCACGGCGAGAAGAAGCTCAACATCATGAGCCGCGCGCTCACCACGGCCCTTGTGCAAACGCTGGAAGCGTTGCGGCGCGATGACGAACTGCGGCTCGTCATACTTACCGGCCCGCCCGGAGGCTCGTTCCTGGGTGGCGTCAACATCGCGGAGATGGCGGAATTCGATGCCAACAGCGCGCGTGAATTCATCACGCTGCTGCACCACGCCTGCCACGGCCTGCGCGCGCTGCCCGTGCCCAGCATCGCCAGGATCGAGGGTTTCTGTCTGGGCGGTGGTTTGGAAATAGCCGCCTCATGCGACCTGCGCATCGGCGCTGCGGGCAGCCGCTACGGCATGCCGGAAACACAAGTGGGCCTGCCCTCCGTGATCGAAGCGCGCCTGCTGCCCACGCTGATCGGCTGGGGTAAGACGCGCGAACTGCTCTATCGCGGCAACATCATCGACGAAACAGAAGCCGAGCGCATCGGACTACTCAACAAGGTGGCGCCCGAGGGCGAGATCGACGCAGCCATGCAGCCGTGGATAGACGACATCCTGCGCGCCGAACCCAACGCCATCCGTGCGCAAAAACGCCTGATCGAAAGCTGGCTGGAAACCGCGCCTGCGGTGGGCGTGCAGGCAAGCATTGATGAATTCGCGGCCACGTTTCATGGCGATGCTGCTAACCGGCGCTTGCGGGCGTTTATGAATCGGCCGCGCGGGAAGTAGAACTCGTGTGTATTGACCCGTAGGGCGCAATAACCCTGCCCTGAGGTTATCGAAGGACGAAGGGCATTGCGCCCTACGATCTCTCAACGCTTGAACAGATAACGATTGCATTCCTCGGTCGCTTGTGCCAAAAGTTTGAGTAATTGTGACGCGTGTTTCCGTAGCGGTTTCCAGGAAGGGTGATTCATAGCGGCTAAGTTGTCCTGTGGGTTCGGCCCCGCAGGAAGCTCGGTAGAAGGGACGCTTTCCAGTTCGGATATCAGGTCAAGTATTCCGCGTTTTTGCTCAGCCGTTAGGCGCGAACTACTCGGTGAATTGAGTAGATAAGCACCAGCCGATACGTCATCTTTCAATTCCCACGCGACATTGTAGTTCCCCGAATTTTCGCACTGCGCTGACGCATCTTGCGCCAAAATCTCAAGTGCTTGAATGAAATAATAGTAACCGTTCTCGAAAGCTTCTCGCTCACGAATCTGTTTCCCTGCGCCGATCGGAGTTGGTTCCATGCGCTCCTGTTACCTTCTGTTCGATCTCCGCCGTGCCAACGCCGCTACCGCAAATCCGCAAACACCGGCGCATGATCCGACGGTCTTTCAAGTTTGCGCGGCTCGATGTCCACCGTGCATGCAGTGCAACCAGCCGCCAGCGGTTCGGACAGCAAAATATGATCGATGCGCAGCCCGAGTTTGCGGCGAAACGCGTTCATGCGGTAATCCCACCAGGTGAATGAGCGCTCGGGTTGGTCGAACATGCGAAAGCTGTCTTTCAGGCCGAGTGCGAGCAGGCCGTTCAACGCGGCGTGTTCGGGCGGGCTGAACAGCACCTTGCCTTCCCAATCCTTCACGTCCCACACGTCGCGCGCTTCGGGGGCGATGTTGTAGTCGCCGAGCAGCGCGAGCTTCGGGTATTTTTGCAACTCGGCGCGCAGCCACTCGGTGAGTGCCGCTAGCCACTTCAGTTTGTATTGATACTTGTCGGATTCTATCGATTCGCCATTGGGCACGTAGACGCAGATCACGCGCGTGTCGCCATAGGTCGCGGCAAGCACGCGTTTTTGCGGGTCGTCGAAGCAGGGGATGCCCGCGGTCACATCAGTGCCCGCGACGCGAGAAAGCAACGCCACGCCGTTGTAGGTTTTTTGCCCGCTGTAGAGTGCCTGATAGCCCGCGTCGGTGATCGCCTGCGCGGGAAAATTTGCGTCCTCGGTTTTGGTTTCCTGCACGCACAACACGTCGGGCTTTTGTTGTTCCAGCCACGCGAGTACGTGCGGCAAGCGCACTTTCAGTGAATTGACGTTCCAGGTGGCGAGGCGCATAGTATGTAAGTATTTGTTTTTTAAACGATTATTTATTCGGCGCCAATCTTCGCGGCACGGACGACCTTGGTCCACTTCGCCAGATCGGCCTTGATCAGCGCGTCGAATTCCGCGACGCTGCCGCCGACCGGCTCGGTGCCGAGCACGATCATTCTTTCTCGTATCGCTGGCTCGCGCAGGATTTTGTTCACCTCGCTGTTCAATCGCTCGATCGCCGCGCGTGGCGTGCCGGCGCGCGTGAGATAACCGATCCAGAAATCGACTTCAAAGCCTGGCAGCCCGGCTTCGCTCGCGGTCGGCACTTCGGGCAGCGCCGCCGAGCGTTTCGGCCCATTGACCGACAGCACGCGCAAGCGATTGCTCTTGATGTGCGCGACGACGGAGGCGATGCCGGTGAACATGAGCGAAGTTTCGCCGCTCACTGTGGCGATCACGCCGGGCGTGCTTCCCTTGTACGGCACGTGCACGACATTCACGCCTGCCGACAAGCGAAACAACTCCGCCGACAAATGCGGCGAGCTGCCGATGCCCGCAGATGCGTAACGCACTTCGCCGGGCCGTGATTTCGCCAGCGCGATCAGTTCGTTGAGCGTCGTCGCCTTGACCGAAGGATGCACCACCAGCACGCTGGTCGAGTAGGCGATGTTGACCACGGGCGCAAAATCCCTGATCGAATCATACGGAATATTGCGATACAGACTCGGATTGATCGCCAGCGGCGCCGTGCCGCCCGCAAGCAGCGTGTAGCCGTCGGCCTGTGCCTTGGCGACGATCTCGGTGCCGATGATGCCGTTGGCCCCTGGCCGGTTGTCGGCGACGACCTGCTGGCCGAGCGCATCCGCAAGTTTCAACCCGACCATGCGCGCGAGCGTGTCGGTGGAGCCGCTGGTGGCTTGCGGGATGATGAGGCGTATCGGTTTGTCGGGGTACGCCGCCAGCGCCGGCGCGCAAGCCGCGACACAAACCTGCAGCAGAAACAGTCTGGCGCTCATTTGCGCGTGGCTTTGCGTGGAGCTTTTTTTCCCGAGATCAGGCGCAACACTTCACGCACATCATCTGTGCTCGCGCGCTCAAAACGCCCGACGATTTCAAGCACGCGTGATACCGCTGTCGTCGCAAGGCTGCGGTTCAGACAATCTTCAAGCTTCACACGATGCTCCGCGTGTGTCAGCTTCGGTTTGCCCCAGGTGCCTTTCGGCCCGTCGCAACTCACGCGATGCACGCTGCCATCGGTCAGACGCGCCTCGATATCGACGCGCATTTTGTGCAGGTCGTTGGGTATGGCCGCATCCTGCGTGAGCGTGATTTTTTTCAGCAGCGCTTCCACGTCGGGTTTGAAGCGGCGCTTCTCGGTGAAGGTATCGATGCCGACCTTGCCGTCGAGCATCGCGGCGGCCGCCGTATATTGAAAACTGAATTTGCCGTCCAGCCCGCTCTTGGGCGCCGGGCGGTTGATGTATTCCATCACCGGGCCGGTGATGCGCACGCTTTCGATGTCGCGCGCGTTGCCGAGCTTGGCGTGCATGTCGAGACCAGCGGTGATCGCGAAATGTGTTGCGTATTGCGACGGAAACATCTTGATCGACAAGCCCGGATCGACCACGCGCCACGGCTTGCCGAACGCCAGCATGCGCGCGGAATCGAACCCACCAGGGAAAAACGTCACGATCACACCCTTGTGCGCTTCGAGCACATCGATGTTGCCGGTGAAGCCGCGTTTTGCGAGCAACGCCGAATCAAGACCCGCGGCGCCCGCGTTGCCGCAGTGCGTGCACTTGGTCATCGAGCCGATGTTGGCCAGCAGCGATCCCGCGCGCGATGCCGCGATGCCCAGCGCGTGACGCATTTTGAGCGTGTCGAGTTTGAGCAGGTGCGAGGCCACCACCGCCGCGCCCAGCGCGCCCGCCACACCGGGCGGATGAAACAGCAAATCCTCCGGCACGTATTGATCGCCGGCGTACTGCAGGCGGCCTTGTATCTCAAGACCCTTGGCAATGGCAAGTATCAGGTTGCGCCCAGTGGCGCCGTTCGCTTCGGCGAGTGCAAACGCCACCGGCACGGTGGGCGACACCGAGTGCGTGGGCGGACTCCACATCGGCTCGAAGTCGAGCACGTGTGTGGCCATGCCATTCACACGCGCGGCTTCCACCACGGATGTTTTCACGCCATGACCCCAGATCGTCGCCACCGGTTTCGCGCCCAGTTCGGCGACGTGCTCCGTGGCGATGCGCACTGGCGCTTGATCGTGCCCGGCGAGCGCTACCGCGATGCCATCAGAGATCGCTTGTTTCACGCGATAAATGCATTCTTCGCCGAGTGTTTCGTAGCGCGTGGCGTTGATGAGCTCGCAAACTTTTGCGGTGAGACCGGCGTGCGGGTTGTTTTTATTTATGTCCACGGGAGCGTTTTTTCAGAGTAGTAATGGTTGAGACAAACTGGAATCCGCCGCTGCGCGAGCGGCGGCGCACAACACGAACGCGCGCAGACAACCGCGAGCGGTTGTCTGCGGACGTTAGCGTGTGGCTGGCGTGGCGGGCGCCTGTGCCGCTGGTGTGCCCGCGGGCGCAGATGCTGCCGCGGTTTCGGCGGGCTTGGCGCCTTCGGCGGCAGGCTTGGGCGGCGGCACGGCGGGAACCGCCTGCGGCTTCATCGGCACCAGCGCGGTCTTGGGATACCCGGCGTAATCGAGTGCATCGTCGTAAGCGGCTTCCTGGTAGCCCCTGACCTTGCTGTTGCCGACTTGCAGGAAGGGCACTTCGGTGCCGCCGGTGGTTTTTTTGAACCCCTCAAAGTCTGCCTGCGGATTCTTGATCGCGTGCGGCACGCCGCGCTTGGCGAGATGTTCGCGCGCACGATTGCAGGCGTCGCCGCAGTCGGTGGCCCACAGTGTCACTGGAAAGTTTTTCGCCGCCACCTGCACGCTATAAGGTTGATCGGGCGCGGCGGCCGCGCCTGGCTTGAAAGTACGTGTTTCAATTTTCTTCGCAGCGGGCGGCGGCGGCGTATCGCGCCATTCGACATTACCCTTGTCGTCCACCCAGCGGTAGAGTTGCGCGGCGCTGGCGGAGGTTATGGCCATGACCAGACACGTTACGAAAAACATGATATTTTTCATGATGTTACCTCTCTCGTTCGATTGGATTGCTCACTCTAGCACTGCACCGGGGTGGGCGTAAAGCGCCAACGGCCCAAGGAATCAGCAGCACGTCGGCTCACACGCGGCTACCATAGCAAAATCCCCGGCATTGGCGGTAACCCGGCGATAATTCATCATGAACCGTAGACGATTTCTTGTTGTAATGTCGTTGATCCCCACAACTGCGCCGCTGGCCGCCGCGGGAATCTCCGTGGAGTTACGAACATTTATTTGGGACGGCCTTCCCGATAGTCGCGGCATTTCCTGTGTAGTCACCAATAACACAGCGCGTCCAGCCGCCGCGTGGACTGGCTATGACGGCGAGCGCAACCGGCTGGTCAGTCATGATGCGCAATTCGGCATTGCGCTCTACTCGAGTAAGAAGCCCGCGTTACAGCAGGTGACCATCGCGCCGGGAGAAAGTAAGTCGATCATTACGGTGTCGTTGAACGAGATTTTTTTCGACCCCGGGTACGAAGGCGCGGGCTGGCGCTGGGGTTGGGCTGACGTTATCCCGCGCGGGGCGCCGTGGATTTCACCTGTGCACCAGATCCCGGGACTGGGCTGGCAACTGCGGCGGCGCGAGTCCGCTCGCTTGGTTGCCGAGGTTGAACTTGATGGCGTTCGCGTGGCGTCCAATCCGCTGGAAGTTCGCGCGAACACGCTGCGAACCGAAGCGGTGCGTGCAAGGGTGCGCTTCACCAGCGCTCGCGAAGCACGGGTTGACAAGTCGGATCGTTATTACGAAATCAACTTTGACGTTGTGCAACTGCACGAGGGTGTGATTTCCACGGAGGAGCAACGAATGGTCCTGCCCGCGCGATATGCCGAACCTCTGCTGCGGGTGACTGGCGCAAAGCTCGATGCCAAAGGCGAACGATACCGTTTCGACTCCCCGCTGATGCTGCTGTCCCTCGCCCGCTGGTTCACCGAAAGCGGGCGCACCGGCCCGCTGGTGTTGATGAGCTACGAAACGTTAAAGGGTCGCTGACGTTTCCGCCGCCGGGCTCATGCCGCCGCCTCAGCGAGGCGGTTGGTAGAGAAACAATGTTGATTCAGCGGCCTGCGGCATTCGCCTCGTCGCATCCCCGGCGTTAAACCGCCGCCGGGTCCCCTGCTACCGGGCTCATGCCGCTATGCCGCAACAAGGCATCAATCGAAGGCTCGCGTCCGCGAAACGCCACGAACGATACCAGCGCAGGGCGGCTGCCGCCCACACCGAGAATTTCATTCCAGAACTTCGCACCCGCGGCGGGGTTTAGCACACCCTGTTCCTCGAACAAACTGAACGCATCGGCCGACAGCACCTCGGCCCACTTGTAGCTGTAGTAACCCGCCGCGTAGCCGCCGGAGAAAATGTGCGAGAAGTTGTTGGGAAAGCGGTTGTAGGCCGGCGGAATCAGCACGGCGGTCTTCGCGCGCACTTCGTCCAGCAACTGATGCGCGGTTTTTGCATCGTTCGGATCGAAGTCGAAATGCAGATGCATGTCGAACAGAGCGAATTCGATCTGGCGCAGCGTCTGCAAGCCGCTCTGGAAATTTTTCGCCGCGAGCATTTTGTCGAACAAAGACTTGGGCAGTGGCTTCGCAGATTCAATGTGCCGCGTCATCGGCCGCAGCACGTCCCATTCCCAGCAGAAATTTTCCATGAACTGGCTCGGCAACTCGACCGCATCCCACTCGACGCCATGGATGCCGGACACGCCCAGATAATCCACGCGTGTGAGCAGATGATGCAGCCCGTGGCCGAACTCGTGGAATAACGTGATCACTTCGTCGTGCGTGAACATGGCGGGCTTGCCACCCACGGGCGCGGAGAAATTGCAATTCAGATACGCAATCGGCGCCTGCAACGCGCCCGCCTTGCGCCGCCGCGTGATCGCCTCGTCCATCCACGCGCCGCCGCGCTTGGTGCTGCGTGCATAGAGATCGAGATAAAACTCTCCCACCAAAACGCCTTGCTTGTCGCGTATCGCGTAGAAGCGCACGTCCGGGTGCCACAGCGGCGCTTCCGCCGGTGTGATGGTCAGCCCATAAAGCGTTTCGATGAGGCGGAACATGCCCGGCATTACCGTGGTTTCAGGCAGATATTGCTTCACCTCCTGCTCGGAAAACGCGTAACGCTCGAGGCGCAGCTTTTCTGAAACGTAAGGCACATCCCACGCCTCCAGTTTCGTGATACCGAGCTTCACGCGAGCAAAGTCAGTGACTTCCTGCAAGTCGCGCTCGGCGTAAGGCCGCGCGCGCGTGGCGAGTTGTTGCAGAAAATCGAGCACCTGCTTTGGCGTCTCGGCCATCTTCGGTTCGAGCGAATATTCGGCGTAGCTGCCAAAGCCCAGCAGTTGCGCAAGCTCGCGCCGCAGCTTGACGATATCCGCGATCAGCGGGGTGTTGTTCCATTCCGTTTTTCCGAACTCGGCGGCGCGCGTGCCGTAGGCGTAGTACATCAGCTCGCGTAGCGCGCGGTCCTCGGCGTATTGCATAACCGGCAAATACGAGGGCGCGTGCAGCGTGAATTTCCAACCCGCTTTGTTGTCTGTCTGCGCCGCCTCGCGCGCCGCTTCACGTGCATCGGGCGGCAGTCCCGCAAGTCCTGCTTCTTCAGTGATGTAATGCGAAAACGCATTGGTCGCGTCGAGCACGTTATCGCTGTAACGCGAGGAGAGTTTCGACAACTCTTCGCTGATCGCCATGTAGCGCGCCTTCTTGTCGGCGGGCAACTCGGCGCCGCCCAAACGAAAATCACGCAACTCGTTTTCGACAATCTTCTGTTGTGCGGCGGTCAATGTGCCGAATTCAGCGGATGAATATAAGTGTTTGTGTTTATTGAATAATTTATCATTTTGTCCCAGCTCGGTGTAATACTGCGTGAGCTTCGGCAGGTTGCCGTTGTAGACCTCGCGCAACTCGGCGCTGTTCATCACCGCATTCAGATGCCCCACCTGGCCCCACGCGCGATTCAAACGTTCGTTCGCGTCTTCAAGCGGCTCGACGAAATCCTTCCATGTCGCGGGTGTGCCGCCAGCGGAGACACGCTCGATCACCGCGCGGCCCTCGGCCAGCAACTGATCCACCGCGGGTGTGACGAACTCGGTTTTGAAATCCGCGAAACGCGGCGCGCCGGAAAAATCGAGTAAGGGATTCATGATTTACGCTCTGAAAACAGGCTGAAATGGGAGGGGAAGTTTAGCAGAACGGATGCAAGGTCAACGGCAACCGCAAAGACGCAAAGGCGCAAAGGAAACGCAAAGGAAAAACAAGCGCTTCTTTACGGGGGTTCTTTGCGTCTTTGCGGTGAAGCCGTGGAACTTGTTTTACTACTTGGCCTCGTAAGCCACTTGCCCGGCAACCAGCGTGTGCGTGACGCGGCCCTTCAATTCGATGCCGCTGAACGGCGTGTTCTTGCCCTGGCTTTTGAGCGCCGAGGCTTCAACCTTCCACCAGCGCTCCGGGTCGAACACGCAGATGTCGGCGTCAGCACCCACCGACAGATGCCCGGCGTCGATGCCGAGCACGCGCGCTGAATCACTGGTGATACGCGCCAACGCGGTCGTGAGCGGGAGCTTGTCCTCCTCGGCCCATTTGAGCGTCAGCGGCAACAATAACTCCAATCCGGTCGCGCCGGCCTCGGCCTCGGAGAAAGGCATCTGCTTGGCGTCGTCGTCCACCGGCGTGTGATCCGAACACAGCGCGTCGATCACGCCTTCGGCGAGCGCGCGCCGCAGCGCGTCACGGTCGCGCCCGCTGCGCAACGGCGGCACCAGATGCGCGTTCGGATCGAAGAAGCCGATGTCCATTTCCGACAAATGCAGATGATGCGCGGCGACGTCGCAGGTGACCGCGACGCCATCGTGGCGCGCGCGGCGCACCATGTTGACGCCTTCCATGCTTGAGAGCCGGCACAGATGCACGTGCGCGCCGGTCTCGCGTGCGAGCAGCAAAATCACCGCCAGCGCGGCGGTTTCGGCGCACACCGGTATCGGCGGCAGGCCGAGGCGCGTGGCCACTTGCCCGTCGTGCGCCACGCCGCCGCGCGCCAGTGTTGCGTCCTGCGGGCGCAGCCATACCGGAATCTTGAACGTTGCCGCGTATTGCAACGCGTAATATAAAACCTGATTGTCGGTGAGCGGCGCTTCGGCGTGCGAAAACGCCACGCAACCCGCGTCGCGCAACTCCGCCATCTCGGTAAGCTTCGTGCCCTTCAAGCCCTCGGTCAGCGCGCCCACCGGATACACGCGCGCCTTGTTGTGGCCGCGCGCGCGGTGCTTCAACATTTCGACCAGCCCCGATTCATCCAGCGGCGGATCGGTGTCGGGCGGACAGGCAAGACTGGTGACGCCGCCGGCAACCGCCGCGTGCAATTCCGATTCCAGAGTGGCCATGTATTCAAAGCCCGGCTCGCGCAAGCGTGCGGCGAGATCGACCAGCCCCGGACACACGATGCGCCCCGTGGCGTCGATAACGCGATTAGCGCCAAAGCCATCGGGCGCCGCGCCCAGCGCCACGACCTTGCCGGCGGCGACAAAAATATCGCGCGGCGCGTCGATGCCGTTTTTCGGATCGATCAGGCGGCCGTTTTTTATGTGTATCTTCATACGTTTGCCGAGTGTTGAGCTTTGAGTGTTTAGTGTTGAGTTAAAAAACAGGTAGCATGGTCAGTTGGGTCTAAAGGGCCGTTAACTCCTGAGAAACAAAACGTCTAACCCTTTGTCTCTTAAAGGAACGCCTGCCCCCGCGAAGCGGGGGTTGAGAAGCTCAAAACTAAACACTAAAAACTCATCACTGTTCTTCAATTGCCCGCCACGATGCTCATCACCGCCATGCGAATCGCGATGCCGAACGTTACTTGCGGCAGAATCACCGATTGCCGGCCGTCGGCGACACTCGAATCGATCTCCACGCCGCGATTCATCGGGCCGGGGTGCAGCACGATGGCGTCCGGCTTGGCCAGAGCCAGCTTGTCGTTGGTGAGGCCGTAGTATTTAAAGAACTCCTGCCCCGAGGCGAGCAGCGCGCCCTTCATGCGTTCGCTTTGCAAACGCAGCATGCTCACCACGTCCACGTCCTTCAGGCCTTCGCGCATGTCGCCGCACACGCGCACGCCGAGTTTCGCGATCTCCGCCGGAATCAGGGTCTTCGGGCCGATCACGCGAATTTCCGGGCAGCCCAGCGTGGTGAGCGCGTGTATCTGCGAACGCGCCACGCGCGAATGCAGAATGTCGCCGATGATCGCCACGCGCAGTTGCGTGAAATCTTTTTTGTAATGGCGAATCGTGAATACGTCGAGCAGGCCCTGCGTCGGATGCGAGTGCCGCCCGTCGCCGGCGTTGATGACGTGAATCTCCGGCGCCACGTGGCGCGCGATCATGTATGGCGCGCCGCTCGCCGCATGGCGCACCACGAACATATCGGCCTGCATCGCGGCGAGATTGGACACGGTGTCGAGGATGCTCTCGCCCTTGGTTTGCGAGGACACATTGATGGCGAGATTGATCACGTCCGCCGACAGGCGCTTGGCTGCGATCTCGAACGTGGTGCGCGTGCGCGTGGACGGCTCGAAAAACAGATTAAACACCGCCTTGCCGCGCAGCAGCGGCACCTTTTTCACATCGCGCTGGGTGACGCCGACAAAGGATTTCGCGGTGTCGAGTATCTGCCACAGAATATCGGCGGGCAGTCCTTCGAGCGACAGCAGATGATGCAGTTCGCCATTTTTATTGAGTTGCGGGTTGCGCGGATCAAGCCACATTGAGGTCTAGTTCTCGTGCAAAAAAAGGCTGAGTTTGCCCGCGGCATCGCGCTTTAGTTCGATGCTCTGCGAGGCGGCGACTTTGATGTTCGTGCCAAGGAAATCAGGCGCGATCGGCAACTCACGTCCGCCGCGATCCACCAGCGCCGCGAGCTTGATGCTGGCGGGGCGTCCGTAATCGAATAGTTCGTTCATCGCCGCGCGGATGGTGCGCCCGGTGTAGAGCACATCATCGACCACGATCAGGTCGCGGCCCTCGACATCGAACGGCAAATCGGAAGTTTTGACATCGCGATGCAGACCGATCTTGCGGAAGTCGTCGCGGTAGAACGACACATCGAGCGTGCCGAAAGGGACTTTAAGTCCAAGGGCTGCGTGCAGCCGCTCGGCCACCCAGACCCCGCCCGTGTAAATGCCGATTAAACCGGTTTCCGGCCCGACGACGGGCCGCATTTTTTCGATGAGCGCCGCGATCAACTGCTCGGCGTCGGGTAGCGGATTGGCCATAAATTCTACGCGCCAAGACTAACATAATCGCGCGGCAATTTTAATAGCAGCCGGCGGGCGAAAGTCTATTTTTCGGCCTGCGCATAATGCCTCTGCGTCACACCACCGGCGTTTTCACCGGTTTGCCGGCGAAGTGCGGGTGCAGGTTCTCGATTTGCAGCGCACCCATCGCCGTGCGCGTTTCGTGCGTGGCGCTGGCGACGTGTGGCGTCAACACCCCGTTATCGAGCGTGAAAAACGTCGGCGGCACTTTCGGTTCGTGCTCGAACACGTCCAGCCCCGCGCCGGCGATTTTGTTCTTCTGCAAATAGCGCGGCAGCGTCAACTCATCCACCACCGAGCCGCGCGCCACGTTGACGAGATAACCTTCCGGCCCCAACGCATCGAGCACTTGTGCATTAACGAGCTTGTCGGTTTCGGCGCCACCTGGCGTGATGACCAGCAGCACGTCCGAATTTTCGCCAGCGTTACCGAGTCCGGCCCGTAAGGATGCGGCAAGTCTTTCTTGTTGCGATTGTGATAGCGGATGCTCATGCCGAAGGCCTGCGCGCGTTTGGCGATGGCCTCGCCGATGCGCCCCAGTCCGAGGATGCCGAGCGTCTTGCCGCCAAGCGACGTGCAGCCGGTACGTGCCTTTGGTCTGCCACAGGCCCGCGCGCAGGTAGTCGCCCGACTGCGGAAGTTTGCGCAGCGCGTTCAACACCAGCGCCATCGCGCAGCCGGCGACGCATTCATTGAGCGCCCCGGCGGTGTTGGTGACGGTGATGCCGCGCTTTTTTGCGGCGTCGAGGCCGGCGGCCTCGAATAATTTGATCGTGGAGAACTCCTCCACCAGACGGTCGAAGGTGGCTTCGTGATCTTTGGCGGTGATGATGATTTCGTGTTTCATTTGGAGGTGTTCGAGGTTTGGTGATTGTATTTGCTGAATAGCTTAAACTTTTAATTGCGTACCTAATTCGATGACGCGGTCCGGCGGTATGTTGAAGTATTCCGATGCCGGCGGTGCGTTTTTCTGCATCCAGCGGAACAGGTCACCGCGCCAACTGAGCAGGCCGCGCCGTTCGCCGCGCGCAATGGTTGATTTGCCTAGAAAAAACGTGGTGTCATCGATCTTGCAGCGCAGACCGCGACGTTCCAGTTCCTTAAATACCTGCATCGCGTCGGGGTTTTCCATGAAGCCGCAATGTACGATGACCTGATACACGGCCTGGTGCCGCAGAATATTGATTTCGACGCGCTCGTCCGGGTCGAAACGCGGCACGTCCTCGTTGGTGAACGAAAACAGGATTATCCGTTCGTGCAAGACTTTGTTGTGCTTCAGGTTGTGCAGCAGCGTGGTTGGAACCGCGCCCGGGTCGGCAGAAAAAAACACCGCGGTTCCGGGCACTCTCACGACACTCGCCAGCCCGGCGAAGAATCCAGCGAGCGGCACGCGTATGTGCCGCGCCTTCGCGCTGAGAAATTCCGCGCCGCGTTTCCATGTGGTCAGCATGGCGAAAATCGCCAATCCGCAAACTATCGGGAACCAGCCGCCACTGGCGATCTTGGTGGCGTTCGAGGCAAAAAACACCATCTCGGCCAGCAGTATCAAGGCCAGGGCGCCGAGCATCAGCGCGCGCGCGCGCGCCGCCATGACGTACACCACGAGCGCCACGAGGCACGTTTCCAGCGCCATGGTCGCCGACACCGCGATGCCATAGGCCGAGGCCAGATGGCTGGATGAGCCGAACCCCAGCACCACCAACACCACCATCACCAGCAGCAGCCAATTAAGCCGCCCGATATAAATTTGGCCGCGCTCGGTTTCCGAGGTATGAGTGACCGGAATGCGCGGCAGAAAGCCGAGCCGCGAGGCTTGCTGCGTCACCGAAAACGCGCCCGATATCGTTGCCTGCGAGGCAATCACCGTGGCCGCGGTCGCCAGTGCCACCAGCGGCAGCACCCAGTCGCTGGGCACCAGCAGATAAAACGGATTTTTCACCGTTTCCGGCGAACGCAACACCAGCGCGCCCTGACCCAGGTAATTGAGCATCAGCGCGGGCAGTACCACGGCGAACCAGGTGATGCGGATCGGCCGGCGGCCGAAGTGGCCCATGTCGGTGTAGAGCGCTTCACCCCCGGTCAGGGTAAGAAACACCGCGCCGAGCGCCACAAACGCAAGCGCTGGCGAGGTTATTGCAAATCCCAGCGCGTGCATTGGGTCCAGCGCGCGCAGAATCTCCGGTGAGCGTGCGATACTGGCGATGCCGAGCGCACCCAGCACCACGAACCACACGAGCGTGATCGGGCCGAACAAACGCCCGATACTGCCGGTGCCGCGTTTTTGCAGCGTGAACAGGTAGACGATGATGATGATCGTGATGGGCACCACCCAGTGCGCCAGGGATGGCGCCGCGACGGACAATCCTTCCACGGCGGAAAGCACGGAAATAGCGGGCGTGATCACGGCATCGCCATAGAACAGCGCTGCGGCGAGCACCGCCAGAATGGTTGCGGCGCGCGTGAGGTGCGAGTGCCGCTTCATCATCTGCAGAAACAGTCCGAGCAGCGCCAGTACGCCGCCTTCGCCCTTGTTGTCAAAGCGCAGCACCAGCGACACATATTTGAGCGACACGATCAGCATCACCGACCAGAAGATCAGCGATAGCACTCCCAGCACGTTTGCTTCGGTCAGCGGCAGCGCATGCGCGCCGCTGAATGCCTCTTTGAACGCGTATAACGGACTGGTGCCGATGTCGCCGAAAACGACGCCTATCGCACCGAGGCACAGCGCCGCAAGCGGTTTACGGCGCTGATGCGTTGACGAAACAGATGAGGGATTGTCCATGAGGAAGCGCCTTTCACCATGTGCCGCGCATCCTCCGGCATAGGGCAGGATTTGTGGGTATTTCCTAAGTTATTGTTTTTAAAGATATTTTATGTAGAAAGTACATTTGCCACGAAACGCCGCAGCGATTCGGACACGAGCATACGGCAAATTCTTTGCCGCAGGCTTTCAGGCGGAGTGATTACTGACTTATTAACGCGGGTTCGCGCTGCCGAACCACGCTTCAAGTATTTCGCGCGCGGCGGCGGCGTCGAGTGCCGCCTTGATCTTCTGGCCGCGCAGGCCACTCTCGCGCAGGCGGCTTTCGGCCGTGGCCGAGGTCAGGGATTCATCCACGCACTCGACCTTGATTCCGAAGCGGCCCTCGAGCCGGCGCGCGAAGCGTTGTGCAAGGCGGCCGATTTCATGTGCGCCACCGTCGGCGTGCCGCGGCACGCCCACGACCAGCAATACCGGCTTCCACTCCGCAATCAGCGCCGCAATTGCGGCGAAGCGCTTGTTGTTGTCGTCCGATTCAATAGTGGTCAACGGGTGCGCGATGCGCAGTGCAAGATCGCCGGTGGCCACGCCGATGCGTTTCTCGCCAAAATCGAATGCAAGCACCGCACCAGTCGTTAACTCAACGCGCATCACTAAAAACTAAACACTGCACTCAAGCATGCCCCGCATCGTCCGACAGCATCGCCGGGTTGATGCCGAGCAGCGCCATCGCCGCCGGAAAGCGCTGCTCCGCGGGCAGGTCAAAAATCAGGCCCGGATCGGCCGCCACGGTAAGCCAGGCATTTTGCGCCATTTCGTGTTCGAGTTGTCCGGGCGCCCAACCGGCGTAGCCGAGTGTCACCAGCAATTTTTTCGGCCCCTCGCCGCGCGCCAGCGCGTCGAGGATGTCCTTCGATGTGGTGAGGCCGAGATCATCGCCCACCGCCAGCGAGGATTGCCACTGACCAAGCGGCATGTGCAGCACAAAGCCGCGATCCATCTGCACTGGCCCGCCGTAATGCACCGGCACGGTCTTCAATGCTTCGTCGGCGGAGGGCGCTTCGATTTGTTCGAGCAGCGTATGCACGTTCATGTCGATAGGGCGATTCACCACCACGCCGAGCGCGCCGCGATCATTGTGTTCGCAAATCAGGGTCAGTGTCTTGGCGAAGTGCGGATCGGCCATCGCGGGCATGGCTATCAAAAAATGCCGGGTGAGATTTACGGTTTGCATCGTGACCTTAGCGGCGCCAGAAAATAGGTGTGAAGACGACCAGCAGTGTGAATAACTCCAGCCGTCCGAGCAGCATCGCGAACGTGCATACCCAAGTCTGGAAATCCGACAGTACCGCGAAGGTGGTGGCGGGGCCGACCTGATTCAACCCTGGCCCGGTGTTGTTGATGCAGGCGATGACGGCGGTGAACGCGGTGACTACGTCAAGGCCGCTGGCGAGCAGCACCAGCGTCATGCTGACGATGCTCGCGATGTAAATGAACATGAATGCGAGAACCGCAAAAATCACTTTATTTTCAATGACTTGCCCTGAGAGTTTGGCAGGGCTGACTGAGCTCGGGTGGAGTAGCTTGATAAATTCACGATATATCTGCACGTAGAGCAATTGCGCGCGGATCATCTTGATGCCGCCGCCGGTGGAGCCGGAACACGAAACAAAGCTGCACAGGAACAGCATCCACATCGGCGCGAAAATCGGCCACAAGTTGTAGTCCGTGTTGGAATAACCCGTAGTGGTGGCCACCGAGATCACGTTAAAAGACGCATGGCGCAACGCGGTGGTGAAGTCGGGATACGTGCCCATCGCGCGTAAATATGCCGCAATGGCGGCGCAGCTTAGCGCGAGCACGACCATGCACAGACGTACCTCCGGGTCGTGGTAATAGGGATACGGACTGCGCGAACGGAATGCCAGAAAGTGCGTGCCGAAGTTGATGCATGCGACCAACATGAACACCATGGCGACAACTTCAATCAACGGCGAATTCCAGTGCGCAAAACTCGCGTCGTAACTGGAAAACCCGCCCAGACTGACGGTCGTGAACATGTGTATCCATGCATCCAGCCAGCTCATGCCTGCCCAGCGGTAGGCGAGCAGGCAGGCAATGGAGATCATCACGTAAACGAGCCACAGGCCCTTGGCGGTTTCGGTGATGCGCGGCGTGAGTTTCGCGTCCTTCATCGGCCCCGGCGTCTCAGCCTTGAAAATCTGCCGGCCGCCCACGCCCAGCAGCGGCAGAATCGCCACCGCCAGCACGATCATGCCCATGCCGCCGAACCACATCAGCAGCGCGCGCCACACGTTGATAGACGCCGGCAGCCTGTCGAGGCCGGAGAGCACGGTCGCGCCGGTCGCCGTCAGCGCCGAGACGCTCTCGAAGTATGCATCGGTAAACGACAGGCCGTATATGCCCATGAGCAGCGGCAGCGACGCGAACAACGGGCCGCCGCACCATGCGATTACCACTAGCAGTATCCCGTCGCGCGGCGTGAGATCGCGCCGGAATCGCCGGGTGGTGATCCACGCCAGGTAGCCCAAAGCGAAGTTGACCGCCATCGACAGCGCGAACGCCTGCGTGGCGCCATCGCCATACGCGTACGACACGGCGATTGGAACCACGTGAGACAGGCTCATCACCATCGCGATCAACCCCAGCAGCGGGGCCACGGTCAGCAGCGGCGTCATGAGGCGGGCGCTTTACACAAAACCCACATCGACCTGGAACAGCTTTTCCACGCGCGAAATCATGCGCCGGTTTACCACGAACACAATCACATGATCGTCGGCCTCGATCACCACGTCGTGATGCGCCATGATGACTTGATCCTCGTAGCGCGGTTCTTCCCCTTCGCGCACTGGCAGCGCGCGCTGGCGCACCAGGGCACCGATGGTCGCACCCTTGGGCAGCTCGATTTCCTCGACGCGGCGCCCCACCACGCGCGACGATCTCGCGTCGCCGTGCGCCACCAGTTCCAGCGCCTCCGCGGCACCCCGGCGCAGCGAATGCACCGCCGCCACATCACCGCGGCGCACGCGCGCGAGCAGCGTGCCTATGGTTGCCTGCACCGGCGATATCGCGATGTCGATGCGCCCCGATTGCAGCAGATTCACGTACGAACTGCGGTTGATCAGCGCGATCACCTTGCGCACGCCCAAACGCTTGGCGAGCAGCGAGGACATGATGTTGTTTTCGTCATCGTTGGTGAGCGCGCAATACACATCCATGTCGCCGATGTTCTCCGCCTGCAGCAATTCCTCGTCGGTGACATCGCCGACCAGAACCAGTGTTTTGTCCAACTCCGCCGCGAGGCGTTCGGCGGCGGCCTTGCCGTACTCGATAATCTTGACTTCGTATTTGTCTTCGATCGCCTTCGCCAGCCGCCGCCCGATGTTGCCGCCGCCGCCGAGCATCACGCGCTTCACCGGCTTGTCCATGCGCCGCAGTTCGCGCATCACGCCGCGGATGTTTTCGGTGGCGGCGATGAAAAACACCTCGTCGTCGGCTTCCACCACTGTCGAGCCTTCGGGCGTGATCGCGCTGTCCTGACGGAATATCGCCGCCACGCGCGCATCGATTTGCGGCATGTGCGTGCGCAGGTACGAAATTTCGTGGCCCACCAGCGGGCCGCCGTGAAACGCGCGCACCGCGACGAGGCTCACCTTGCCACGCGCGAACTCCAGCACCTGCAGCGCCTCGGGGAATTCCAGCAGCTTGACGATGTAATCGGTGAGTATCTGTTCCGGACAGATCGGCACATCGACCGCGAAATTTTCCGGTGAAAAAATCTCCGGGTGCGACAGATAATCGGCCGAGCGGATGCGCGCGATCTTGGTGGGGATGTTGAACATCGTCGCGGCGAGTTTGCACGCCACCAGATTGGTCTCGTCGCTTTGCGTCACCGCGAGTATCAAATCCGCGTCGCGCGCACCGGCGTTCTCCAGCGTGGCCGGGTGCGCCGCGTTGCCGCACACCGTGCGCAGATCCAGCCGGTCAGCGAGCGTGGCGAGCCGCTCGGCGTTGGTATCCACCACCGTGATGTCGTTCGCTTCCGACACCAGGTTTTCAGCGACGGACGAACCTACCTGACCCGCGCCCAGTATTACGATTTTCAACTCAATTTCTCCAAGGCAATGCGCGATTCTATTCCGCGCCCTTGCCGGATGCACGAAAGCCCCGCGTTTCGTGCCGGAGAAGTGCGCGCGCTGTGGCATAATTTCGCCACTGAAATTTTGAGCCAAGCCATTGACGCGCTTGTATTTTTCCGGGATTTTCGCCGATCACGGCGAGTGCAGGCTCGATGCGGCTCAGGCACACCATGTGCAGCATGTGTTGCGGCTTGCCGCGGGCGCCCAGGTGATTTTGTTCGACGGGCGCGGCGCCGAATATCCGGCGACGATTTCGCGCGTGGACAAGAGCGGCATCTCGCTCATCGCCGGCGAGCGCCGCGAAGTCAGCCGCGAATCGCCGCTCGCCGTCACGCTGGCGCAGGGGCTGTCAAGCGGCGAGCGCATGGATTACACGATACAAAAAGCGGTCGAGCTTGGCGTCACTGCAATTCAGCCGTTGCTTACTTCGCGCAGCGTGGTGCGACTCGCGGGCGAGCGCGCGGAGAAGCGCGCGGTGCACTGGCGCGGTGTGGCGATTGCAGCCTGCGAGCAGTGCGGTAGAAATTTTATCCCTGAAATCAATAACTTACGTCCAATCACCAATTGGCTGGGCGCGCCCGGCGGCGGGCTGCGGCTGCTGCTTTCGCCGCGCGCGGAGGTGCGCCTGCGCGACCTGCCTCGCCCCGGCGGTAATGTAATACTGCTCGCCGGCCCTGAAGGCGGCTTGTCGCCGGAAGAAGAAGCCGCCGCGCAAGTCGCCGGGTTCAGGCTGGTGAAGCTCGGCCCGCGCGTGTTGCGCACCGAGACCGCAGCGGTTGCGGCGCTGGCCGCGATGCAGACACTGTGGGGAGATTTCTGACAACGCCGCGCCGAATCCTGCGCACGAATCCGGCCACGCAAACTTACCTGGACGTAGCGTGATGCAATCCTCAATTCCGTATAACGAATCGCCTCTAAGCTCATGAGTTTGCATTAAAATGCGCCATCGCACGGCCTTGTCGTGCAGCTGGACATGAGCTACAGGAAATGGCAATTAGCAGGGCTCCGGACAAGACCGCGCAGGAATCCGCCGACGAGCGGGTAACCGCGCCAAATCCGCCCGCCACGCGCCGCCCGCGCAATATCAGTCCGGAACATTTCATCGATTGGTTCCAGTCGGTGACGCCCTACATCCATGCATTTCGCGGACGCACTTTTGTGATCGCGTTCGGCGGCGAAGTGGTGTCGGAAGGAAAATTCGTCGGGCTCAATCATCACCTGAATCTGCTCGCCGCGCTGGGCGTGCGGCTGGTGGTGGTGCACGGCGCGCGCGCGCAGATCGACGCGCGCTTGCGCGAACTTGGTCATGCCACCAGCTACGTGCGTGGATTGCGCGTGACCGACGATGTGACGCTCTCATGCGCCAAGGAAACCAGCGGGCGGCTGCGGGTCGAGATCGAGGCCATGCTGTCGATGGGCCTGCCCAATTCGCCGATGGCGGGGGCGGATATCCGCGTGTCGAGCGGCAACTTTGTCACTGCCAAGCCGATCGGCATCCTCGACGGCGTTGATCTGCAACACACCGGCGAAGTGCGCAAAATCGATGTGGCGGCGATACGCGACCGGCTTAACTTCGGCGAGCTGGTGCTGCTGTCGCCGCTGGGGTTTTCCGCGACGGGCGAGGTGTTCAACATCGCGCTGGAAAATATCGCCGAGGCGGCGGCGGTCGCGCTAAACGCCGACAAGCTGATTTTCATGATGGATAAACCGGGCGTCACTAACCGCCGCGGCAGCCTGCAACGCGAGCTCACACCCAATCAGGCGCAAAAATTGATCGCGAAAGACGGCTCGCTCGACGGCGATACGGGGTTGTATCTGCCGTGCGCGGTGCGCGCCTGCCAGCAAGGGGTCAAGCGCGTGCATCTGATTTCGCGCCACACACCGGGCGCGCTGTTGCTCGAATTGTTCACACACACGGGCGTGGGCACCATGGTCTCGCCCGACCCGATGGAGACGCTGCGCGACGCGAAAATCGACGATATCGGCGGCGTGGTGCGCCTGATCGAACCACTCGAAGAAGACGGCACGCTGGTCAAGCGCGGCCGCGATCTGCTCGAGCGCGAAATCGGGCGTTTCGTGGTGATGGAGCATGACCGCATGATCGTGGCCTGCGCCGCGCTGTATCCGTTTTCCGAGGATCGCGCGGCCGAGCTTGCCTGCCTCGCGGTGAATCCGGAGTTTCGCGGACGCGGCGCGGGCGTGCGCCTGCTCGAAGCAATCGAGGCGCGCGCGCGGCGGCGCGGTTTCAAAAAACTGTTCGTACTGACCACGCGCGCCGAACACTGGTTTGTCGAACACGGCTTCGTCGAGAGTGGCGTGGACGAGTTGCCGCGCGGCAAGCGCGAGATGTACAACTACCAGCGCCGCTCGGTGGTGCTGACCAAAAAACTGCGTGCCGGGAGCGCGTAAGCCCATGAACCAGCTACCGCCCGCCAGACTGGTGCTCGCATGCGCGGCGGCGCAGGTACTACTATTTGTGCTGCTTGCCGTTGGCGGTGCCGGCCTGCTGCTTGCCTTGCTCGCGACAGTGCTGTCGATGGCGATCACGCTCGGCTTGTATTGTTGGTTCACCCCTAACTTGCGCCAGCTTGTATCGGCCAGTGCCAGTTTTGCCGAGGGCAATTACGCCGTGCGTCTGCCGGTGGAAGGCAACGGCGAGGTGGCGCAGCTCGGCGTCGCGTTCAACGCCATGGCTGATGCGCTGTCGGGGCGCATCAAGGCGCTGGCTGACAACGAAGCGAAATTCTCCGCCATCGCCGACTACAGCTACGACTGCGAGTTGTGGGCGAACCCCGATGGCAAGTTGACCTGGATCAATCCGCGGGTGCAGGACATGTTCGGCTACACGCCTGAGGAATGTATCGCGGCGGAGGATTTCCCCGCGACGTTTATCAGCGAACCGGATGTAAAACGCACGGTGCGCCAGATACGGCTCGCGCTGCGCGGCAACACCGGGCAGGATTTTGAATTTCGCGCGCGCCGCAAGAACGGCACGCACTTCTGGGCGGCGGCCGACTGGCGGCCCATCTTCGATAATCAGGGCGGCAACCTCGGCATCCGTATCAGCATACGCAATATCGATCAGCGCAAGCAGGCGGAGCAGCGGCTGGAAACCACGGTACAAGAGTTGCGCGACGCGCAAGTGGCACAGCAGCAGTATCTGACGCGCGCGCAGGACGAGCACGCGCGGCTCGCGGCACTACTGGGCGCGATGGACATAGGCATTCTGTTTGTTTCCATCGATGATCGTATCGTCTATTGCAACCCGGCGTTTTTACGCATCTGGGCGGTCGCGCCTGGCGCGCGCCTGATCGGCGCCTCGCCGCGCGAGGCGCTAAGCGCGTCATTCGCCATGCTGGCGCGGCCCGACGAACAATCGCGCCAGTTGTTGCGCTTGCCTGGAGACGGCGAGAAGGCCGCGATACTGGAGTTGCAGTTGTCCGATGGCCGGCTCATCACGCAGCAGGGCCACGCGGTGAACGATGTGTTCAACCGGCCGGTGGGCAGGCTGTGGCTATTCGAGGATGTCACGCACGAGCGGCGCACGGCCGATCAACTGGTTTATCTGGCGGAACGCGACGCGCTGACGGGGCTCTACAACCGCCACCGCTTCAACGAGGAACTTACACGCATGCTGGCGGAAGCGCACCGCTCCGGCTCGCGTCTGGCGTTGCTGTTTTTCGATCTGGATGAATTCAAATACATCAACGATACCTTCGGCCACCGCGCGGGCGATGCGATGCTGATCCGCGTGGCGGGCGAGGTCAGCGGGCAGGTGCGCCGCAACGAAATATTCGCGCGACTGGGCGGCGACGAGTTCGCGGCACTGGTGCCCGACATATCCGACGAAATGTTGAAGGTGCTTGCCGAACGCATCACGCGCACCATCGCGCAGATAAGCTATCAGTTTGAAGGGCAGAGTCTGCGCCTGACCAGCAGTCTCGGTATCGCGGTGTACCCGGATCACGCCGATGGATCGGAAGAGTTGATCGCACGCGCCGACACCGCGATGTACCAGGCGAAAGAAGCCGGCAAGAACGCCTGGCGCATTTACCGCGGCGATCTGGATACCACGCAGCGCATGGTGACGCGATTGTCGTGGAACGATCGCATTTCGCATGCGATCGAGACCAACCTGATGGAGTTGCAGTTCCAGGGCGTCTACAACACCGCTGACCGCGCGTTGTCGCATTTCGAGGTGCTGGTGCGCATGCGCGACAAGGACGATGCAGAGGTGCTGATCATGCCCGGTGAATTCATTCCGGCGGCGGAAAGCTCCGGCAAGATACTCGACATCGACCGCTGGGTGCTGCGCGAATCGATACGCACGCTGGCCGGGGGCAAGGAAATTCCCGCGCTGGCGGTGAATATTTCCGGGCGCTCGTTTGACGAACCGACGCTGCCGCAATTCATATCCGAGGAGCTGAAACGCTGCGGCGTCGCCGCGCACCGCCTGCTGGTGGAGCTGACCGAGACCTCCGCGGTGTCCGATCTGCATGACGCGTGCCGCTTCATCGAGGCGCTGCGCCAGACCGGCTGCGGCGTGTGCCTGGATGATTTCGGCACCGGGTTTTCTTCGTTCGCGTATCTGAAGCATCTGCACGTCGATTCGATCAAGATCGACGGCTTGTTCATACGCAATCTGCCGCAGGAGCACGACAATCAGTTGTTCGTAAAGGCGATGGTGTCGGTGGCACGCGGATTGCACAAGACCACCATCGCGGAATGCGTCGAGGACGAGGCCACGTTTGAAATGCTGCGCGCGTTTGGCGTCGATTGCGTGCAGGGATACCATCTGGAACGGCCGCGCTCGGATCACCCGCTGATGAAGAATGTGGCTAATATGCACCGCACGATGGATTTGCCGTTCACCGCGTAATCCCGCGCGGCTGTCACGGCGCCGAAATCATTTACGAAACTTTAAAAGGCTGTCACATGGCAAGAACCGTGCAATGCATCAAGCTGGGGCGCAGTGCCGAAGGGCTGGATTTTCCGCCGTATCCCGGCGCGCTCGGCAAGCGTATTTTCGAGAGCGTTTCCAAGGAGGCGTGGAAGCAGTGGCTCGAACAGCAGAAGATGCTGGTCAACGAAAACCGCCTCAACCTTGCGGACAAGAAATCGCGCGAGTATCTGTCGCAGCAAACCGAAAAGTACTTCTTCGGCGAGGGCGCGGACAGCGCCGCGGGTTACGTGCCGCCGCCCGGCAGGTAGCGCGCACACGACGCGGCCACTGTTGCATCCAGAACATGAGCAAGACACGCCTCGCGCCTGAACTCTTTCTCAATCGCGAGCTGGGGCAGCTCGCGTTTAACCGGCGCGTGCTGGCGCAGGCGGCGAATCCCGCGACGCCGCTGCTGGAACGATTACGTTTTCTGTGCATAGTCAGCAGCAATCTCGACGAGTTTTTCGAGATACGCGTGGCCGGCCTGCATACCGAAATCGAAGCCGGCACATTGGCCGATGGGCCGGATCGCATGCCCGCCAGCCAGGTTTACCAGCAGGTTGCCGCAGCCGCGCACGAACTGGTCGCCGAACAGTATCGATTGTTCAACGAGGAAATCGTGCCGGGCCTCGCGCGCGCGGGCATACGCTTTTTGCCGCACACCGAATTTGGCGCCGCGCAAGCGGAATGGATTGCGGCGTATTTTCGCCGCGAGGTGATGCCGGTGCTGACGCCGATCGGGCTTGACCCCTCGCATCCGTTTCCACGCGTGTTGAACAAGAGTCTTAACTTCGCGGTGAAGCTCGAAGGCAAGGATGCCTTCGGGCGCGGCTCGGGCACGGCCATCGTGCAGGCGCCGCGCGTGCTGCCGCGCGTGATCCGTCTGCCCGCCGAGGCGTCGAGCGTGGAGCACGAATTCGTGCTGCTATCAACCATCATGCACGCGCACGTGGCGGAACTCTTCGCTGGCATGAAGGTGATCGCCAGTTATCAATTTCGCCTGACGCGCAACAGCGATCTGTTCGTGGACGACGAGGAGGTGCAGGATTTACGCACCGCGCTGCGTGGTGAACTGCCGCACCGGCAGTTTGGCGACGAGGTGCGTCTTGAAATCACCGCCAATTGCCCGCAGCCGATCAGCGACTTTCTCATGCGCCAGTTCATGCTGGATCCGCAAGACATCTACCGCGTGGACGGCCCGGTGAATCTGGTGCGCTTGATGAGCGTGCCCGACGGCGTTAACCGCCCTGATCTTAAATTCCCGCCGTTTAACGCGGGCAAGGCCGCGCGCCTCGAACGCGCGGCGGGCGTGTTCGAGGCAATGCGCGGCGGCGACATCATGCTGTATCACCCGTTCCAGTCGTTTCAGCCGGTGATTTCATTTTTGCAGGAGGCGGCGCGCGACCCGAAGGTGGTCGCGATCAAACAGACGGTATACCGCACCGGCGCCGAATCGGAACTGATGGAAATCCTGATCGCCGCCGCGCGCAGCGGCAAGGAAGTCACCGTGGTGCTGGAACTCCTCGCGCGCTTTGACGAAGAAGCCAATATCAACTGGGCGCAACGCCTCGAGGAAGTCGGCGCGCATGTGGTCTACGGAGTGGTGGGGCACAAGACGCACGCGAAAATGCTGATGGTGGTGCGGCGCGAACAAGTGTCCGAACGAGTGCCCGAACAAGGGCAGGAAAAAGAACTTGAAGCGAGCACACTGCGCCGCTACGTGCATCTGTCCACCGGCAACTATCACGCGCGCACGGCGAAGGTGTACACCGATTTCGGGCTGTTCACCTGCAACGAGGAAATCAGCGCCGACGTAAACGATATTTTCATGCAACTGACCGGTTTTGGCCGCGCCACCAAGTTAAAACATCTGTGGCAGGCGCCGTTCACGCTGCACAAACAGATCATGCACGCCATTAACACCGAGACCGCGCATGCCGTGGCGGGGCGCGAGGCGCGCATTACCGCCAAGATGAACGCGCTGCTCGAACCCGAAGTAATCGGCGCGCTGTATGCGGCGTCGCAGGCCGGCGTGCAGATCGATCTCATAGTGCGCGGCGTGTGCGCGTTGCGTCCGGGCGTGCCGGGCGTGTCGGAGAATATTCGCGTGCGTTCCATCGTCGGACGCTTTCTCGAACACACGCGCGTGTTTTGTTTTCACAACGACGGTCAGGACAACGTCTATCTGTCAAGCGCGGACTGGATGGGACGCAATTTCTTCGGCCGCGTCGAAGTGTGCTTTCCGGTGCTTGACGCGGCGCTTAAAAAACGCGTGATCGAAGAAGGACTCAAACCGTACCTCGAAGATCACGCACAAGCGTGGATCATGGACCGGCACGGCGGCTACCAGCTCGTCAGCGGCGGTGACAGAGAAGGCGCGCAACAGCGCTTGCTGGCGAAGCTGGCTACTTCTTAAGTGTTTAAATTATTGTTTAAAAACAAATACTTATATAATCATGGATCTGATCCTGTGGCGTCACGCTGACGCCGAAGACGGCTACCCCGATGCGGAACGTAAGCTCACCGCCAAGGGCCACGCGCAGGCGAAACGTATCGCCGCGTGGCTCAACGAACGGCTGCCGAAGGATGCGTTGATACTGGTAAGCCCCGCGTTGCGCGCGCAGCAGACCGCGCACGCGCTGCGCCGCGATTTCGCGACGTGCATGGAGATCGCAACCGGCGCCGATCCGCGCGACGTGCTCAAGGCCGCACAGTGGCCGCATGCCGCGCATAGCGTTCTGGTCGTCGGTCATCAACCCACGTTGGGCCAAACGGCGTCGCTGCTGTTGACCGGCAGCGAGGGCGATCTCAGCGTGAAGAAAGGGGCGGTGTGGTGGATTTCCGGGCGTGGGCCGGGCGAATGCAGCTTGCTTGGGATGATGAGTCCGGGCATGCTGTAGTTTTACTTTTCGTGCGAGTAGATCATGTTTGAATCCGCCGATCTCGATTACAAAATAGACAAGGCTGCTTACGAGCGCGAGGCGGTCAAGCTGCGCGAGGCGTTGCTCAACGCGCAATATGACCTGAAGGAAAACGGCACGTTTCCGGTGCTGATTTTGATTGCTGGCGTGGAAGGCGCGGGCAAGGGCGAGACCGTCAATTTGCTCAACGAGTGGATGGATCCGCGCCACGTGCAAACGCATGCGTTCCCCGACATGTCCGACGAGGAGCGCGAGCGGCCGCTGATGTGGCGCTACTGGCGCGCACTGCCGCCCAAGGGCAAGACTGGCATCTTCTTCGGCGCGTGGCATACCGTGCCACTGGTCGCGCGCGTGCAGGGTGAAATCAGCGAAGGTGAACTCGCGCAATACGTCAGCGAAATCCAGCGCCTCGAAAAAATGCTCGCCGACGAAGGCGTGTTGCTGGTGAAATTCTGGTTTCATCTGTCGAAAGCGCAGCAGAAAAAACGCTTGAAGACGCTGGAACAAGACCCGAAAACACGCTGGCGCGTCACCGAGCTTGAGTGGAAATATTTCAAGCGCCATGACAAATTCGTCAAGGTGTGCGAGCCTTTTTTGCGCCAGACCTCCACCGGTGATGCGCCATGGGTCGTGGTGCCAGGCATGGACGCACGGCATCGCATGCTTACGGTGGGGCGGTATCTGCTGGGCGCGATGCGTGCGCGGCTGGATATCAAGCCCGCCAAGCCTGCGGCACGGCGCGCGCCGCAACTGCCGCCGCCGGCGGATCGCTACAACGTGCTGCGCGCGTTGAAGCTCGACCAGGACATGGCACGCAAGGACTACGCCAAGGAAATCGACAAATGGCAGGGGCGTCTCAACAAACTTACGCGCGACCCCAAATTCAAATCGCTGTCGGTGGTGGCGGTGTTCGAGGGCAACGACGCCGCGGGCAAGGGCGGGGCCATCCGCCGCGTCACCGCGGCGCTCGACGCGCGCTCGTATCAAAACGTGCCAGTGGCCGCCCCCACGCAGGAAGAACGCGCGCAGCCCTACCTGTGGCGCTTCTGGCGGCACATCCCAAGACGGCGGCGCTTCACCATATTCGACCGCTCATGGTATGGCCGCGTGCTGGTCGAACGCGTCGAGAAATTCTGCTCGGATGACGGCTGGATGCGCGCCTATGCCGAGATCAACGAATTCGAGCAGCAACTCGCCAATCACAACATCGTGCTGGTGAAATTCTGGCTCGCCATCAGCAAGGAAGAGCAGTACAAACGCTTCAAGGCGCGCGAGCAAGTGAGCTTCAAGCGCTTCAAGATCACCGAGGAAGACTGGCGCAACCGCAAGAAATGGGATGAGTACGAAGTCGCGGTATGCGAGATGGTGGATCGCACCTCAACTGCCGTGGCGCCGTGGACGCTGGTGGAGGCGAACAACAAATACCACGCGCGCATCAAGGTGTTGAAGACGCTGGTGGCGGCGATTGAGGATGGGTTGAAACGCGACAAAAAAGCATGAATCTTTGCCGTCGCTATTCGTAGTGCTTGCCTAACTCGCCAACGCCATCTCCGTCCGTTCCCCCGCCTCATCCAGTCCGCCAATCTTCACCTCGAACCCGATTTTTTCCCACTCGCGAATTTCTTCCCGCAGCGCGGTGAGTGTTAACGGGTTGCGTTGCAGCCATGCGGGGTCGAGCTCCAGTTTGAAGCGTGCATCGCCGGCCTTGGCACCCAGAACGCGCGGGTTGATTTCGGAGCGCCGCTGGCAGAACAGTACTGCCAGGCGCAGTGCGAACAGCATGCGCCAGTCGATGTTTTCATCGAGCTCGGGCTGAATCTTTTTCAGCGAGCGGCGATGCGCTAACACGAGTTGGGCGATGCGATGTTGTTCGTCGCGCGTGAAGCCGGGCATGTCGGCGTTGGCGATGATGTAGGCCGAATGCCGGTGGTAGCCGCCGTAGGCCACCGAGATGCCGATCTCATGCAGCTTTGCCGCCCATGCCAGTATTTGCGCGGCGCGTTCATTGGGTTGCGCGAACCGGTCGTAGAGATTCGCCGCCAGCGCGCCCACGCGCCGCGCTTGCGGCTGATCGACGTGGTAGCGCTGTGTGAATTGATGCACGGTGGCCTCGCGTGTATCGCGGTGGCGCGTGCGGCCGAGCAGGTCGTGCAGGATGCCTTCGCGCATGGCGCCGTCGGCCACCGCCATCGATTCGATGCCCAGTTCCTCGAGCACCGCGCTCATGATGGCGAATCCGCCGGGCAGCACCATCGCGCGGTCGGGCTTCAAGCCCTCGATCTGGAGATTGGAAAGATCGCCGGCCTTGAGCAGCAGCGCGCGCAATTTTTCGAGGCCTTCGGGCGTGATCGCGCCATCCGCGAAACCGCACGCGCGCAACACCTGCGCCAGCGCGCGCGCGGTGCCGGATGAGCCGACCGCGTGATCCCAGTTGCGGCGCGCGAAGCCGGCGACGACGTGCTGCAACTCGGTGCGCGCGGCAAGCTCGGCCTGCTTCATCGCGCCCTTGGTCAACTTGCCGTCGCCGAAAAACTGCCTGCTGTACGACACGCAGCCCATGTAAAGACTATCCAGCCGCTGCGGCTTGTAACCCGCGCCGACGATGACCTCGGTCGAGCCGCCGCCGATATCGACGACCAGCCGCCGTTCGTCCGACGCGGGCAGGCTGTGCGCGACGCCCAGGTAAATGAGCCGCGCTTCCTCGCGTCCGGCGATGACCTCAATCGGGAAGCCCAGCGCGGCCTCGGCTTTCTTCAGAAACGCAGCGGTGTTTTTCGCCACGCGCAGCGTATTGGTGCCGAGCGCGCGCACTTCGCTGGGCGCGAAGCTGCGCAGCCGTTCGCCGAAGCGCTGCAGGCAGGCCAGCGCGCGCGTCTGCGCGGCGTCATCGAGCAGTTTGTCGTGGGTGAGACCCGCGCCGATTTGCACCGCCTCGCGCAGCGCATCCAGCGGATACAACTGCTCGCCGTCCACGCGCGCGATCTGGCAATGGAACGAATTCGAGCCAAGGTCTACGGCGGCGAGCGTGGTGTATTCAGCCATATAACGCTAAGTAATTGTTTTTATTATTGTTTTTACGCCATCTGTCGAGCCGAGCAGCAGCACATCGGCACCGCGCCGCGCAAACAATCCATTGGTGACCACGCCGGTGATCTGGTTCAACGCCGCTTCGAGCTCGGCGGGTTTCAGTATCGACATATTGTGCACGTCGAGTATCAGGTTGCCGTTGTCGGTGGTGAAGCCCTGGCGCCACGCGGGCTGGCCGCCGAGCTTGACGATCTCACGCGCCACGTACGAGCGCGCCATCGGGATCACTTCCACCGGCAACGGAAACTTGCCGAGCACATCGACGAGCTTGGATTGATCGGCGATGCAGACGAATTTGCGCGCCACCGCCGCGACGATTTTCTCGCGCGTCAACGCGCCGCCGCCGCCTTTAATCATCGCCAGATGTTGTGTCACTTCATCCGCGCCGTCGACGTAGACCGGCAGCTCTTTCACGCTGTTCAAATCCAGCACGGCGATGCCGAGCGCCTTTAACTTTTGCGCCGTGGCTTCGGAACTGGCCACCGCGCCGTCGAGCCGGTGCTTGATCTTGCCAAGCTCCGCGATAAAGTAATTCGCGGTCGAACCCGTGCCCACGCCGACCACGCTGTCCTGCACATAGGCAATGGCGGCTTTCGCCGTGGCTTGCTTCATCTCGTCCTGGGTCATCATAGTGAGATAATAATCCGCTGATTGATTGATGTACAGCGGTAATCTTACGCCTCAAGCGGCGGAGTTTGCCGTATTCTTGTGACGAGACCATGAAACACCCCGACTACCTCAAGCGCATCCTCAACGCCCGTGTTTACGACGTGGCGCAGGAGACGCCGCTTGACCTGGCGCCCAGCCTCACGCGCCGCATGCGCAACCGCCTGTTGCTCAAGCGCGAGGACATGCAGCCGGTGTTCTCGTTCAAGCTGCGCGGCGCTTACAACAAGATGGTGCACCTGCCGCGCGCGGCGCTCGACGCTGGCGTGATCGCGGCCTCGGCCGGCAACCATGCGCAGGGCGTCGCACTCGCCGCGCAAAAGCTCGGCTGCAACGCCACCATCGTCATGCCCGTCACCACGCCGCGGATCAAGGTGGACGCGGTGCGCGGGCGCGGCGCGAAGGTCGTGCTGCAAGGCGACTCTTACGATGAAGCCTACGCGCACGCGCTGACACTGGAGCGCCGCCACAAGCTCACCTTCGTGCACCCTTACGACGACCCGGACATCATCGCCGGCCAGGGCACCATCGGCATGGAAATCCTGCGCCAGCACGCCGGGCCGCTTAATGCGATTTTCGTACCGGTGGGCGGCGGCGGGCTGATTTCGGGCATCGCCGCGTACGTGAAACGCCTGCGCCCCGAGGTCAAGGTGATCGGCGTCGAGCCGGAGGACGCCGACGCGATGTATCAATCGTTGAAAGCGCGCCGCCGCGTGCGGCTCGATCAGGTGGGATTGTTTGCCGATGGCGTGGCGGTGAAGCAGGTGGGCGTCGAAACTTTCCGTTTGTGCCGGCAGTACGTCGATGAAGTGATTCGCGTCGACACCGACG
Source organism: Bordetella parapertussis (assembly GCA_945901405.1). GTDB lineage: Bacteria > Pseudomonadota > Gammaproteobacteria > Burkholderiales > SG8-41 > CAMDLH01. Next base: position 11,266 of record CAMDLH010000010.1, on the reverse strand, counting down.
CCATCTGCGCGGCGATCAAGGATGTGTTCGCCGACACGCGCGCGATACTCGAACCGGCGGGCGCGCTGGCCATCGCCGGAGCGAAGGCCTACGCGCTGAAGACCGGCGCGCGCGGCGAGACCTACGTCGCGGTGGCGAGTGGCGCGAACATGAATTTCGACCGCCTGCGTTTCGTGGCCGAGGAGGCGGAACTGGGCGAACATCGCGAAGCCGTGCTCGCGGTAACGATTCCCGAGAAGCCGGGCAGCTTCAAGGCGTTCTGCGAACTGCTCGGCCCGCGCAATGTCACCGAATTCAACTATCGCTACGCCGACCCCGCGGCGGCGCAGGTCTTCGTCGGCGTGCAGGTGCAAAACCGCGAAGAAACCGCAAGGTTGGTGCGCGCGCTGCGCAGGCGCGACCTGAAGACGCAGGATTTCAGCAACAACGATCTCGCCAAGCTACACATCCGCCACATGGTCGGCGGCCACGCGCCGGCGGCGAAGAATGAAATCCTCTATCGCTTTGAATTCCCCGAGCGCCCCGGCGCGCTGATCAGGTTTTTGACCAGCATGAGCCGCGGCTGGAACATCAGCCTGTTTCACTACCGCAACCACGGCGCCGATTACGGCCGCGTGTTCGCCGGCATGCAGGTGCCGCCCAGCGACAAAAAGCAGTTCCAGGCGTTTCTCGAACGCGTGGGGTATCCGTACTGGAATGAGAGCGGGAATCCGGCTTATAAACTGTTTCTCGGCTAGCCGGGATTAGTGTTGAGTGCTGAGTTTTTAGTGTTGAGTTTCCGTGGGCGGGAACAATCGTCTTTCACGCAGTCCTAACTTAACATTCAAAACTAAACACTCAACACTTTCTTTTAGCCCCACCCAGCAAAATTCGCTAGAATGATCCCAATGAAAATTGCAAAACTCCTGCTCCTGCCGTTGCTTCTGATCGGCGCGGTTGCGTCGGCACAAACCGACGATGACTTTCACGCCGCGCGCGAGGCGTTTCGCGTCAACGACACGCGCAGGCTCGATGTGCTCGCGCCCAAGTTGAAGGGGCATGTGCTGGAGCCGTATGGCGCCTACTGGCAGTTGCGCTCACGCTTGGATACCGCCGACACCGAAACGATTCGTGCGTTTCTGGAGCAATACCGCGGCACGTTTGTCGCCCAGCGCATGCGCGCGGACTGGCTGAAGCTCCTCGGCAAGAATCAGCAGTGGGAATTGTTCCAGGGCGAGTTGCCGCTGTTGGTGAATGACGACGTGGAAATCACCTGCTATGCGTTGCAGGCGCGTGCGCGTACCGACGCCACCGCCATACGCGAGGCGCGTTCGCTGTGGTTCACCTCCAAGGACACGCCGGCGAGCTGCACGCCGCTGTTCAGTGCGCTGGCGGCATCGGGGCAGCTGAGTGAGCAGGATATCTGGACGCGCGTACGGCTCGCGCTGCAGGCGGGGCAAGTGGGCGTGGCCGCGCGTGTTTCCGGCCATCTGCCGGCGGGCCAGGCGCCCAACGCCGGCGTGTTGTCGGCGATATCGTCCAACCCTGGCGGCTATCTCGCGCGCCAGCAGTTCGACACCGCCACGCGCGCCGGGCGCGAGACCGCGATGTTCGCCGCTTATCGACTCGCGCGCACCTCGCCGCGGCAGGCCGCCGATCACTGGTCGCGTATCGAAGCGCGCTTTAATGCCGAAGAGCGCGGCGTGGTGTGGGGGGAGATCGGCCACCAGGGCGCGCTGCGCCATGACCCGGACACGCTGGCGTGGTATTCGCGGGCCAGCGGCATGAACGATCTGCAACTCGAATGGAAGGGCCGCGCGGCATTGCGCGCGGGCAACTGGAAGGAAGTGCTGGCCGCGGTCGATGCCATGACGCATGAGCAACACGATTCGCCGTGGCGCTACTGGAAGGCGCGCGCGTTAAAAACCATGGGCCGCGAAGCCGAGGCGCTGGCGTTGCTAAAACCGCTGTCGCAGGAATTTCTTTTCTACGGCCAGCTCGCGCTCGAAGACCTCGGCGGCAAGATTACCGCGCCGCCGGTGACCTACACGCCCAGCGCGGCTGATATTCAGGCGATGAGCCAGGATGGCGGCATCCGCCGCGCGCTGGCGCTCTTCCGGCTGGGCCTGCGCGCGGAAGCGACGCGCGAGTGGGTTTGGGTCATCCGTGATTTCGACGACCGCAAGCTGATCACCGCGGCGGAAATCGCGCGCCGCAACGACATCAATGACCGCGCGATCAACACCGCCGACAAAACCACCGCGCAACATGATTTCAGATTGCGTTATCTCGCGCCGCATCGCGATTTGCTCAAACAGCACGCAGCGCGGTTTGATCTCGACGAGGCGTGGGTGCTGGGCCTGATCCGCCAGGAGAGCCGCTTCATCACCGACATCCGATCCAGCGCGGGTGCGAGCGGCTTGATGCAACTGATGCCGGGCACGGCGCAGTGGGTGGCGGGCCGGCTCGGGCTTAAGAATTGGCGCTGGGGCAATGTGAACGACATCGACACCAATCTGAGCCTGGGCACCTATTACCTGCGCCACGTGTACGATTACCTGGACAACAGCCCGGTGCTGGCCTCCGCCGCCTACAATGCCGGCCCCGGCCGCGCGCGCGCGTGGCGGCCCAACGTCAACATGGACGCGGCGATTTTCGCGGAAAATATACCGTTCAACGAAACCCGGCACTACGTGAAACTGGTGATGGCCAACGCAAGCTATTACGCCAACCTGTTTACGCAGCAGCCGCAATCGTTGCGCCAGCGCATCGGTGAAATCACCGCGCGCCGGCCGGATGAGAAGGGTTTGGGAGATACTCCGTGAAACGTGAAATGTGAATTGTGAATTGTGAATTGCCCCCAACGGCGCTGGCTGCGTTTTACGTTTAACTAAAAAAACATGGACATCAAAACAGTTTGCATATTAGGCGGCTCCGGCTTCGTGGGCCGCCACCTCTGCGCCGCACTGGCGGCGCGCGGGTATCGTGTGCGTGCCGCCACGCGGCGGCGCGATCATGCGAAGCGCCTGATTCTTCTGCCCACGGTTGATGTGGTCGAGGCCAACGTGCACGACCCCGCGCAACTCGTGCAATTGATGCGCGGCTGCGATGCGGTGATCAACCTCGTCGGCATACTGCATAACGGGCGCGGCAATGCGAGCTTTCGTGCCGGGCACGTCGAGCTGGCGAACAAGGTGGTTGCTGCCTGCCGCGAGTCGGGTATACGCCGGCTGCTGCACATGAGTTCGCTCAATGCCGCAACCGCCGCGCCGAGCGAATATCTCAAGACCAAGGGCGAGGCCGAAACCGCGGTGCGCAACTCAGGGCTGGATACCACGATCTTTCGTCCGTCGGTGATGTTCGGACCGGAGGACGGGTTTCTCAATCTGTTTGCGCTATTGCAGAAGCTGTTCCCGCTGGTGTTGCTGGGCAGCGCAAATGCGCGCTTTCAGCCGGTCTATGTGGGCGATGTCGCGGCGGCATTTGTGGCCAGCCTTGAGCGTCTTGACACATACGGCGCGAGCTACGACTTGTGCGGCCCCAAGGTATACACCCTGCGCGAACTGGTCGAATACGCGGGCCGCGTCACCGGCCATGTGCGGCCCGTAGTGGCGCTCGGCGACCGTTTGTCATACCTGCAAGCCTTCGCGCTGGAACTCGTACCGTTCGTAAGACTGCTTACGCGCGATAACTACTGGTCGATGAAAATCGACAACGTCAGCGGCAACGAATTCCCCTTCGGCATCAAGCCCGGCGCGCTCGAAGCGCTGGCACCCGTGTGGCTGGCGCAGCGCTCACCGCGCGGGCGTTATATGCGCTTTCGTGATCGCGCGCACCGCTGATGCATCGCTACGCAGATACGTAAGTTATTGTTGTAATGGATATTTTTGAAGTCGGCGGTGCGGTGCGCGACGGGCTGCTGGGGCTGCCGGTGAAGGATCGCGACTACGTGGTGGTGGGTGCTACGCCGGAAGAATTGCTGGCCCTTGGCTACAAACCGGTGGGCCGCGATTTTCCGGTTTTTCTGCATCCGCAAACGCACGAGGAATACGCGCTGGCACGCACCGAGCGCAAGACCGCGCGCGGCTACCACGGCTTTGAGTTTCATACCGCGCCCGGCGTGACGCTCGAAGAAGATCTCGCGCGGCGCGATCTCACCATCAACGCCATCGCCAAAGGCACGGATGGCAAGCTCATCGATCCGTTTAACGGCGTCACCGATTTGAAGGCGCGCGTGCTGCGCCACGTGAGCATGGCGTTTGCCGAAGACCCGGTGCGCATCCTGCGCGTGGCGCGCTTCGCGGCTCGCTTTGGATTTACCATTGCCGATGAAACGCTGGCGTTGATGCGGCAGATGGTGAACAACGGCGAAGCCGATGCGCTGGTCGCCGAGCGTGTGTGGCAGGAGCTTTCACGCGGGCTGATGGAGCAAAAACCTTCGCGCATGTTCGATGCGCTGCGTGACTGTGGCGCGCTCGCGCGCGTGCTGCCCGAAGTCGATGCGCTCCATGGCGTGCCGCAAAGTGCCGTGCATCACCCGGAGATCGACACCGGCGTGCACGTGATGATGGTGCTCGATTATGCGGCGAGTCGCGGTTACGCACTCGAAGTGCGCTTTGCCGCGCTGACGCATGACTTGGGCAAGGGCACGACGCCGCGCGAGGAATGGCCGCGCCACATCGGGCACGAGGAACGCAGCACCGCTCTCGTTGAAAAACTCTGCGAGCGCCTGCGCGTGCCCGCCGAGTGCCGCGATCTCGCAATGATCATGGCGCGCCATCACGGCGCGATCCATCGCGCGGCGGAATTGCGCGCCGGAACCATCGTGCAACTGCTGCAAGGCGCCGATGCGTTTCGTCGTCCGGAGCGTTTCGCGCGGCTGCTGGAAGCGTGCGAAAGCGACGCGCGTGGCCGTTTGGGACTGGAAAGTCGTGATTACCCGCAGGCCGCGCGGCTGGCGCTGGCGTTGCAGGCGGCTGCTGGCGTGGATGCGGGAGCCATTGCGAAACGCGTGACTGAACCTCGGCGCATCAAGGATGCCATTCATCAGGCGCGTGCGGAAGCGGTGCGCGCTGCGTTGGATGAGAAGGAATGAAGGTCGAAAGCATATAGCCGCGGATTTACACAGATGAACACAAATTAAAAACCAAAATCGTCATTCGGGCGCAGGCCGGAATCCAGTGCGTAATCAAATGCGAAGCATCTGATTTCTGGCCCTACGGGCCGGGTTACAACCTGGGTTCCAGCCTGCGCTGGAACGACGGAGTGGTTTTTAATCTGTGTTCATCTGTGTAAATCCGCGGCTAAAAAAGGTTTTCATAAACGAAAGGCAGGACAACGATGATCGACCTCTACACCTGGACCACACCCAACGGCCGCAAGGCATCCATCATGCTCGAAGAGTGCGGCCTCGCCTACAACACGCACGCGATTAACATCGGCAAGGACGATCAATTTACGCCGCAATTCGTCGCGATCAACCCGAACAGCAAGATACCCGCGATCATCGATAGCGACGGGCCTGACGGCAAGCCGCTGTCGATTTTTGAGTCGGGCGCGATCCTGATTTATCTCGCCGAGAAGACCGGCAAGTTTCTGGCGCCCAGCGGCCAGGCGCGCAGCGTCGCCTTGCAATGGCTGATGTTCCAGATGGGCGGCGTGGGGCCGATCTTCGGGCAGGTGCATCACTTCCTGCGCGCGGCGAAAGAGCCGGTGCCGTACGCGATCGAGCGTTACGGCAAGGAGAAGGATCGTCTGTATGCCGTGCTCGACAAACATCTCAAGGATCACGCCTATCTCGCGGACGAGTACTCGATTGCCGACATGGCGACCTACCCGTGGGTGGCGCGCTACGAGTGGCACAAGACTGATCTGAATACCGTGCCGAATGTGAAACGCTGGTTCGATGCGATCTCGGCGCGGCCCGCCGTGCAGCGTGGAATGAAAGTGCCTTCGTAGTGCGCGACGCGTCGGCAACCATGCAATCGCCGGCATTTTCTCCGCGCCGCCGCCGGATCGTTTTTGCCGGCGTGGCGGGCATCACGACGCTGCCCGCCGCCGCGCAGCACTGCCGCGTCACGCCGCGCGATCAGCTTGGGCCTTTTTACACGCGCAACGCACCCGCACAAGCCGAGCTTTGCGTCAGCGGCTCCGGCGGCAAGGAGCGCTTGGTCGTGACGGGCCGTGTGCAGGGCGTGGATTGCAAGCCGCTTGCCGGCGCGCTGGTCGAGGTGTGGCACGCCGACGCCAACGGCGATTACAGCCACTTCACGCGCGGCAAACAGGACGATGCCGCGTGCCTGCTGCGCGCCAGCATCACGACCGATCGCGATGGGCGCTACAGTTTTACCTCGATCGTGCCGGCGGAATATCCAGGCCGGCCGCGGCACATTCACTATCGCGTGAGCCACGCCGGACATACCACGCTGGTCACACAGCTTTATTTTGGGCGCGAGCGCGGCGTGCCCGATGAACTGGCGCCGGCGTTAAAGCGCGACGAGAAGGGCGTATCACACGCGGCGTTTGATATCACGCTCACGCGTGCCGTGTGATTCAGTCCGCGCCAAGTTTCAGATCCTTCACCAGTTTCGCAAACGCGTCGATCTCCGCACGGAAGAACGCCGCGAATTCTTCCGGCGTATTGCCGATCAACACGAAACCCAGATCGTTCAGGCGTTTGTTGATCGCGGCGTTGTTCAGCGAGGCGACGGATGCCTTATGCGCGCGCTCGATGATTTCGCGCGGTGTTTTCGCGGGCACGACGATGCCGTACCAATTGCCGGATTCGAATTTTGGATAGCCGCTTTCCGCCACCGTGGGCAATTCGGGCATCAGCGCAATGCGTTTGCTGCTGGTGACCGCAAGCGGGCGCAGGCGGCCTTGTTTCACCTGCGGGATAGCACCCGCCGCTGGCGAAAAATACACCGAGGTTTCGCCGGAGATCACCGCAGTCAATGCTTCGCCGCCGGCGCGGTACGGCACGTGCAGCATGTCCACCGCCGCCTGGCGCTTGAACATCTCGGCGGCAAGAAAGGTGAACGTGCCTACACCCGCCGAGGAATGATTGATCGCGCCGGGCCGCGCCTTGGCGAGCTTCACTAGTTCACCGATGGTTTTCACCGGCAGCGATGGATGCACGACGAGTATCGCGGGGCCGGTGGCGAGCATCGACACCGGCGCAAAGTCACGCAAGGGATCGTATGCGAGTTTGCGATACATGCTGACGTTAACCGCGTGCGCCATATTCACGAGAAACAGTGTGTAGCCGTCGGCCGGCGCGCGCATCTCGACCTCCGCGCCGATGTTGCCCGCGGCGCCCGCGCGATTCTCGACGATGACTTGCTGAGCGAAATTTTCCGCCAGCCCGCCGGCGTAAATACGGCCGATGGTGTCCGAGCCGCTGCCCGCGGAAAACGGGATCAGCAGACGCACGACCTTGGCGGGGTATTGCTGCGCGTGGATCGAAGTTGCGCCCAATGTAACCAATACACACATAATGTAAGTAATTGTTTTTATTGATATTTTCATCTTGATTGATTTTGTAGCCATTTGACGATTTCAGCGGTCTGCAACTCCGGATTGGTGCGCAGGCTCGCGTCGCCCACCACGCGATTGGTCCAGGTCATGTGACGCTGCATGCGCGCCACCACGCCGGGCCACGCGCGCGCGTTGTGACGCCTGGGCTCGGGCAGCGCGTGGCATTGCGAACACGCGATGCTGAACATCTGTCCTTCTTTTGTTTTCAGCGCCGGATGCGCGGAATCAATTTCGTTCTGCGCGTGTTTTTGCAGGTAGGTGGTGAGCGTCGCGAGTTCCGCGGCATTCGGCGCGGCGACACCTGCCATCATGTCCTTCATCAGCGTGCCCATGTTGCCCTTGCCCTGCATGCGCCAATTCATGCGCTCGACCACCGCTGTCCAGCGCTTCGCCGTATGCATGTGCGGCGCGGGCAGGTAGTGGCATTGCACGCAGTAGCGCACGGTTAGTTTCGCGCCGCCGGATTGCGGCTCCGGCAGAGTGTGCGGCTCGACGCTGCGCGGCAACGTGCGCTCGAGCATGCGGCCATGCGGGCTTTTCGCCCATTGGTATTCGGCCTGGGCTACATCATCCGCGGCGTGCGCGGCGAGAGCGATGGCGCACAGCATCGCAAGAATAACGTTACGCATGCGCCAATATTAGCGGAAAACTCAGCGCAGAAAATAGCGCATGCCCTGCGCGGCGAGCACAAACGCCAGCACGAACAGCAGGTAGCGCAATGCCTTCTGATACGCGGCCACGCTGAAATAACGCTGGGTGCGCGCGCCCGCCGCCATGCCCGCGAGCGCCACCAGCGTCAGCGGTACGTTTGCCGCCGCGGCGGCGAGACTCAGTTCGCCCGCGCCCGCGAGGGTCGCCGCCTGCATCAGCTTGCCGCCGAGAAAACACAGGTTGAGCATCTGCGTCATGATCGTGGCTTGCACGCCGAGCAGCATGAAATAAATCAACAGCGGCGGCAGCGAGTTATTCACCGAACCGGAAAAAAATCCGCCGGTCAGCCCGAAAGTAAGTTGCGCCGCGCGCGGATGGCGCATCAGCACGTTCCAATTGAGCATCGCCAGTTGCTTCTGATAAAGATACGCAAGAATGATCGCGGCCAACAGCAGGCGCAGCGGCTCCTGCGGCGCCAACACCAGCACCCACGCGCCGATGAACGACCCGATCAGCGCGTAAACCGCCACCGGCCAATGCACACCCAGGCTCGCGCGCCAGTTGCCGCCCTGAACCACGCTGATGATGTTCACCGTGAGATTGGGCAAGAGATTCAGCAGCACCGCCGTCTTGATATCGGTCATCAAGGCCAGCACGGGTGTGGAAATCGCGGGAAAGCCGAAACCCATCGCGCCTTGCGAGATGCCGGCGGCGAAGATCGCCAGCGCGATGATGGCCCATACGCCGGCAGAGAGATCGAGTTCCATTTACAACGTGTGCGACCGGTCACCGCGCGCGAAGCCCATCAAAGTCGCGTCAACGCCCTTGCCCAGCGCGAGCACCTTGAACAGCTCGCCCATCTCGGCGGGCGAGGTGAGCTTTTGCACCTGCCCGGCAAGCGGCGCGTAGGCGCGCGCGTTGTCGGCGGGCGTGCCAGCGAGCAAATCAGTGATGCCGCAATTGATGAGAAAGTTCGCCTGCGAGGTGTAGCCCAGCACTTGCGCGCCCGCGCGTTGCGCGGCGGCGGCGATGGCGCTGAAATCGACGTGCGTGGTGATGTCCTGCAAGCCGATGAAGGCGAATGGATCGTCGTGCGCGTGGTGGCGGTAGTGACACATCAGCGTGCCGCGGTCGCGCTGCGGATGGTAGTACTCGCGCGCCGGAAAACCATAGTCGATGAACAACGCCACGCCGCGCTTGACCACGCGCATAAGGCTCGCAACAAGTGCGCGCGAGGTGAGGTTGATTTCAGACTTGTAGTCATCGTTCGGGAGATTTAGTGTTTTAGCAATGCAACGAACCTCTTCGGACGCTGTGGTTTCGTACCACATGAAGGGATTATCCCCAACCCAGCGTTGGACATATCCTTCCAGAATTTCACCCCCGCAAGTAGTAACAATGTGCGCAGGCGTCGCATCCAACACTTCGTTAGCAATTATCACGCCTTCAAACCCGGCCGGCAGCACATCTATCCAGCGCACGCGATGAAGTTGCGCGGGCGCGCGCTCTACGATGCATGTTCGTTGCCGCTCGCGCAAATCGGCGCTGAGTTCGAGTATCAGATAGGAATCGGGCGCGCAGCCGAGCTTGTCCATCTCAAGCAACAATTCGGCGGCGAGCGCGCCGCTGCCCGCGCCAAGTTCGAGCACGGATGTCAAACCCTGTTGCGAGAGTTGTGCAAGCTGGCGCGCGAGGCAGCGCGCGAATAGAGGCGAGATTTCCGGCGCGGTGACAAAATCACCATCCGCGCCGAGCTTGCGGCTGCCCGCGCTGTAGTAGCCCAGGCCGGGCGCGTAGAGTGCGAGCTCCATGAATCGCGCGAAGCTGATCCAGCCGCCGGCGACCTGAATCTCGTTTGCGATCAATGCGCAAAGTTGATCGCTGATGGCTTGCGCTTCGGGCGGGGGCGGCGGCAGGTGAGACAGCATTTTCACGCTCGGATGATCGCCGAATACGCTAAAATAAACAACACGTTATGAGCGCGTTGCCGGGTTGAATGGCTGCGTGATCGATTCCGCACAAATAGCACTAAAGCCATGGACACACACATCATTCATATCACGCCGCGCAGCGTGAAAGAGCGCAAGCAGGGCTTTGAATCGAACAAGCTCGCCAAGCGTTTGCGCCGGCTTGCGGGGCAGGCAATCGCTGACTTTGACATGATCCGCGAGGGCGACAAGGTGATGGCGTGCCTGTCGGGCGGCAAGGACAGTTACGCGCTGCTGGATATTTTGCTGCACCTGAAAGCGCATGCGCCGGTCAACTTCGACATCGTTGCCGTCAATCTCGATCAGAAGCAGCCGAATTTTCCGGAGCACGTGTTGCCGGATTACTTGACCAAACTCGGCGTGCCGTTTCACATCGAGGCGCAGGATACCTACAGCATTGTCAAGCGCGTGATCCCCGAAGGCAAGACGATGTGCTCACTTTGTTCGCGGTTGCGGCGCGGTGTGCTGTATCGCGTGGCAAGCGAACTCGGCGCGACAAAAATCGCGCTGGGCCACCATCGTGACGACATCCTCGAAACATTTCTGCTCAATATGTTCTATGGCGGCAAACTCAAAACCATGCCGCCCAAGCTGGTGTCCGACGACGGCAAACACGTGGTGATTCGCCCGCTCGCGTACTGCGAGGAAAAAGACCTTGCCGAATGGGCCGAGGTCAAACAGTTTCCGATCATCCCCTGCACGCTGTGCGGCTCGCAGGAGAATCTCAAACGTAAAGAGGCGAAGGCGTTGCTGCGTGAGTGGGAAAAAAAATTTCCGGGGCGTGTCGAGACGATACTCACGGCCATGCAGAACATCACGCCGTCGCACATGCTTGATCGAACGTTGTACGATTTTGCGGCGGTAACGGCAACGGGGCTGCCTCACCCGGATGGCGACAGGGCGTTTGACGGCGCCTGCTGAGCGTAGAGATGCCGATGATGTCCGACGAACATAACCAGTTGTTTCGTGTCCTTGCCGCAAGCTTGTGTAGCATCGGCGGGGCGCTGGAATATTTCTTCAGTACGCGCTTCCCGCGGCCAGACGATGGCCTACGGCACGCCGTGTACCACCGGTCGCTGTGTATGAATTAGGTCATGACTTGCGCTCATGGG
>CAMDLH010000009.1 GCA_945901405.1 Bordetella parapertussis | reverse complement strand
TTTTTGTTTCACATAAGGCATGCCCGACGACAAGCCGGAAATCATCATTTGAATTTCACCCGACATCAGCCCGATCAATGCCGGGCCTGCACCCTTGTACGGCACGTGCACGATGTTGATGCCGGAGAGCATCTTCAACATTTCACCCGCAAGGTGCGAGGTCGCGCCCAGCCCCGATGAAGCGAAGTTGATGGTGCCGGGCTTCGTTTTGGCAAGTGCTATCAACTCCTTCACCGAATTCACCGCCAGCGGCGGATGCACCATCAGCCCCAGCGGACTGTTGCCGATCAGTGCAACGGGAATGAGATCCTTGCGCGCATCGAATGTGAGCTTCACCAGATGCGGCGCAACGGCAATGGTGCCGTTGGCGGCGACCAGCAGCGTGTAGCCGTCGGCCGGCGCGCGCACGGTGATTTCGCCGGCGATCATGCCGCCGGCGCTTTGCCGGTTGTCGGTGACAAGCTGCTGGCCCAGCAGCTCGGCCATGCGCGTGGCGTAGATGCGCGCCACCACATCGGTGGGGCCGCCCGCGGCTTGCGACACGAGCATGCGGATGGGGCGGTTGGGGTAGCCCTGCGGCGAATTTTGCGCACACACGCTGGCGCCAGCGGCAAGTGCCGCGGCAAACAGCGTGTAGCGAAAATAATTGATGCTCAACATAACAATGATCCCAGTTCAGTTACCGCGCCCAGTTCTTCGAGCCGGTCCAGCAGCGCGCCCAGTTTTGCCACCTGCGCCGTGGGCAATGCGCGCGCCGCGCAGTTATCGAACTTCGCGCGCAACTGCCCGGGCGGTATCGGATTATCCGACGTGCGTCCCAATTGAATATCCACGCGATCCGAATCCACCGAGCTGTCGGCAAAAGTTACTTTCACCTCGGCGCCAAAGTGATTATCCGCCGGAAACTGCCCAGGGCGGTGAATTTCGGAATGCACGCGTGGCAGCAGCGCGCACACGCGTGCATCGCGATATGCATCGCCCTCGAAGTGCTCCATCACGATTTCACCGTCGATCAGCGCGCGCGCCACGCAGTACTGCACGCTGAATTTCGCATCGAGATTGCCTTGCGGATCAGGGCGGTTGGTGTGTGCGAGCCGCCGCGCGGGCGTCCAGGTTTCAATTTGCGCAATGCGCTCTGGCGCGGATTTGCCGCGTCGCTTGACGATTTTGAACGTCGCATCCAGCGCGGCATGCGTGGCGGCGCAACACGGATATTGCTTGTAGCCCGCGCCGGGCGCGACGATCTCCAGCGGTGAGGCCCAGTGCGCGAGGATGCGGCTGGCGTCGTAATTGCCCTTGCCGTTGTAGATCTCGAAGAACCCATGCTTGTGCTCGAACGCATCGGCGGCGGCGCTATAGCCGCCACGCGCCAGCAGCACCGCATGCAAACCGTTGCGGGCGCAGTGGCCGACGTGAAACGGCTTCACCATGGTACCGAAATTCGCCTTGATGCCGCTTGCGAGCGAGGCACCGATGGCCAGCGCCGTCGCTGTCTGCGCGGCAGTGAGCTTGAGCAGGCTCGCGCAAGCGCCGATCACGGCGAAGGTGCCCAGCGTGGAAGTCGGATGCCAGCCTTTTTCGTAATGATGAAAATTCACGCCGTGGCCGATGCGCGTGCCGGCCTCGAACCCCGCCGTGTGCGCGAGAATGATGTCTCGTCCGCTTGCACCGAAGGCTTCCGCCGCGGCGACCAGCGCGGGTACCATTGTCGCTGAAGCGTGACCGCCCATGCTGTTGCTGCCGTTGTCGTAATCGAGCGCGTGCGCGGCCGTGCCATTGATAAGCGCGGCGTCGAGCGCACTGGCGCGCAGCTTGGTTGCGGCGATGGTGCAGGGGCCTTGCGCGGTTGCACCAATGGATTCACGCACGATTCGCACGGTGTCTTCGTGCGCGCCCGCGAGCATGCAGCCCAACGTGTCAATCACCGCGATGCGCGACCCGTAAATCGCCTCGGGCGGCAGATCCTCGTAGCGCAGCGCGACGATGCGTTGTGCAAGTTCGTGTGCGAGTGTTGATTCGATAGTTTTTGATGCCATAAAATAATGAATAAAAACAATAACTTACGAAATGCGCGGCGCGCGCTGTTCAAACGGATGATCTTGCGTAATTCTATCGCTTCCCGATTTCCCCGCGCCCGCGTGGCGAGAATTAAAATACCTTGATGAACACCGACTACACCGTGATGACCGACGACGCGTTCCGCGCGCAAGTGCGAACGTTTTTTGAAGCCGAATACCCGCAAGCACTGCGCTACATTCTGCGCCGCGCGCGTTGGGATGAGATGAAAGACTGGTGGGGCCAGCTCTATAAAAAGGGCTGGGTCGCGCCGAACTGGCCGCGCGAGTGGGGCGGCATGGGCCTCGATGCCGGCAAGATGCTGATCTACATGGAGGAGATGGAGCGCCACGGCGTCGCGCGCCCGCCCGACCAGGGCATCACGCACATCGGCCCCATCATCATGCGCTTCGGCACCGATGCGCAGAAAAGTTTCTATCTGCCGCGCGCGCTGTCGGGCGAGCACATCTGGTGCCAGGGTTACTCCGAGCCGAATTCGGGGTCTGATCTTGCAAGCCTGCGCACGACCGCCGTTTTGGATGGCGACGATTACGTGATCAACGGCCAGAAAATCTGGACCTCGCTTGCGCAGGATGCCACGCATTGTTATGTATTGACGCGCACCGATCAGCACACCAGGAAAAAGCAGGAAGGCATCAGCCTGTTTCTGGTCGATTTCAAGACGCCGGGCATCACGCTGCGGCCCATCGTCAATCTCACGGGGCACGCCGAATTCTGCCAGGTGTATTACGACAACGTGCGCGTGCCGAAAGAAAATCTCGTCGGCGATTTGCATAAAGGCTGGAGTGTCGCCAAGGCGTTGCTCTCGTTCGAGCGCCTCGCCATTGGCAGCCCGCGCCGCCCGGCGTATGCGCTGCAACGGCTGGAAATGGTGGCGCGTGCGCGTGGGCTGTTTGCGGATCAGGGGTTTCTCGACCGCTACACCGCGCTGAAACTCGACATCGAAGACCTGGGCTCGCTGTACGGCCGCTACGTCGAGCAGGTGAAGCGCGGCGATGCGCTCGGCCCGGATGTGTCGATGCTGAAAATCTGGACCATGGAAGCGTGGCAACGCCTCGCCGAACTGCTGCTTGAAATCGGCGAGGAAGAAGCCGTGCATGAGGGCGTGCGCAACTTTGGCGGCTCGGGCGCTGCCGTGGAAGTGGACGCGCTCACCACGTTCTATATGTCGCGCCCCGGCACCATAGCGGGCGGCACCAGCGAGGTTCAGCGCAACATCATGTCGCGTTATGTGTTGGGGCTGCCGGCCTGAAGCGTGCTACGCTGCAAATCCACCCGGCTTCTTGCTGCGTAATGTAGCTGCCCTCGGCCGAAGTTTCCGATGGCGCGGGCAACATACGTCATTCTCAAAGAAGAGGGCCCATGAAAATATCGTTACTCGCGACTTTTTTGTCGTGCGCATTGTTTCTCGGCAAGGTCTGCGGCGCGGAGCAAATCACGCTGGACGGCTCAACAGGCATGCTGCCGCTGGCGCGCGCGCTGGCCGCCGCGTACCAGAAGCAGGCGCCCGATGCGAAGCTGGAATTCGGCAAAGGCCTGGGCACGGGCGCCAGGCTGCGCGCCGTGACCGAAGACAAGATACAGATCGCACTGGCAAGCCACGGCGTTGATGCCGAAGCATTGCACAAGGGCAAGCTCAAGGTTATCGCGGTGGCCAAGGGCGCGATTGTATTCGCCGCTGGAGCGAACGTCACGGTGAGCAATATCAGCGATGCGCAGGTGTGCGACGTCTACAACGGCAAGCTGCAAAACTGGCAGGCGCTGGGCGGCGCTGACGAAGCGATTGCCGCGTTCACGCGCCCGCCCGCGGAAGTAGACCCCGAAGTGATCCGTGAAAAAATCGCCTGCTTCAAGGATTTGAAGGAGGCGGAGCACGTAAAAGTCATGGCGCGCGGCGGCGACATGGCGAAGGCGTTAACGTCGACGCCCAACGCGCTGGGCATGACCAGCATGACGGTGGTGGAGCAAAGCGGCGGCAAGGTAAAAGCCTTGGCGCTGAACGGCATCGCGCCCACCGAGGAGAATGTCAAGAACGGACGCTACGTGCTCACACGCGAGTTTTTGTTCGTGGTGAGGGAAGACATGCCGCCGGCGGTCAAGGGCTTTGTCGATTTTGTGTTGAGTGTGGAAGGGGATCGCATTTTGCGCGCCAGCGGCGCGGTTCCTTTGCGATAATAATTACACCCGCGAACTTTTCCGAGAGTACATGACATGAAAGCCGCATTCATTATTTTCGACCGCATGACCTCGCTCGACTTCGTTGGCTTCTACGACGCCGTGACGCGCCTGAAAACCATGAAGATCATGGAGGATTTCGAGTGGCGTATCTGCGCGATGACCAGGCAAGCCGCGGATGACCGTGGGCTCAAGATCGAAGCCGATTCGGTTGCGCAGCCGCTGACGGCGTACGACATGTTGTTCGTGCCCGGCGGCTTCGGCACGCGCGCGCTGCAGCACGACGCGAAGTTCATCGAGTGGCTGCAAACCGCCAGCGGCGCGCAACTCAAGGTGTCGGTGTGCACCGGCGCGCTGCTGCTCGGCGCGGCGGGTTTTCTCAAGGGCTTGCGCGCGACCACGCATCCGTCGGCATACAAGGAACTGGAGCCGTACTGCGCAACAGTGATTCAGGAACGCGTGGTCGATGAAGGCAACGTCATCACGGGGCGCGGCGTGTCGACCTCCATCGATCTGGGGCTGCACGTGGTCGAGCGGCTGGCGGGCGCGGATGCACGCGCGCGCGTGGCCACGCAGATGGATTATCCATATAGGTGGAAATAGTTTGTGGTTTACCAAGAACAGGGAATTGATTGCATGAAAGATATTACTTGTCGTTTGCGTTTGGCCGCGATGCTTGCCGCGCTGTTGGCGCCGCAGTTGGCCCACGCACAATCCGCCGCGGCCGGCTCGGCCCAATACCCCTCGCGTCCAGTGCGGCTGATCGTGCCGTTCGCGGCGGGCGGCCCGGTGGATGCGGTGGGGCGGCTGGTCGCGCCCAGGCTGTCGGAAGCGTGGGGACAACAAGTCGTCATCGACAATCGCGCGGGGGCCAACAGCATTGTCGGCAGCGAACTCGCCGCGCGCGCGGCGCCCGACGGTTATACGCTGGTGCTGGTGTCTGCGGGGTTTGCGATCAACGTGAGCCTTTATCCCAAGCTGCCGTACGATGCGGCGCGTGATTTCACGCCGATCACCACACTCGCATTCGGCCCCGGCATTCTGGTGACGCATCCGTCGCTGCCGGCGCGTAATCTCAAGGAACTGATCGCGCTGGCCAGGGCCAAACCGAATACGCTGACTTACGGCTCGTCCGGGCCGGGCGCGCCCACCAGCCATCTGGGCATGGAGTTGCTCAAGGTCACCGCAGGGGTCAGCATGATCCACGTGCCTTACAAAAGCATGGCGCCGGCGCTGACCGACGTGCTCGGCGGCCAGGTGCACATGGCCATGCCCACCATCAACGTCACCGTGCAGCACCTGCGCACCGGGCGCCTGCGCGCCATCGGCGTGAGCTCGCTGCAACGCTCACCCGCCGCGCCGGACGTGCCGCCGCTCGCCGAAGTAGGCATGCCCGGCTACGAGGCGAACAACTGGACGCTGGTGATGGGACCCGCCGGCGTGCCAGCCGCCATCAGCGAGAAGATTCACGCTGACTCGGCGAAGGTGCTGCTGATACAGGATGTGCGCGATCGCTTCACGGCGGCCGGCATGGACGTGCGCTCGATACCTTACAACGAAGTGTCAAATCACGTGCGCAGTGAGATTGCCAAATGGGCCAAGGTGGTTAAGGCTTCTGGCGCGAAGCCGGAATGAGTGGCGTGGTTGCGGCGAACGTGTAGTATTTGTATCAACGCAATTGATGAACATGTTTTCTGATGCCAAAGTGGCGTTTTGCCGCTCGCATTGTCAATACGACAAGTTCAGGCGCCAAGCATGAATGATCACACGATCGATACAGGCCGGCGCAACGTTTTGCGCGCTGGAATGGCGGCAACGTCGCTATTCCTGCCGCTGCCCTATGCGCAGGTGTGGGCGCAATCCGAGGGGGCGCTCAAGCTCTTGCGTCTGCCGAAAATGGCGCTGGTGATCGGCAATAGCCATTACAAGAGTGCGCCTCAATTGGGCAACCCCGGGAATGACGCCAAAGCCATCGGCGACGTGCTCAGGTAGTCCGGGTTTGACGTTGTCACCAGGCTCGACGCGGGGCGCGAAGACATGGCGGCCGCGATCCGCGATCACGTGCAGATGCTGGCCGCAAAAAAAGCGGTTGGATTGTTTTACTTCGCGGGACACGGTGTGCAGCTTGCATGGCGCAATTACCTGATTCCCGTGGATGCCGCAGTACGCAAGCTGGAGGACATTCAGGCGACCTGCATCGACTTGACCCGTCTGATTGAGGGGATCAACAAGGCATCCAACCCCATGAACGTGGTGATACTGGACGCCTGCCGTGAGAACCCGTTCGCCGGAGACGTTCGCATCGAGCGCGGGCTGTCGCAAATCGACGCGCCGCACAGCACGCTGCTGGCTTACGCCACCGCGCCGGGCAACGTGGCAAGCGACGGCGAGGGCGCCAACGGGCTTTACACCGAAAACCTGCTGCGCGAGATGAAGGAGCCCGAGGCCAAGATCGAAGACGTATTCAAACGTGTGCGGCTCAATGTGCGGCGTCGTACTAAAGGCCAGCAGATTCCGTGGGAAAGCACGTCACTGGAGGAGGATTTCTGGTTTGTTCCACCGAAGGAACTGAAAAGAATCTCCGAGGCCGAAGCCGCGCGCGAGTTTGAGGTGGAACTCGCGATTTGGGAAAAGATCAAAACCGCAAAAGTGCCGGAGCCGCTGGAAGATTATTTGCGGCGTTATCCGGGCGGAAGGTTTTCGGAACTGGCCCAGTTTCAGCTTGATCGGGTGCTGGCTGCGCAGGGCGAGAAGAAAATCGAGATCGCACCGCGGGAGAACAATCCGTTTACCAAGGGCTCGGCTCGGGCTAACACCAATTTCAAGATCGGCGACCGCTACACCATGCGTCGCACGGACTTGCTGACCGAGATAACGGATACGGAAGTCATATTCAACAAGGGCAGAATTGTCATGGACTATTTGGGTAATGAACGGCGGCTTCCCAACGGACATACTGCCACGGGCAGCCAGATCTACATCTCGGAGTACAGTGTAGGCAAGCACTGGGTGACGACCTACCGTGGTACACGCCGTGACGGAACGCCCGATGAGTGGACCATGAAGTACCGAGTGGTTGGCACGGAGAAAATCACCGTTCCAGCCGGCACGTTTGATACGTTCCATGTCCAGGGAAGTGGATTTAGCCGCGGCGCTGGTTATAGCTACGCCCACAAGTACTGGATTGCTCCGGGTAAGGTAAGGAGGCCAATCGCCCAGGAACGCATCACCCGTCACCGCAATGGAGTATTGGTTGATACTGACCGTGTTGAATTAGTGTCCTACCGGGAATCCTGATTTGGTCGGCGATCTTACGGGCTTACTCCGCCTTGATCCCCGCATCCCGCGTCACCTTGCCCCACTTCGCGATTTCGGCGACGATGTGTTTGGTAAATTGTTCGGGCGTGATGCTGAAAGGCTCCGCGCCCTCGGCGGTGAGGCGTTTTTTCGTATCCGGCAGGTTCATGACGGCATTTGATTCGGAGTTGAGCTTGCGCACGATGGCCTCGGGCACGCCCGCGGGCGCCATTACACCCCACCAGTTGTTCGCCTCATAGCCGGGCACGCCGGATTCGGCGATGGTGGGCACGTCGGGCAAGGTCGCCGAGCGCTTCGAGCCGCCGGTGGCGATGATGCGGATTTTGCCGCTGCGCTGGTGCGGCAGGATCACGATCAGCGATGCAATCGACATCTGCACCTGCCCGGCGATCAGGTCAATGGTGGCGGGGCCGCCGCCTTTGTATGGCACGTGCAGGATGTTGACACCGGCCATGGACTTGAACATCTCCGAACTCAGATGCTGGAAGGTGGCCACACCCGCCGAGGAATATTGCAATTGGCCGGGGCGCGCCTTGGCGAGCGCGATCAGTTCCTTCACGTTTTTGACCGGCAACGCCGGATGCACGGCAAAGCCGTTGGTGCCCGTGGCGAGCAGCACCACGGGCGTGAACGCTTTCATCGGATCGTACGGCAATTTGTAAACCGCGGCATTCATCGGAAACGCCACCGATATCACCAGCAGCGTGTGGCCGTCGGGCGGCGATTTCCATACCATCTCCGTGCCGACCAGCCCGCCCGCGCCGCCGCGGTTGTCCACCACGAATTGCCGCCCCAGGCGGTCGGTGAGATGTGCGGAGAGAATGCGGCCGACGATATCGTTGCTGCCGCCGGGCGCGAACGGCACGACGACGCGCACGGTTTTCGTGGGATAGTCCTGCGCGTGTGCGTGCGTGCCAGCGCCCAAGGCCAGTGCGGCGGCGATGATGAGACGAGCGTTCATGTCATTCCCTCTTGATGCCGGCGCTGGGTTGGTTGAATGTAAGTATTTGTTATTAAAAGAAAATTTACTCAACCGATTTTTACTAATCACGCCGGTACCAAGCGCGAATTTCCTCCAACACGGGTTCGATCGACAGGCTTGCGAGCGAGCTGCGTGCGTTGAGCACCACCAGCGCGTTGATGCTGGCGTCTTTTTGCGTGGCGCGCTTGATGCGTTTGGCGAACGCGAGGTTCAGCGTGTCGATGTCCACGAACAGTTCCGAGAGTCCGGTCAAGTCGGGCGTGCCGCCGCGCAAAAAACTATCAAGCAAATGCATCGTGACGATGCGGTAGACAATTTCGGTTTCGGTGGGAAACGGCTGATGCGTGTGCGCCAGCGCGCGCATACGGTTGAGTATCGGACAGCCGCTGGTGGCGAGGATAAGACCCATCAGCGCGCTCAGCGCGGTTTGCGTATCGGTGTGTTTGCGCGACTCGTACTCCGCGCGCAACACGCGCACGTCCACGGTTTCGATCGAAGCCAGTTTGGAAAATCGCTCGACGATGGGCGCGAGATCGGCCGCGGCCGGGCAGCGCGCGCCCGGCGTCGCGGGCAACGGGCAATGCGGGCACTGGTCTTTTTCCAGCAGCGTCCAGTCGGGCAGCGGGCCATCCGCGGCCGGCCGGTCGAGATCGACATCAAAGCGTACCTCATCGCCCGATTCGATCTGGAAGATATAGCTGATGGTGTTGCTCATTTCGTGTCTCCCTCCAGCGCCGCACGTGGAAAATTATTGTAGCCCGGAAGAAGCGTAGCGCATTCCGGGGCGCGATGCTTGTATTACGCGGTACGCATGGATCGCCCCGCGCTACAAACCCTGCACACCCGCCGCCGCGATAACCTTTGCCCACTTGGTTGTTTCGTCGCGCAGGAATTTCTGAAATTGCTCCACGCTGTAACCCGCCGGATCGGAGCCGTCCGCCTTCAAGCGCTCGACCAGTTCGGGCGTCTTTACTATCCTCAGTACGTCGGCGTTGATCTTGTCGACAACGGCGCGCGGTGTGCGCGCGGGTGCGATGAGGCCGTTCCACGCCACGGCGAGAAATCCCTTCAGGCCTTGTTCATCGAGTGTCGGCACATCGGGCATGGCGCCCGCGCGCACGAGGCTAGTCATGCCCAGCGCACGCAATTTGTTGGCGCGGATCAGCGGGATCGCCGAGGTCAATCCGTTGAACACCACGTCAACATGCCCGCCGGCGAGATCGACCAGCGCGGGCGCGTTGCCCTTGTAGGGAATGTGCACCATCTTCACGCCGGCCATGGCGTTGAACAATTCGCCCGCCAGATGATTCGAGCCGCCGCTGCCGGACGAGCCGAAATTCAAAGCGCCAGGTTTTGATTTTGCGAGCGCGACAAGTTCCCTGATGTTCTTCGCGGGCACGCCGGGGTTGACCACCACCACTAGCGGCGTGGTGTTGATCAGCGTGATGGGCTCGAAATCTTTTTGCGGATCGTACGGCAGTTTTTTCATCAGGCTCGGCACGATGGTGAATGGCGCGGGTGTCACGAACAGCGTGTGGCCGTCGGGCGGCGATTTCGCCACGATTTCCGTGCCGATCACCGTGCTGCCGCCGGGGCGGTTATCGACCACGACGGTTTGCCCCCACATCTCGGTGAGGCGCGGCGCGAGCGTGCGCGCGACGATGTCGGTGCTGCCGCCGGCGGCGAAGGGCACGACGAGGCGCACCGATTTGCTGGGATAGCCTTGCGCGCCAGCATGGAGCGGTGACGAAAATATAAATAAAAAAAATAGGTTACGTAATTTCATGTTTGTGCGACTCTATGTGATTGCCATCTAGCCGGCGGGGCGGGGTTGGAACCATGCTCGAATCTCGTCGAGTTTTTTGTCGATCGACAAGCTCGCGAGCATGCTGCGCGAATGCAGTTTGACGAGCGCGTTGATGCTCGCGTCACGCTGCGTTGCGAGGGTGATGCGGCGCGCGAAGGCGAGATTGAGTTTCGAGATGTCGGCGAATAATTCGGTGAGCCCCTCCAGATCGGGCGTCTTGCCCGCGAGAAAACAATCCATTAGATGCATGCCGCAGAGGCGATACACCGTCTGCGTGTCGGTGCAAAACGGCAGATGCGTATGCGCGAGCGGCCGCATGCGCGACAGAATCGGACACGCGCTGGTGGCAAGTATCAGCCCCATCAGAGCGCTCAACGCGGTCTGCGTGTCGGTGTGTTTGCGCGCTTCGTAATCCTCGCGCACCACGCGCACATCGATGCTGTCGATGGAAGCGAGCGCGGAAAATTGCTCGACGACGGGCGCGAGATCGGCCGCCGCCGGGCAGCGCGCGCCGGCGCTGTTCGACAAGGGGCAATGCGCGCACTTTTCCGTCTCCAGCAGCGTCCAGTCCGGCAGATCACCCGTTGCAGCCGTACGGTCCAGATTGACGTCAAAGCGATGCTCGACGCCGGATTCAAGCTGGAAAATGTAGGTGATGACGTTGTGCATGGCGCCGGCGCCGTGGTTGCAAATCTCTTTTGAAATTAAAGAATCTCCGCGCGCCCGTTGTTCAGCACGGTAACGCCGCGCGCCGGCACGGTGGCGCGGAACGTCACCACCTTGCCGTCCATCCACATCTCCGTGCGTATGGTTTCGCCCGGATACACCGGCGAGGAAAAGCGGCCTTCCATGCTTTTGAATCGGGCGGCGTCGTAGCCGCAGCAGGTTTTAAGAATCGCGTGGCCGGCGACGCTGAACGTGCCGCGTCCATGAAGAATCGGCTGCTTGAAGCCGGCCTTGGCCGCATACGCGGGCTCGGCGTGCAGCGGGTTGTAATCGCCCGACAATCGATAGATCAGCGCGGCTTGCGGCAGCGTCGCCAGATCACAGATTTTGTCCGGCGCCCGCTCGGGTATCGCTTGCATCGGTTTCTGAGGGCCGGAGGGACCGCCAAAACCGCCATCCTTGCGCGCGAACGTGGTCGAGGTCAGCGTGCAGATGAGTTCATTGGTCGCCTTCATGCGCACTTCGCACTCGGTCAAAATCAGCGCGCCCTTGTCAGCACCCTTGTCGAGCACGGCGGCGATCTTGTTGCGCCCGGTGATCGTGCCTTCGACCGGCAGTGGGCGGTGTATGACAAAGCCCTGCTCGCCATGCACCACATGGCTGCGCGTGATGCCGGTGTTCGCGGCGGCATGCCACGGGCCAGGGTAGCCCAGAATGATCGCCATCGTCGGCAGCGCCTTGAGATTCTTTTCGTACACATACTGCAACTGCTGCTCGTCCATCGGGTCCGCACCCAGCCCCACGCCCAGCGCGTAGAGCATGGTGTCGCGTTGCGTCAGCGTCTGCTCGACCAGGGGGATTTCGTGCTTCATCAGGCTTTCGTAATTTATGGTCACGGCAAGTCCTTATCAACATTACTAATCCCCTCTCCCCCGCGCGCGGGGGAGAGGGCTAGGGTGGGGGGGGAGGCGCGGTTCCAAAGGCAGCAAATTACCCAGAGAAAAATCACGCACATTCACTAAATTTCGAGAGTTATACTATCACAGCACTATCCAATTTCTTCAAGGAGAAAACCATGATCAAAGTGGGAGACAAATTCCCCGGCGGCAAGCTGTGGGAACTCGCCGGCGAGTGGGAAAACACCTGCTCGCTGGGCGCTGCCGATATCGACATCGAACAAGCCACCGCGGGCAAACGTATCGTGCTATTCGGCGTGCCCGCGGCCTTCACCAAAACCTGAACGTCGCGTCACCTGCCCGGGTTCGTGCAGGCAATCGACAAGTTAAAAGCCAAAGGCATCGACGAAGTGTGGTGCGTGTCCGTCAACGACGCGCCGACCATGTCCGCATGGGGCCGCGAATGCAAGGCGCAAGGCAAGGTGCGCATGATGGGCGACGGCAGCGCGCAACTCACCAAGGCCATGGGCGTGGAACAAGACCTCACCGCGCGCGGCATGGGCATACGCGGGCAGCGCTACGCCATGGTGGTTGAAAACGGCGTGGTGCAACAGTTTCACCTGGAAAAGCCGGGGCAGTTCGAGGTTAGTGCGGCGGAGTATGTTTTGGGACGGTTGTGATTTTTTAGCCGAAGGGAAGAAAAATCATGAGGAAGAAAATTGATCGAAGGTGGCTGGTTAAGCCCGCGATGCGTTGACGAAGGAACCGCATCGGTCGAGTGACACTCGTTGTTATCCACCGTTTCGCAATTGATGTGGTTCGCAGCGCTCACCGGCATCCTGTGAATAGCGACTTGCGTATCTTTCATTGGATGCAAAACGAACAACGGTTGCGGCTCATTGGTATCCTTACTACAATGAGAAACGTAAGGAAAAGGAGCGCCACCATGACCACCGCCACAACGCTGACCAGCAAGGGCCAGACCACCATCCCAAAGGAAATTCGCGAGAGTCTGGGTATGAAACCGGGCGACCGGATGACGTTTACTCTGATGCCCGACGGCACGGTGGTGATGCGCGTCAAGAATAAGAGCATTACGCAGCTCGCGGGTATGCTGCACAAGAAGGGGCGCAAACCCGTGCCGATCGAGCAATTGTCGCGCTGATGCTGGGGATCGATACCAATGTGCTCGTGCGATATATCGTTCGCGATGATGAGGCGCAATTTGAAAAAGCCAGCCGATTGATCAAGCGCGAGATCGCCGCCGGGCAAGCCGTGTTCGTGAGCTTGCCAGTAGTGCTGGAAACTGAATGGGTGCTGCGTAGCCGCTATCACTTCAAGAAAGTAGAGATCGTCGAAGTCCTTTCCGCGTTGCTGGATGCGACGGATATTGATTTGGAGGCCGAATCGGTCATCGAGGAAAGTCTGAATCTCTGGAAGGACAGTTCTGCCAGCTTCGCTGATTGCCTGATCGGTGCGCACAATCGCCGTCTTGGGTGCGGGGCTACCGCGACGTTTGATGTGAAGGCGGCCAAGTTATCCGCGTTTGTAGCGTTGTGAAAAAAAGCGCAGGGCGCAATGGCCGAAGGCAATGCGCCGATCCAATATGGATAGACCAACCGGCGCAATGCGCCTCGCTTCGATTGCGCCCTACATTTCGATCCATTATTCGGTCTAGCTCTCCCGCCAGGTATCAGCCGATAGTAAACTTCACGTTTTTCCGAGGAGCAATCAATGCCCAAGATGACAGGCGCGCGTTATTTCGCCGAGGCGATGCAGGGTTACGGCGTATCGCACATTTTCTTCGTGCCGGCGTTCATGTTGAAGTCGTTTGCCGAGATGGAGGATATGCCGATCGCGCGGGTGATGGTGCATGGCGAGAAGGCCGCTGCGTACATGGCCGACGGCTACGCGCGTGCGAGCGGCAAGCCCGGCGTGTGCATGGCGCAGATGATAGGCGCGTCGAATCTTGCGGCGGGTATACGTGATGCGCACATGGCCGGCTCGCCGGTGGTCGCGATTACCGGCGGGCCTGCGCCGGCGTCGCGTTATCGTCATGCGTATCAGGAGGTTGACGACATCACGCAGTTCGACGCGGTGACCAAGTTCAATGGCGTGGTCGATGCGGTGACGCGGCTGCCCGATATGACGCGCCAGGCGTTTCGCGTGGCGACTTCGGGCGCGCCGGGGCCGGTGCATTTGCGCATACAGGGGCATCTCGGCCAGTTGACCGAGGGCGAGGGAGATCTCGATACGCTGTTCGAGAAGCAATACACCAGCGTGCCTGCGTTCCGGCCCGAGCCGGACATGTTGAAGATCAAGGAAGCGCTGGCACTTCTCGCATCGGCGCAGCGCCCGGTGATCGTCGCCGGTGGCGGCGTGGTGCGCTCGGGCGCGCAGGCCGAGATTGTAGAGCTTGCCGAGAAGCTCAATATCCCGGTGGCGACCGCGCTTAACTCCAAGGCGTGCATGCGTGATGCGCATCCGCTTAACGTCGGCGTGCCCGGCGCGTATTCGCGCGACTGCGCGAACCGCACGCTGGCCGAGGCCGATGTGGTGTTGTTTGTTGGCAGCCACACCGGCGGGCAGGTCACCAATAACTGGATGTTCCCGCCGCTGGGCACCAAGGTGATTCAGATCGATATCGACCCCGACGAACTCGGGCGCAATTATCCGAACACGGTGTCGATACTGGGTGACGCGCGCGCGAGCCTGCGGCGCATGGTCGAGATGGCAACGGCGAAAGTGGCAACGGATTGGGTGAAGCGCGCGCAGCAGTTCGTCGCCGAGTGGCGGCGCGAGAATTCAGAAATGCGCAACGCCGATGTCGCGCCGATCCGCCCGGAGCGCGTGTGCAAGGAGATTTCCGATGCGCTACCGCCCGATGGCATTGTGGTGTCCGATACCGGGCACGCGGGTATCTGGACGGCGCGCTTCATTGAGCTTAATCACGGCGGCCAGGCGTATTACCGCACGGCGGGTTCGCTCGGTTGGGGCTTCCCTGCGGCGCTGGGCGTGAAGTGCGCGCAGCCGAATCGGCCAGTGGTGTGTTTCACCGGCGATGGCGGTTTTTATTATCACATCGCCGAACTCGAAACCGCGCGGCGGCACAACATCAATGCCGTGATTGTGGTCAACAACAACAGCGCGTTGAATCAGGAAATCCGGTTGAACGACATCGCTTACGGCGGCAAGCAGCGCGGCCGCGCCGAGGAGATGTGGCGCTTCCCCGAGGTGAATTTTGCCAAGGTGGCGGAATCCTTCGGCTGCATCGGCATCCGTGTCGAGAAGCCCGGCGATCTGGGGGACGCGTTAAAGCGCGCGATTGCGATGAATAAACCCGTGGTGGTGGATGTGGCAACGGATATGTATGCAATCGCGCCGCATCCGTGGACATCGACCGGGCGTGATTTCCATTCTTATCAGAAGACGGGAGCGTGAGATGACAGCACCGGATCGTGCCTACTGGATCACCTGGTACAACCTGCCCGAATCAAACCGCGACGCCTATCTGCAATGGGCGCACGAAACCTATATGCCCAAGGTGCTCGCGCGCGAGGGCGTGTTATGGGCCGCGCATTATGCGTCGTTGCCCAAGAGTGAATATTCGCCGCTTGGCGGCGCGGGCGGGCGCATCGCGCACAAGAAAGACCCCGAGGGCGTGCCGCCGGGGGACCGTTTCATCATGATCTTCGGCGCGGTTGATCCTTATGCGCTGGCGAACCCAACGCCTGCGGAGTTTCACGCGAGCCTTGATGACGCAGGCAAAAAAAAGTTGGCGATGCGCAGCGACGAGCGCCGTAACATCATGCTCGAAGAGGGACGCATTGAATGCGCCGATCTCGATAAACACACGCCGCGCATCACGCCCGCGCTGGCGATACAGCTCGGCAGCTTTCAGCCCGGCTCGTGGCAGGATGAGGAAGAACAGGCCGCGTGGTATGCGCGCTGGCGTTTGCCTTCGATGAAAAATGTGCCGGGCAGCTTGCGTGTGCGCAAGCTGGTGTCGGTGGCGGGCTGGGCCAAGCACGCGTGCTTTTATGAATTTGCTTCGCTAGAGGAACGCGAGAAAAATTTCGTGCACTACGAAAAGCCGAATCCCGAAATGGTGAAGTGGTCCACCGATGTCGTGCGCAACACCGTGCACGCGCCGGGCTCGGCCAACGTGGCGCGGCGCATCGCGTGTTTGGTTAAATAAAAATATCAATAAAAACAATAACTTACGATTATTTATCGGAGATCGATCATGGAGTCAAAAGCAGGTTTTGAAATCGTGCGCGTGGCGCAGATCGCGTGGGAAGACCGCCGCAACGTAGACAACTGGCCGAGCCGCGCCGGCATGTATTGCGACGACAAGCCGCTGCAATTGTGTATACGGCTGATCGATTATCCGAAAGGCTCGACCGAGCCGCGCCACGTGCACGGCGGCATGCACGCGACCACGGTGTTAAAGCATCACACGATAGTTGATGGCATCACGCTGCGCCCGCTCGACGTGGTGCTGGGGCCATCGAACGAGCCGCATGGCCCGCTGCATTATCCCGACAGTTGCCAGTTGCTCTCCGCGTTTCAGGGCAGCTATTACCACAGCGAAGTTGAAAAACTGGCGACGGAAAAACATTACCGCTTGATTCAACAGGAACAACTGCCGTGGGAAGCGGGTGCGAACGGCGAGCAGATGAAGACGCTGGTTGATCGCGGCTGCGGGCGCCTGTTGGTGCAGGCGATCAAGTTCGCGCCCGGCGGCGTGATGCCTGCCAAGTCATACGGCAAACTGCATTCCGCGCTGATTGCGTTTGGCGGTGCCGAGATCGATGGCGTGGCGCTCGGCGAATGGGATTTTTTGCGCGTGATGGATGCAGCGCACGGCGCGGTTAAATTTCCGCAAGGCGCTACGCTGCTGGCGATGACGATGCGCTGAAGTGCGCTGTTAAAAGGTGTTCGGATCTTCTTTTTCGAAGTTATCCGCCGAAAGCGATATGCAGTGCGAATTTTCCCAATGGGGTTTTTGCGCTGACATCCACGGTTTTTCCGCGATTTCGTTCTTGTTCAGTTGGCGGAACACTGATTCGACCACCGCTATGTAGTTCACGTCGTCCGGCTCGGCCTGCTGAAAGTGCAGCCGATGCTGACGGTAGACATCATGCACCACGACCCCAAGCTGTTTTTCAAAATCAGGCAGGGATGCGGGGCGCCGAAAGCCGGGCTTGGTCTTGAAGAAATAGTCATAGCGCCGGATGTCGGTTTGCACATGCGCATCGAGTTGATTGTCGTACATCATCAGTGTCAGGCCGATTTTCCCGGTCCAATAATCGACGCTTGGTGACTCATTCGCGCCGCCAAACAGATTTTTCAGCGTTGTGAACATTACACGGGCCTTTCTGCTTTCGGTGCATGGATGTAACAGTAGTGATTGTAAAGCGCGCAATCACAGAAGGTGGAATATGCCGCGCTCCATCTACGTTACAAGGGCTGCGACTCCGTTCTATTCGACTTTTATTCCCGCCGCCTTCACCAGCTTGATATTCTGCGCAACCTCGTTGCGGATGAACGCCGCGAATTCCTGCGGCGTGGTGGGCGCCGGGTCCAGGCCTTGTTTCATGTAGGCTTCGCGCATCTCCGGCGTGCTGACGATTTTGACGATTGCGTTGTTAAGCCGCGTGATGATTTCGCGCGAAACGCCCGCCGGCGCCAGCACGCCATACCAGCCGGAGCGGTCAAAGCCGGTCAAGCCGGATTCGGCGAGGGTGGGCATGTGCGGCGCGAGCGGCGTGCGCTGCCCCGTGGTGACCGCCAGCGCGCGTGCGCGTTTGGCGTTGATCAGCGGTGTTGAAGCTGGAATGCTGGCGAAAATCATATCCACTTCACCGCTGGCGGTGGCGGTGACGCCATCGGAGGTGCCTTTGTACGGCACATGCGCGATGTTTACCTTGGCCACGGAATTGAGCAGCTCGCTCACCAGGTGCGCCGAACTGCCCACGCCCGACGAGGCGTAGTTCAGCTTGCCCGGATGCGCGCGCGAGAGGGCCACAAGTTCCTTCACGTTTTGCGCCGGCACGGAAGGATGCACCACCAGAAACCACGGCCCGTAGACGATGCGCGTCACGGGTGCAAAATCGCGCTCAAGGTCATACGGCAGCTTGCGCCGCAGCGCGGGTTGCACTGTATCCGCTGCCGGCATCAGCAGCAGCGTGTAACCGTCGGGCGGGGACTTCGCCACGGCATCGGTGGCGAGCAGCCCGCCCGAGCCACCGCGGTTTTCGATGACGATTTGTTGTCCCAACGCCTCGGATAACTTCGGCGCCAGCAAGCGCGCCGTGACATCGGAGGCGCCGCCCGCGGCGAAGCCCACCATGATCTTGATGGGTTTGACGGGGTAGGGCTGCGCCTGTGCGCTTGCCGGCTGGCCGAACAGCGCCGATATGGTGAGCACCACCAGCGTTGAGCGAGCGCTACGCATGGCTCACGCCTTCGCGTCCATTTCCTTGAACAACTGTTCGGCGACGCGAAAGCTGTCGAGCGCGGCGGGGATGCCGCAATAGATCGCGGTCTGCATCAGCACTTCGCGCACGTCGTCTTGCGTGACGCCGATGTTGCGCGAGGCGCGCAGGTAGATTTTGACTTCCTCGGTGCGGCCGAGCGCGGTGAGCATGCCGATGTTGATCAGCGCGCGCGTGCGCCGGTCGAGGCCGGGCCGGCTCCACAGCGTGCCCCACACGTATTCGTTGATGAGTTCCTGAAACGGGCGGTTGAAATCCGTGGTGTTCTTCGCGGCGTTATCGACGTATTCGTTACCCAGCACCTCGCGGCGCACTTTTTGACCTTGTTCGTTCAGTTCCTTGTTCATGCTTGCTTCCTTTGGTTGGTTCGTTGGTGAAAAAATTCTGTTACTCGCCCTTGATGCCCGCGCTCTTGACGACCTTGCCCCACTTGGCGATTTCATCATGGATGGTTTTGCCGAATGCCGCCGGCGTGCCGCCTGTAGGCTCGGCGCCGAGTGCCGCAAAACGTTCGATGAGATCGGGTGAGCGCAACGCGTCGTTCAGCGCCTTGTTAAGCCGCAGCACGATGGGCGCGGGCGTGGCGGCGGGTACCAGCACGCCGTACCACAGGCTGCTCTCGTAGCCTGGCACGCCGGATTCGGCGGCGGTGGGCAATTCGGGAATCGCGGGCGAACGTTTCGCCGTCGATATCGCCAGCGCGCGCAATCTGCCGCTGCGCACATGCGGCAGCGAGGTCGGTATCGGATCGAAAATCAATTGCACTTGCCCCGCCAGCAGCGCGGGCATCGACTGGCCGCTGCCCTTGAACGGCACGTGCACAAGATTGATGCCGGTCATGAACTTGAGCAACTCCACCGCAAGATGACTCGAACTGCCGCCGCCCGACGACGAGTAATTAAGCTCGCCTGGCCGCGCCTTGGCGAGCGCGATCAGCTCGCGCAGATTCGCGGCCTTCACCGACGGATGCGCCACCAGCACCTGCGGCATCGACAGCATATGCGACACCGGCGCGAAATCCTTCACCGGGTCGTAATCGAGCTTCGGCGACAAGGCAGGGTTGATCGCGAGGATGCTGGTTGCGCCCGACAACAGCGTATGGCCGTCGGGTGCTGCCTGCGCGACGATGCGCGCGGCGATTGCGCCGGCAGCACCCGCGCGATTGTCGATGATGACGGGCTGGCCGAATTGTTCGTTGAGCTTCTGCCCGATGATGCGCGTGGTGATGTCGGACGCGCCGCCCGGCGTGAAGCCGACAAGAAAGCGCATGGGCTTGGTCGGGTAGGGTTGTGCAACGCTGCTTGCCCCAGCCACGGCGGCGCACAGCGCCAAGAATAATTGCGAAATTTTCATGCGGATGTGTATGCAACTCAGGGGCCGGACTTTGCCACGTTTGCACGCGTAGCGCCACGGTGCGCGGCGGATTACACTGGCGTTTGTGAGTTGGCGAATTGAAGGCGTGGTAGCGCGCGGATGGCGCCTCGCCACCGTCATGCCAGCGCAGGCTGGCATCCTGTACGCAATAAATCCGGCGCAAAGCGCTGCTTGTTACGCACTGGATTCCGGCTTCCGCCGGAATGACGGTGTTGGTAGTTGGCGATGTGCGTGGATGAATACAGAGATATCGTAAGTATATGTCTTTAAACATTATTTTTACATTTTCAGCCTTGCTGATTTCCACTGTAGCGTACGCGCAAAGCTATCCCGACAAGCCGCTGCGTCTGCTCGTCGGTTTTCCTTCGGGCAGCGCGCTCGATGCCGCGGCGCGTCCGGTGGCTACAAAACTATCCGAGCTGCTGGGGCAAAACGTCATCGTCGATAATCGCGCCGGTGCCGCGGGTAATATTGCCGCCGAAATCGCGGCGCGCGCGCGTGCCGATGGTTACACGCTGCTCTTCGGCGCCAACGGCGCGCTGGCGATCAACGCATCGCTTTATGCAAAATTGCCGTTCGATACGCTGCGTGATTTCGCGCCGATCACAAAAACGGTTGACTCGGTGAATGTGCTGGTGCTGCATCCGTCCGCGCAGGCGAACTCCGTGGAGCATTTCATCACGCTTGCCAAGGCGAAGCCGCTGCTCGCGGGCTCCGGTGGCGTGGGCAGCCCCGGCCATCTGGCGCTGGAGCTTTTCAACATGATGGCGCACGTGAAAATCACCCACGTGCCGTACAAAGCCAGCGCGCCCGCGCTGATCGACGTGATTGCCGGCAACATACAGGTGATCTTCTCGACGCTCACGCCCGCGCTGCCGCACATGAAGGCGGGCCGCATCAAGGTACTGGCGGTGACGTCGATGAAGCGCTCCGAACTTGTGCCTGAATTGCCCACGGTGTCCGAGAGCGGCCTCAAAGGTTTTGAAGTCACCGGCTGGTACGGCGTGCTCGCGCCCGCGCAGACGCCGCGCGCGATCATCAACCGCTTGCATGCTGAAACCATCAAGGCGTTGCAGTCGCCTGATGTCAGGCAACAACTGACCGTGCAGGGCTTCGAGATCAACGCCAACAGTCCCGAAGAGTTTACGGCGTTCATCAGGAGCGAGCTTGTGAAGTGGGCGAAGGTAGTCAAGTTTTCGGGCGCGAAACCCAACTGACGCAAACCGGTGTATGCTGTTAATACGATTCAAAGCAAGGAGAAGACGATGATCAGAAAATTAGCTATCGTGTCGTTTGTGGGGATGTGTGGTTTTGTGTTCAACGCGGGCGCGGCGGCACAGGCGTTCAAGCACGAGAACAAACCGGAAAACCTCAAGGCGTTGTTCGAGCTTGTGCATCAGACCGTGCACGTGAAAAAAGACAACAAGGGCGCGACGGCATTGTTCGCCGGGCTGATCCCCAACGAGGCGCGCGCGAAGGCCGCGTTCAAGGACAAGATCGCGCCGGACGTGCAAAGCGCGATTCTCGACATGCACAAGAAACTGAATTTCAAGGAAGACGGCGCGCCCAAGCTCGCGCGCGCGACGCAGACCGTGGTCAAGGTGCACGGAGCGAAAACCGAGGACATCATCGCCTACCGCGAAGGCAGCGTCGCTCACAAGGAATTCCCCGGCGGCACGCGGCGCGTTGCCGCAGAGGCGCTGAAACCGGGCATGATGTTCTACGAAGTCGAGTATCTGGAGCCGGGCAAGGAATCAGGCATGAAATATCACCTGCTGTATTGGGACGGCAAGCAATGGTCGATGCTTGGGCCGGCATGGCGGGTGTTGCGGGAAGACAAGAAGAAGTAGTCATTCCATGCAATCGGCGCGGTGCTGATCGCCGGAGGTGGTACACGTATTTCGCGATGACGTTCTCGACAGGCGCCGAATTCATACACGCAGGCTACTTCAATTGCACGAGCTTGCCGCCTGTCCACTGATACGTCACACGTTTTTTTTGCGTCGGGCAGCAACGCGGATCTTTTGGCCCCGGCTGCAGCGTGTCGACCAGTATGGTTGATCCCTTGACCGTGAGCGTTTCGACCTGGCCCGGCAAATCGGTGGTAATGGTGCGATAGTTTTTACCCTGATCCAGAAAAACCGACATCTTGGAGTAGCCGAATGTCGGCCCCAATGCATCCCAAAGCAGCACGATATCCGGCTTGCCGTCGCTATTGAGGTCGGCAACCACATGCTGCCGCGCCGAGGTATCCATGCCCTCGATTTTCTGCGCACCCATGAAGCGCGCGATGACGGCCTTCGCGCCGGAGTCGTCGAGCGCGTACGCGGCGGGGGTCAGTAAGGCGGCCAGTACAAAATAGCAAAGGACGGCACGATTTTGATGCGATTGCATGGTGGCGGCTCCTTGTGAATGTTCGAGCAACTACTATCTTCACGCTGTTGATAAAAAATCAGTCACTCCACTTTCGCGCCCGCGGCCTTGATGACCTGCGCCCAGCGCGTCATCTCGGCTTTCTGGAAGGCGTCGAATTCGGCGGGTGTATTGCCCACCGGCTCGCCGCCGAGATCGAGGATGCGGTTGCGCACGTCGGGCTCCTTGATGATGCGCGCGATCTCGGTGTTTAACCGCGTGACTATCGCATCCGGCGTTTTCGCCGGCAGCCACACCGCGTACCACGAGCCGGTGATCAAATCCTTGTAGCCGGACTCGGCGAAGGTCGGCACATCGGGAAACTGTTTCGCGCGCGTAGTCGAGGTGATCGCCAGCACGCGCAGCCGCCCCGCACGTACGAATTCAATCACCGGCGGCAGGCTGTTGAACATGAACGGGATGTGCCCCGCGATAAGGTCGGTCAGCGCCTGCGACTGGCCCTTGTACGGCACATGCGTCATCTTCGTGCCGGTGACGGTTTTCAACAGCTCGGCGGTGAGATGCGTGGACGAGCCGCTGCCGGCGGATGCGAACGCAAGCTCGCCCGGCCGCGCCTTGGCGAGTGCGATGAACTCCCTGACGTTTTTAACCGGCAGCGTCGGTGTCACCGCCAGCAACAGCGGCGATGAATACACCACCGACACCGGCGTGAAATCGCGAATCGCGTCGTACGGCATTTTCTTGAAGAGACTCGGCACGATGACGTGGATCGACGCATTGAGCAGCATCGTGTAGCCGTCGGGCGGCGCTTTCGCCACGGCATCGGCCCCTATGGTGCCGCTGGCGCCGGCGCGATTCTCGACGATGACCTGCTGGCCCCAGGCCTCGTTCAGCTTCTGCGCGACGATGCGCCCGCCGATGTCGGCGGGGCCGCCCGGTGTAAACGGCACGATCATGCGTATCGGCTTCGTGGGATACACGGGCGTTTGTGCATGCCCGTTCGCGGCGGCAAGTGCGGCAATCAGCAATGAAGCGAGGCGCATCGGGTTCTCCAATTCACGGGGCACGCGGTGTGTCAGGCGCAAGTATAGGCGCAAGCGCTACAATTCGCATTCGACTGTGAAAGAGGTTGCGCATGAACGAACGCAAGGCACTGGGTGGCAAAACGGTTTACGGCGCGCGCATCGGCATACTGATGCTGGATACCAAATGGCCGCGTCCGCCGGGCGACACCGGCAATGCTTATACGTGGCCGTTTCCGGTGATGTACAAGGTGGTGCCGGGCGCCACCGCGCGCGTGGTGATCCACGAAAAAGGCAAGGGCCTTGGCCCGGCGTTTCTCAAGGCGGCCGAGGAATTGGTGAAGGAGGGCGCGGACGGCATCACCACCACCGGCGGCTTTCTCGCGATTTTCCAGAAGCAACTCGCCGCGCACGTGAACGTGCCGGTGGCGAGCTCATCGCTGATGCAGGTGCCGCTGGTCGAGCGTCTGTTGCCGCCGGGCAAACGCGTCGGCGTGCTGTCGGTGCATGGAGATCGCATTACGCCCGAGCACTGGGACGCCATCGGCGCGCCGCACGACACGCCGGTGATGGGCACGGAGAATGGCCGCGAATTCACGCGCGTGATGCTCGGCGACACGCTCGACATGGATTACGCGCTCGCCGAGCAGGACATACTCGAAGCCGGTGAAGAACTGCTGCGCCGTCACCCGGAAGTCGGCGCGATTGTCTGCGAGAATCACAACATGGCGCCGTACGCGGCGGCGCTGAATGCACGTCTGCGCATTCCAATCTTCACTGTGTATACGTTTGTCACTTGGTTTCATTCGGGGCTACAGCCGCGCTACTTTGGCTGGCCGGGTGAGGCGAGCGGCGGGATGTGGCAGGAACGGCTGGGGTAGAGATTAGAGTTGAGTTTAGTGCTGGTTTCTTGCGTGAGATTAAATGATGATTAAAATCAATAACTTACATTTTTATTCTGTGTGTGGTGTGTTGTCTCTCGCGGGCATTGCGCAGGCGCAGACTTTTCCCGTGCGGCCCGTGCGCTTTGTCGTGCCGTTCGCACCCGGCGGCACCATCGACATCATCGGCCGATTGGTTGCGCCCTCGATGTCGAAGGCGCTGGGGCAAAACATCATCGTTGAAGACCGCCCCGGCGGCGGCACGGTGGTGGGCACTGAGCTCGTCGCGCGCGCGCCGGCGGATGCGCACACGCTGCTGCTGATGGGGCCGAGTTACACCATCAATCTGTTCGCGCGCAAACTGCCGTACGACACGCAAAAGGATTTCACCGGCGTGGCGCGGCTGGTGGCCAATCCGCTGCTGTTTTCGGTGCACCCGTCATTGCCGGTGAGAACGCCGAAGGATCTCGTGGCGCTCGCGCGCTCGAAGCCGGGCGAACTCACCTACGGCACCGCCAGCCCCACCGGACCGCAACGCATGGCGGGCGAGATTTTCAAATCGATGGCCAAGGTCGATATGATCAACGTGCCGTATAACGGCGGCGCGCCGGCGACGATCGCGGTGATAGGCGGGCATACCACCATCCTCGTCGGCAATGTTTCCGAGGCCATGCCGTTCGTCACGTCGGGCAAATTGCGCCCGATCGCAGTGACCACCTTGCAGCGCTCGGAGGTGATGAAAGACGTGCCGACGTTTCACGAATCCGGTTTCAGCGGATACGAAGTGCTCAACTGGTTCGGCGCGGTCATGCGCTCGGCGGCGCCCAAGGCGGCGATTGACCGCCTGAGCGCCGAATTTGCGCGCTCGCTCGAATTGCCCGAAGTCAAAACGGGCCTCTCCAAGATCGGTTTGTATTCTGTCTATCTCAATGCCGATCAATACAACGCCTATTTGCGCGAGCAGTTTCGCATCAACGAAAAAATGGTGAAGGACATCGGGCTGCGGATGGAATAACTCCAGGGACGAATTTCGACGGATTAAGGAGAAACGACAAGGCTCGCCATTTTTCCGTTGTACCGGTGTTCTCTTCAATATGAAAAGCAGAGAGGATGGTTATGAACGCTCAGTCATATTGTGTGCAAATAGCGTTTGGTCTGGTCACTGGAATTTCGCTGTCACTGGCGGCTGAACCGGCGGCAAAGCGTTGTGATGTCACCGGGCCAGACGTTGCATGTACGGAGCAGGGTGCGGTACGCGGCGCGGTGGAGGGCGAACTCGTTGCATTCAAGGGCTTGCCCTATGCCAAGCCGCCAGTCGGTGATTTGCGCTGGCGTCCGCCAGCGGTGCTATCTGCCTGGGACGGCGTGCGCGATGGCACCCAATTTGGCGCGATCTGTCCGCAGATCAGCGCAAAAAAAGTAACTGGCGAAGAGGACTGCCTCACGCTCAATATCTGGCGTCCACGGCAACCTCCATCCAAACCATTGCCGGTGATGGTATGGCTGACTGGAGGAGGCAACAGTTTTCTGTCCGGCCGGGGTTCGGGCGGTTTCGGCGGTGTCAGATATAACGGTGGCGTGCTCGTTCCGGAAGGCGTCATCGTTGTCAGCTTCAACGTGCGCTTGGGGGCGCTGGGATTTCTTGCCCACGCCGCGCTGGACGTGGAACGGCCGGAAAAAGTATCTGGAAATTATGCCAATCTGGATCAGATCGCAATGTTGCGCTGGCTCAGGGCAAATATTGCAGGTTTTGGCGGCGACCCGCGCAAAATCATGCTATTCGGCACCTCGGCGGGCGGCGGCAGTATTTGCGCGTTAATCAGCTCGCCGCATGCCCGGGGGTTGTTCCACGCGGCCGCGATGCAAAGCAGCGTGCCTACTGGATGTGAAATCCCGACACTCGCGGATGTTCAAGAACGCACCGGCCAGCGTGTGGTCAAGGCGTTGGGTTGTGATGCGGCGCCCGACATTGCAGCATGTCTGCGCGGCAAATCAGCAGCCGAAATCGTGTCCGCTGTTCCGGCAGGCACCAACGTTTTTCCGCGTGTTTTTGGTCCAAACATGGATGGATATGTCTTTCCAGATCAACCGCTAAGAATAATTTCTCGCCAGGCGCATTCGGCGATGCCTATCATCATCGGCGATACCAAGGATGAAACGATAGGCTGGGTTCAATCCGGCACGCCCATAACGGATGCGGAAACCTACGCCACTGAAATCGGAAAGGTTTTTGGGCTGGAAGCACGTGATCGCATATTGGCGGCCTATCCGTTATCCGCGTATCCATCGCCGATGAAGGCGTTCATTCAGCTTACGACGGACGCACAATTCACCTGTGCGAGCCGGCGGGTGGCACGCGCGTTTTCAAGTGCGCAGAAAGAGCTGGTTCACCGCTATGTATTTACGCATACGATGGAGAATGATCCACAGCTAAAGGCGCTAGCGGCGAATCATACGATTGAGCACGCGTTTCTGTTTCCATTTGGCGACAAGTACAAACCGGCGGATGCCGACGTGGCTGTCAAGGAATTCATGGCGGGCTACTGGACGCGCCTTGCAAAAACCGGAAATCCAAACGGCGCGGGTAATCCGTCATGGCCCGTGGCCGCTGGAGATGCCTATCTGGAAGTCAGCGCCACGCCAACGGCAAAGCGCGGCCCCGATGCGGCCAAATGCGATTTTTGGGATTCCGTGAAAGTGCAGTGGCCGCATCTTTGATATTAAGAGGAGAAGTTCATGGCAAGAGGCTCTCTACCCACGATCGTAGCTGCGATGCTGTGCTCGAATATTTTCAGCGCCGCCGCGCAGAACTATCCCACCAAGCCGCTGCGCATCGTGGTGCCGTTTGCCGCCGGCAGCGGCGCTGATGCTAACCCGCGTTTTTACGGTGAATGGGTGTCGAAGTTGTGGGGGCAGGGCATCGTAGTGGATAACCGGCCAGGCGGCAGCGGCGTGATCGCGGTGCAGACGGTCAAGAGCGCGGCTGCCGATGGTTACACATTGCTGACGGGCACAACCTCCACCATCGGCGTCAATCCGGTGGTGATGAAGGATCTGCCTTACGATCCGGCGAAGGAGTTTCGTCCGGTGATTCTGTTTGGCTTGTCGCCGACCGCCTTTGTCGTCGGGGGGAATGCTCCCAGCAAGACGCTCAAGGAGTTTGCTGCCGCCACCAGGAAGGCGGGCGTGCCGTTGGCCGTGGGCAATTACTCGGCGGGTTACGAATTGTTGAGCATTTGGTTTGGCATGGTGAACGGGTTTCCCATCACCCCGGTGCCGTACAAAGGCGCTTCGCCGGTGATGACCGATGTGATCGGCGGGCAGATTGCGTCGGGCATGATCGATTCCGGCGGCGCGGCGCAGTTGATCCGCGAAGGCCGCATGCGCGCGCTGGTCATCACGGCTGACACGCGCCATCCGGTATTGCCCGACGTGCCGACGATGAAGGAAAGCGGCTTCGCGGATTTCGTCAGCTACTCGTGGAGTTCGATTTTCGTGCGCAGTGAAACGCCCGACGCCATCGTCAAAAAACTGCATGATGGATTCAAGGCGGCGATGGAAAGCCCCGAGGGCCGCGCGTATCAGGCGGCGCGCACCAGCATTATCGTAAATTACACGCCGCAGGAGATACGCGCGTTCGTGACCGCCGATGCCGAGCGCTATCGCAAGATCGCGCAGATGGCGGGGATCAAGCCGCGGTGAGCGGTGAATGGTGAGCAGTAAACTGCATTACCGGCACTGTCGTTCCCGCGCAGGCGGGAACCCATAACACAGTGCCATAGGTGACAACGCATGGGTTCCCGTCCCCGATTAAAGCATTCGAGGACAGGCTCTGCGCGGGAACGACAGTGATTTAGTGTTGCCGATGGCCGATATTTGTTAACTGGGGCTGAACTCCGCTCACTCGATTTTCGCGCCCGACTCCTTGACCACCT
This sequence comes from Bordetella parapertussis, assembly GCA_945901405.1. Taxonomy (GTDB): domain Bacteria; phylum Pseudomonadota; class Gammaproteobacteria; order Burkholderiales; family SG8-41; genus CAMDLH01. The sequence goes on along the minus strand of CAMDLH010000009.1, from coordinate 34,405 downwards.
TCGCCCATTTCTCGGTTTCGCTGCGCATATAGGCTTGCAGTTCTTCGGGCGTGGAAGGTTGCAGTTCGATGGCCTGCGCCACCAGCCCGGCCTTGATTTCGGGCTCCGCCATCGCCTTGCGCATTTCGGCGTTGAGCCGGTCGATGATCGGGCGTGGCACGCGCGCGGGTGCGAGTGCGGCATACCAAACGCTCGATACATAGCCGGGCACGGCTGATTCGTGCACCGTGGGCACATCGGGCAGCATGGGCGAGCGTTTCATCACGCTCACCGCGATCGGGCGCACCTTGCCACCCTGAATGTGCGGATATACCGGGCCGATGCCGGTCAACATGAACTGCGCCTCGCCCGACACCAGCGCGATCATCGCCGGGCCCGCGCCCTTGTAGGCGAGGCGCACGGTGTCGATACCGGCCATCTTGTTGAGCAGCGCCGTGCCGAGAAACGTGATGCTGGCGCTCGAGGCAAAATGCAGTTCGCCCTTGCGGCGCTTCGCCAGATCGACGAATTCGCGCATGGTTTTCACCGGCAACGCCGGATGCACGACGATGACGCTGGGCACATCGCCCACCATGGTGATTGCGCTGAAATCCTTGTTGGCGTCGAATTTCGCGTTCTTGTAGAGGCTGGGGTTAACCGTGTGCGCGCTGGAGATGAAATAAATCACGTGCCCGTCAGGGTCGGCGCGCGCCACAAGTTCGGATGCAATCACGCTATCCGCGCCGGCGCGGTTTTCCACGATGAACGATTGCCCCATCGCCGCGGTGAGCCGCGGCGACATCATGCGCGCGATGATGTCGGTGGCCCCACCCGGCGCAAATCCGATGATCACGCGCACCGGCTTGGTGGGATAGGTTTGCGCCAGCGCGGGCAAGGCGGCGAACAGCATTGCAAGGGCTGGCAGCGCGCTCAGGCGCTTCAAAAGATGGAACGATTTCAAAGTGATCCTCCGGTGAACGTTCAATTATTGTGTGAATGGCGCATTATCAATCACACGCCTGTCAAGATACAACCAATGCGCCGGTTGCACGCGGGCTGGTGATAACATCGATAACGCAAATTTCAAACCAGCGCCCGCGCATGACGATTTACCTTGTAGTGCTAGTGTCCGTGCTGAGCCAGATCGGCTTCGGCGGCAGCCGCGTCGCGGTGTCGCTCTACGCGCTGGAGCTGGGTGCGAGCCAGCTCATGGTGGGCGTGATCGTGGCGCTGTATTCGATATGCCCGATGTTTCTGTCGATTTACATCGGCAGGATTTCCGACCGTGTATCGCCGCATCGGCCGATGATCTGGGGTTCGCTGCTGATGGTGGCGGCATTCCTGCTGCCGTTTGCATGGCAGAGTGTCGCGATGTTGTGCGTGCTGGCGTTTATCAATGGACTGGGCCATCTGGTATTCAGCATTCCGCTCGAGGCCCGTGTCGGCGGTGTCGGCGGCGCGGCAAATCGCACGCGCAATTACGCGCTGATCACCATGGGCTGGTCGGTGGCTAATTTTCTCGGCCCGCTCACCACGGGCATACTCATCGATGCCATCGGCCATCAACGCGTGTTCTGGGTGCTGGCGGCGTTCGTCGCGGCGCCGATACCGCTGCTGTTGTGGCGCCCGCGCATGTTGCCGGCGACGGCTAAACACGCCGCGGACGAATCGAAAGGCCATTTGAGCGTGATGGATCTGTGGCGCATACCGGCGCTGCGCGCGACGTTCATTGCCGGCGGCATCATCGGCTCGGCGCAGGATCTGTTTCAGTTCTACATGCCGGTGTACGGCCACGCGGTCGGGCTGTCGGCCTCCGCCATCGGCATGGTGCTGGGCATGGTGGCGCTGGCGGCGTTCGTGATTCGCGCCTTGATTCCGTTTCTGGCGAAACGGCTGCGCGAGGCGACGATACTCACCGCGGCGATTTTCGTCTCCGCGCTGGCCTACCTGCTGCTGCCGTTTTTTGTGAACGCCTACGCGCTGGCGGTGATCGCGTTTCTGCTCGGCCTGGGCGTGGGCTGCGCGCAGCCGATGATCATGTCGCTGCTGTATGTGCTGGCGCCGGCGGGGCGCGTGGCGGAAGCCATTGGCCTCTACAAGACGCTGCGCAGCGTCACGCACGTGGTGATACCGGTATTTTTCGGCAGCGTGGGCACGGCGTTCGGCTTCAAGACGGTATTCCTGTTTAATTCGAGCATACTGGCTTCCGGCGGGTTTTGGCAGCGCAGAACGCAGGCGCCGGAAAAACAATCGCCGAAGGCTTGACGATATTTTGCGCCACACAGGAAAGGACGTTATGCGCGGGGTCATGCGGTGGATGTGTCGCAGGGTGGCGCCCGGCGCGGTGTGCGTGCCGCTCGCTTTCTCCATCGCGGTTGCGCAGAATTACCCTGATCAGCCGCTGCGCATTTTGGTGGGCTACACCGCGGGCGGCGCCACCGACTTTACCGCGCGAGCGGTTGCGCAACGCTTGACGGACGCACTGGGCCAGCAGGTCATCGTGGTGAACGTACCCGGCGCGAGCGGATCGATATCGACGGCGAGGCTCGCCGCCTCGGCGCCGGATGGTTACACGCTGTCGTTCATCACCGGCGCCGACACAATACAGGTGTCGCTGCGGGCAAAATTACCCTATGACCTTGAACGTGATACTTCGCCGGTATCGCTGATCGTCACGGGTGCATATGCGCTGGTGGTGCATCCGTCGGTGCCGGTGCGCGACGTGCGCGAGCTGATAACCCTGGCCTGGTCCAATCCGCGCAAACTGAGTTACGGATCGGCCGGCGTCGGCAACTCGTCGCATCTCGCGGGTGAGCTTTTTAATCTGCTGGCGAAGGTCAACACCGTGCACGTGCCGTACAAGGGCGCCGCGGACAGTGTCGTCGCCACTGCATCGGGTGAAGTTGCCATGAGTTACCCCAGCGTCTCCGCCGCGCTGCCGTTGTTGAATGCGGGCAAGTTAAAGGTGCTGGCGGTGACCAGCGCAAAACGTGCCGCGCTGTTGCCCGCGACGCCGACATTGAACGAGGCCGGCTTGGCCGGATATGAAAGCGCGACCTGGTATGGCATCAGCGCGCCGGCGGGCGTGGCGAAAGACATCGTCGCGCGGCTCAATGGCGCCGTCGGCAGGGTGGTCAACACGCCCGCGATGAAAGAGTCCTTTGGTAAACAGGGTCTGGAGGCGCAAACCAGCAGCGCGGCAGAGTTTGGTGCGTTGATCAAAAGTGAGATCGCCAAGAATGCCCGGCTGATCAAGCAGGCCGGGTTGAAGGCGGAGTAGAACACATGGGAACATGGCCGTGCGCTCAAATTTTGCCGCGCAACCATGCAAACAACGCGCGACTCGCGTTATGCTTCGCCAATTCATCCCGTCAACTTGAAGGAATAATCGCATGCCGCAACTCGTTTTCATCCACGGCCCCGGCGCGGGCGCATGCGTTGACGCCTATGTGCATCAGTTGAAACATTTTCCGGGTAGTGTTGCGCCCACCTTGCCAGGGCATCTGGAGGGCGAGCGCTGTGTGGATGTCGTGCGTTATACCGAATGGGTGCGAGGCTGGTTGTGGGCACAAAACATGAAGAAAGACCTGGTGCTGGTGGGCTACACGCTGGGCGCATCGATCGTGCTGCAATACGGCCTGGATTATCCGGATGAAGTGAAAGGCCTGGTGGTGATGACGGTGGCGGCGCGGCCCAAGGTGCGCGCGCCCGACACCTACGAGATGCGGCTGCGCGCGGCGAAAGACCCCAAGGCGTATGAAGAAGAATGGATACCGTTCCAGCGCCGCGCCATGCAGTTTGTCGAGCCGGGCCTGCGCGAGCGGCTGGTGGAGTGCCACCGCAAGGTGGGGCCGATGTCGCAATATCACGACCTGATGACCATAGACGCGTTTGACGTGCGCGACCGAATTTCATCGCTGAAGCCGAAGCTCTTGTTGCTGCGCGGGATGAACGATCACGGCAATCCGCCCGAATACGAAAAAGAAATTCACGAGGCCGTGCCGGGTTCGCAGTACATCAAACTGCCGGGCGTGGGGCATTTTCCGTTGACGGAATTCCCGGACAAACTCAATCCGTTGATCGAGACATTTGTGGCGGGGTTGTGAAGGGGTGGGTTGGCAAGCGGTGCAAAATGTAGGATGGGTGAAACCCATCATAAACGTGGCGGGACAACCCGCCGTTAGTGCAATAGCAATTTAGATAATGACCGGACAGCCAAGTTTCGTTGTGATGGGTTGCACCCATCCTACGGTGTTTGAAGTGGCGATGTATCCTTGGTAGTAACGACGGAATTGGAGGTATCCATGAATTTGAAACTTACCACGTTTTGGTTTGTGCATGCAGGCCTGATTTTTACGGCAAGTACCGTGTACGCCCAACAGGACTTCCCCACCAAACCCATCCGCATGATCGTCGGTGTCACGCCCGGTGGCGCCACGGACATACTCGCGCGTGCGGTGGGCGCGCGGCTTGGTGAAGTTTTCAAGCAACAGGTGATCGTGGAAAACCGCCCAGGTGCAAACCACATTATCGGCGGCGAGTTGACGGCGAAATCACCGCGCGACGGCCACACCATTCAAATGATTCCAGAGGGTTTTGTCATCAACGCGTCGATGTATGCCAAGCTGCCGTTTGATCCGATCAAGGATTTCTCGCCAATAGCCATTGTCGCGCTGGTGCCGAACGTGCTGGTGGTGCATCCGTCGTTGCCGGTGCGCACGGTCAAGCAGTTTGCCGCCATTGCGCGCGCGCGGCCGGGGCAACTGAGCTTCGGTTCGTCAGGTGTCGCTTCCCCCAGCCATATGTCGGGCGAGCTTTTCAGAGTGCTCGCCAAGGTTGATTACGTGCATGTGCCCTACAAAGGCCAATCGCTGGCGCTGGTGGATCTGATGGGCGGCCACATTCAATTTTTGTTTCCATCGATTCCGGCGTCCGTTCAGCATGTACGTTCAGGCAAACTGGTGGCGCTTGGCGTCACCACCGCGCAGCGCGCGACCGCGCTGCCGGATATTCCGACCATACACGAGGCCGGCATCGCGGGTTACGAAGTTAGCGGCTGGTACGGCGTGATCGGCCCCGCGGGGATTCCGGCGGCGGCGGTTGCGCGGCTAAATCGCGAGATCAACGAATACCTGCAAGTGCCCGCGACACGCAAGCAACTCTCCAACGAAGGCGCCGAGCCGCGCACCGGCACGCCAGAAGAATTCGGCGCGGCGATGGCGAACGACTTGCAGAAGTGGGCGAAGGTTGTCGCGGCCGCGGGGCTTAAGGTGCAGCGTTAGCGGGCAGGCTCTGTGTTGGAACGATGAGTTGATTTAAGTATTTGTTTTTAAACGATATTTAATAAAGGTGTACCATGGGCAGACTCGATGGAAAAGTAGCATTCCTCACCGGCGGTGGAGCGGGCATCGCGAAAGCAAGCGCACTGCAATTCGTGAAAGAGGGTGCTGCGGTCGCGATAGTTGATATCAATGCCGAGGTCGGCAAGCGTGCCGAGCAAGACATCAGGGACGCCGGCGGCGAGGTGATTTTCATACAAGCCGACGTCACGCAGGACGCCGCCGTCAAGCAGGCGATAGACACTGCGGTGGCGAAATTCGGCAAGCTCAACGTGCTGGTGAATTGCGCCGGCGGCTCCGTGCTCGAAGACGTGCCCGTGCACGAGATGAGCATGGAAGTCTGGCAGCGCACGATCAATCTCAACCTGCTGCATCCGTTTCTCGTGTGCAGGCACGGCATACCGCATCTGATCAAGGCGGGCGGCGGCTCCATTGTCAACTTCTCCTCGATGGTGGGCATGACCGGCCTCTACCGCCCGGCGTACGCGGCGGCGAAAGGCGGCATCATGTCATTCACCAAAACACTCGCCGCGCAATACGTGCAATACAACATTCGCGCCAACGCGGTAGGCCCCGGCAGCATACGCACCGAACGCCACATCAAGCGCTACGAAAACAAGGAATGGATGCTTTCTGAAAAGCCCAGCGCCGCCGCGAAGGAACGCATGGTGGTGCAGAAGTTGTATCCGTTTTCCGTCGGCAACCCGGAGGACATCGCGGCGATAGTTTTGTTTCTGGCGTCGGATGAGTCGCGGATGTTGACTGGGACTACGATTGCCGCCGACGGCGGGCGGTCTTCTTATCTTAAGGTTTATGCCGGGGAGGATTGAGCTTCAGGCTTTGGGAATTGCCGCCGAGGGCAGCCCAAGCGTCAGTGGCGAATCAGGCAGGCGTTCGAATTCGTAGCGTTCATACCATCCGCGCGCGCGTTCGTCCTTGGCATCCACGATGACGCCAAGCATGCCTATCGATTCGGATATTTGCAGGCATCGTTGCAAGGCGTCTGCCAAGAGTAGCTCGCCCAGTCCTTGTCCTTGAACGTTCAACGCTACGGCCAGGCGCGCCAATCTCGCGACTGGAAGCGGAAAATTCGGATATCGGCTGGAATACTTCTCAGGCAGATTTTCGCGGCGTATGCCTGACATTGCCAGGCTGTAGAAGCCGCTGACCGTGGCGCCACTCACCGCGACGTAAGTGCGGCTGATATTGGCGTCGGCGTGCTGGCGGGCAAAGCGTTTGAGATAAGTGTCCAACGCTTCGACGCCGCAAGTGAAGGCGCGACGGTCATGGTTCTTGGACAGCGGTTCGATCTTGACCGCATCGATCGCACTCAACGTTTCTGCCACTCGCGGTGACGCTGCATCGCAGAGGCAAGTTTCGGACGTGGTTTTTCGGTTTTTTCCAACGCCTTGGTAAACGCAGCCCAGTCGCGTGCCGTGAGCGTCACCAGTTCTTTTTCAGCGAGTATTTTTTGCGCGCGCTCGTGGGCGGTTCCCAACAAAAACGCGCTGATTGTCATTCCCGTGGTCGAGGCGGCACGCGAAATCAAGGCCTTGATCTCAGGCGAGGTACGCAGATCGATGCGCTCGTAGGCGGGGGTGCTGGCAGGCATGGTGGTAGATTCCGAATTGAATGGTTCGGCTATCTTAGTCTCGGGCGGGTAGGTAGAGCAAGAAATTACGTAAAAATTACGTAATGGCGACATTTTGAGAGAAAGAGTGGGCAAAGCGCAGCGTGCCTACGCCACACAAAAACCAATCTACAACTTCTGCTCCAGCAGCGCGCGTATTGCGTCATCGCGATGCATGCCGCTCGTGCCCAGCGCGTAGGCGCAATGCATTTCGAGCACGCCGGCCTCGAAGCTTATTTTCATCGACGCGGCATCCTTGACGTTTTTCAGTTTGATCAGTTTCAAGCCGTCGCGCACGGCCTGCTTGCCCATGTCGTCATGGCAGATCACGCGCAGCGCCATGTTCAGGCGGTGGCATGACAGGTTGTCGATGAAGTTCAGGCCCTGCGCGTCATCGGCGAGGCTGTCCCAATCGACTTCATATTGAATCGCCTTGCCGCAGATTTCCTCGATTTCCTTTACGCGTTCGGGGAAGGTGGTGTCCTGCAGTTCCTTGATTTTGCGCCGTTCGTTCAGTCCCATGTTGTTCTCCGTTGTGTTTGACCGCTAATCAATTTTAGCGCCCGAGGCCTTGACCGCCGCGCGCATTTTTTCGGTTTCCGTTCGGATATACGCACTAAATTCTTCGGACGACGTGCCCTTGGCTTCAGCGCCCAAGCCCGTCATTTTCTCCTGTATATCGGCCGACTTCATCGCCTTGACGAATTCGGTGTTAAGCCGCGTGATGAGCGGTTTGGGTGTTTTCGCCGGGGCAAGCATTCCATACCAGCCGGTGACTTCATAACCCGGTATCGATTCGGCGACCGTGGGCAGGTCGGGCGCGAGAGGCGTGCGCGCGAGGCTGGTGACTCCGATGGCGCGCACGCGGCCGGCCTTGATGTGCGGCATGATCATCGGCACCACCGAGATGGTCATTTGCAATTGCCCGCTGATGGTGTCGGTGAGCGCGGGTGCGACGCCTTTATACGGCACATGTTCTATCGAGGTGCCGCTCATCGATTTGAAGCGCTCGGCCGCCAGATGAGGCGGCGAGCCGGAGCCGCCGGAGCCATAACGCATCTGTCCCGGCTTTGATTTGAGCAGCGCGACGAATTCCTTGATGTTGGACGCCGGCACCGAGGGATTCAACACGAAGATGAAGGGTGTGGAACCCAGCAGGCTGATCGGCGCGAAATCCTTGTGCAGATCGAACGGCAGTTTTTCGTACATCACCGACACGATGACCACTTGCGATGTCGCCATCGTCAGCGTGTGGCCGTCGGGCGCGGCCTTGGCGCCGATCTCGGCACCTATGATGCCGCTGGCGCCGGCACGATTGTCGATCACCAGTTGCTGGCCGAACGCCTCGGCGAATTTAGGGTTGAGCAGGCGCGCGAGTATGTCGGGGCCGGAGCTCGCCGTGCTCATGACGATCACCCGCACGGGTCTTACCGGGTAGTTTTGAGCGTTGCCAAGCGCGGGTATAAGGCCAAGCGATCCAAGCGCCGCCAACGCCGCGGCGGCGAAATATTTTGAACCAGATTTTCGCGCAGATATTCTCATGGCCCCCTCCGGGCGATCCGACGGCTCATTCTGGCGGGTTTCACCATTGCGGGCAAGGCGCGCTTATTGTGCGTTTATCGTGCGGCTGTCCTGTAATCTCGTTGTCCATGTTGTGGTGATTTCATCGTGTGCTGGCGTGCGCTTTATCCGCGCCCTAAAATACGAATCTTCCCCGTTCACTTCACAGAGAGTTTTCCATGCCCAAGACCACCGGAGCAAGATATTTCGCCGAGATCATGAAGGGTTACGGCGTCACTCACGCATTTTTTGTGCCGACCATATTGATGGATGCGCTGGCCGAGATGGATGAGATGGGCATACAAAAGATTTTGACGCACGGTGAAAAAGCCGCGGCGTACATGGCCGACGGCTACGCGCGCGCGGCCAATCGCCCCGGTTTGTGCATGGGTCAGCAGATCGGCGCGTCGAACCTCGCGGCGGGTCTGCGCGATGCCTACATGGCGGGTGCGCCGGTGATTGCGATCACCGGAGGCTCCACTGTTGCCGGGCGCTACCGGCACTCGTATCAGGAGGTCGAGGATGTCGCGCAATTCGATTCGATGACGAAGCTGAGCCTGCAACTGGACGACGTTTCGCGCCTGCCGGATTTGATGCGCCAACTGTTTCGCGCGGTGACCACCGGCGCGCCCAAGCCCGTGCACATGAGATTGCGCGGCTCGCACGGGCAGGGCATCGAGTGCGAAGCTGATTTGCCCGCGCCGATTATCGAGAAGGAATACTCGGTGATTCCGGCGTATCGTCCGCAGCCGGAAACGGAACGCGTGCGCGCGGCGCTGGCGGTGCTGGCGTGTGCACAACGCCCGATCATCGTGGCCGGCGGCGGTGTCACGTCATCCGGCGCGCAGGCCGAGCTCACGCAGTTCGCCGAGAAGATGCAGATACCCGTGGCGACATCGCTCAATGCCAAGGGTGCGATACTCGATACCAGCCCGCTCGCGGTGGGCGTGCCCGGCGTGTACTCGCGTGAGTGCGCGAATCGCGCGATTTCCGAGGCCGATCTGGTGATGTTCATCGGCAGCCATGCGGGCGCGCAAGTTACGGCAAACTGGAAAATCCCCGCGCAAGGCGTCACGGTGATTCAGATCGACATCGACGGGCAGGAACTGGGCCGTAATTACCCGAACGCCGCTTCCATTTTGGGCGATGCAAAGGCGACATTGCAACAATTGATCGCGCTTTCATCCGGCCCTTCCGCGGGTGCGAAGCAGTGGGTCGCGCGCGTGGGCGAAATCGTCGCCAACTGGCGCGCGAGTGTCGCCGCGCATTACAACTCGGATGCGACACCGATACGCCCCGAGCGCATCTGCAAGGAAATCAACGATGCGCTGCCGGCCAACGGCGTGGTGGTGTCTGACACCGGCCACGCGGGCATGTGGACAGGGCAATTGATCGAGATGCGCCACACCGCGCAACGTTATATTCGCTGCGCGGGTTCGCTGGGCTGGGGCCTGCCCGGCGCGATGGGCGTGAAATGCGCGCTGCCGGATCGCCCGGTGGTGTTGTTCAGCGGCGACGGCGGGTTTTATTATCACATTGGTGAACTCGAAACCGCGGCGCGCCACGGCATCAATCTGGTGATGGTGGTCAACAACAACAGTTCACTCAATCAGGAAATTCCTCTCGTGGGCCACGCCTATCGCGACAAGCGCGGCGACAAATACAAGCCGGATGAAATGTGGCGCTTTTCAAGAACGGCTGATTTGGCGAAGATCGCCGAGGCGATGGGCTGTGCGGCATTCCGTGTCGAGACGCCGGCGCAATTGCGCGAGCTGCTGCCCAAGGCCATGGCGATGAACCGCCCGGTGTTGCTCGATGTAATCAGCGACGACACCGCGCTGGCGCCAACGGCATGGACGCCGGGCGGCAAGAGTGGGCACTAGTATTTGCAGGATGGGTGAAACCCATCGGCCGGTGTGCGCCAAGCAACGGCGATGGGTTGCGCCGCGCTCCACCCATCCTGCGATTTTGTTGGGTTTGCTGTTGACCGCGTGCGTGGTGCAAGCGCAGGAATTCCCCGCAAAGCCCATCCGCATCATCGTCGGCCCCGGCCCCGACATCATCGCGCGCATGTTCGGGCAGAAATTCACCGAGGCATGGGGCCCGCAAACGATTGTCGAGCAGCGACCGGGCGGCGGCGGCACCATCGCCACCGAGATGGTGGCGAAGGCGGCACCGGATGGCCACACGCTGCTGTTGTCGAGCGCGGCGTATACGATTAACGCGGTTTTGCAGCCGGGGCCATATGATCTGGTGCGCGATTTTGCGTCGATCGCGCTGTGCGCCACGTCGCCGTTCATATTGAGCGTGCATCCGTCGGTGCCGGCGAAGTCGGTTAAGGAATTGATCGCGCTGGCGAGGGCAAGGCCGGGGCAACTGGTGTATGCCTCATCGGGCAACGGCACACCGCCGCACCTCGCGGGCGAGATGTTCAAGACCATGGCCAAGGTCGACATTTTGCACGTGCCATACAAGTATGCGACGCCGGCGCTGATTGATGTGGTGAGCGGGCAGGTGCAGATCATGTTTCCGATCATGTCGATCTCGCTGCCGCAAGTGCAGTCGGGCAAACTGCGCGGCCTCGGCGTCAGTACGCGCGAGCGCACGAAGCTCGCGCCACAGTTGCCGACGATCGCCGAATCCGGTGTGCCCGGTTACGAAATCATCGGCTGGAACGGCTTGATCGCGCCCGCGAAAACGCCTGCGGCAGTGGTGAACAAAATCAATGCCGAGATCAATCGCAATCTCAGATCATCCGAACTGGTGCAACGGCTTGGGCAATCGAGTTATGACCCGGCGGGCGATAAAAATTCGCCGGAGCAGTTTACCGAGTTTGTGCGTAGCGAGATTGCGAAGTTCGCGAAGCTGGTGAAGGAAACCGGGGCTAAGGTTGATTGAAAAACAAGGGCGTTTTTGACGCAGATTTACGCAGATGAACACAGATTAAAAACCACGGCTGTCATTCCCGCGCAGGCGGGAATCCATGCAATGATTCCAGTGGCAATGTGTTATGGGTTCCCGCCTGCGCGGGAACGACAAGCAGGTAATCTGCGTTCATCTGCGTAAATCTGTGTCGAAAAAGATTTTGAATTTGTAGCTTAGGGAGATAAACAGCAATGGCTGAAGGTGTAAGACCGATCCGCCGCGTGGTCACCGGCAATGATGCGCAAGGGCGCTCGAAGGTGTTGTTCGACAGCGCCGCGCCCAACGTCAACCCGAATTCGTTCAAGAAGGGCACGGGCATGACGGATATCTGGGTGTTTCACAACTGTCCGGCGAATATTTCCGGTGAAAAAGACGACGGCAATCTGCCGTTTCATTTCGAGCCGCCGCCCAACGGCGGGCATCTGCGCATCGTGCAGTCGGATTCAAAACCCGCCGATTACGATGCGGCGAAAGACACTTACATCGTGCCCGAACATCCGCCGAAAAAAACGCCGGGCGGCACGTGGGAGCGCGGCAATCAAAATCTTTACACCACGCGCATTCACAAATCCGAAACTCTTGATTACGGCATTTTGCTCAACGGCGAACGAACGATGATTCTCGACGATGGCGAATATCACTTGAAGCCCGGCGACTGCGTGATCGATCTGGGCGCATGGCATGCGTGGCGCAACGTCAAGGCCGGCACCATGGCGTTTGTTTTTGTCGCTGCTGACTTCAATAAATAGGCGGCAAAATATGAATGAAATCAAACAGTTACGTCGTATTGTCATCAAGGACGATGGCGCCACGAACAAATCGCGCGCGTTGTGTGATGCGCCGTCACCCGATGTGCATGTCGATCCGGCGCGGCCAGGGTTTGCCGCGACGCGCATGTGGGTGACCGGCGGCACACCCGCGCCGCTCAAGAGCGTGACCGAAACACTCAACCTGCCGCACACCATCGAGCCGCCGAAAGCGGGTTCGCTATGCCGCTATTTGCAGATTCCGCCGGATGCGGAGTGGAAGGGCAAGGTTGGATCGAGGGAAGTGCAGGCGTACTTCGCGAGCATGGGTTCGCCCGGCGCCTCTACTTACTCCGCGAACTCCGGCGGCGCGCCGCATCCCTATATGCAGAAGACGCGCTCGCTCGATTTCGCATTGATACTTGAAGGCGAAATCACGCTGGTGCTCGATCTGGAAGAAGTGCATCTGGCCGCCGGCGACACGGTGGTGCTGCGCGGCGCCAATCATGCGTGGAGCAATCGCTCGGACAAGCCGTGCATCATCGCGATGTCGATGCACGACGCAGCATAGTGCCGCATAGCGCTACAACCAAAAAAATTTCGCGAGGGCACATGGATCTTACACTGACCGAAGAACAGGAAATTTGGCAACAAAGAGCGCGCAAGTTCGCGAATGAGGTGCTGCGCCCGCACTCGTTGCAACGCGACCGCATCGCCGATCCGCGCGCGACTTTCGATTGGGATATCGTCAAACAAGGTTCCAGGCTCGGTTTTCGCACGGCGGTGTTGTCGAAGGAAATGGGCGGCCACGGCATCGACATGATCACGCAGGCGCTGGTGATTATCGAGCTTGCCAAGGGCGACAGCCCCATGGCGAAGACCTTCAGCCAGTGCTGGAAATGGACGCACCTGATTCAAGGCTCCTGCACGCCGCAACAGATTGAAAAATTCCTGCGGCCCTTTGCCGAGGACGACACGTATCTACTGGGCCAGGCGGGCACTGAGCCGAATTCCGGCTCGGATCACCGTTTGCCGCCGGAAGAAGACCCGCGCGCGGGCTGGCGTCTGCGCGCGGAACGCGACGGGGATGAGTGGGTGCTCAACGGTGAAAAATGTTTCATTGCCAACGGCAGCGTGGCGCGATTGTTTTTGATCAGCACGCGCACCAATCCCAATGTGCCGCAAAAAGAAGGCGGCACGGTGATCGCGGTGCCGGTGGGCACGCCCGGCATGCGCATCGGCAAGGTGTTCAACAAAAGCGGCTGGCGCTTTTACCAGAACGCGGAATTGATTTTCGAGAATTGCCGCGTGCCGCATTCGCACGTGATCGGCGAAGTGAACAAGGGCCACGCCGTGCGCAACGGCCCCGCGCGGCTGTTCGGCGATTTTGAATTGGGCGCGAACGCGCTCGGCATTTGCGACGCCGCGGTTGAAATGGCGACGCAGCATATCGCCACGCGCTGGCCGGAGAACCGTTACTTCAAGGACAACCAGGCGATACAACTGAAGTTGTCCGAGATGCACATGCTGACCGAGGCGCTGCGTTCGTTCGTGCTGCGCGTCGCGGCGGAGGGTGCTGCCAAGACCGGCAACGCCGCCAACAACGCGATTCTGTTGCAGAACTTCGCCACCGACGCATTGCAACGCGTGACCGCGCTTAACATGGACATTCACGCCAGCGCGGGGGTGACGCGAATCAACGCCGCCGCCGAAAAACTTGAACGCGACGCGGTGATCTGGACGCATCTCGCGGGTGACTCCGTGCAGCGCATGAAAGCCGTACGTAAACATTGATATTCACGGGCAACAACCATGTATAACCTACACCTTACCTCCGAGCAGCAGGAGTTTCGCGACACCGTGCGTGATTTCGTCGAGCGCGAAATCAAGCCCGTCATTTTGCATCCGGACCGCTTGCAGAATTTCAAGCGGCCGTTTCCGATTGAGTTAATCGACCAGGCTTCGCAGATGGGGCTGCGCAGCCTTGCCTTGTCCGAGGAACTCGGCGGCGCGGGCGCGGATAACCTGACCTCGTGCATCGTCGCCGAAGAGCTCGCCGCCGGCGACGTCAACATCGCCATCACTTTAGGCGAGACTTCACGCCTCGCGCATTTGTTGTTCGATCAGTTGATGAGTGTGGAGCAGTGCGAACGCTTGCTGCCGGCTTTTGTCGCGGACGACCGTTATCACCTGGCGTTTGCCGAGCACACGACCGACCCGGAACTCGGCTGGAAATATCACCGTCAGTTGAGCGAGACGCCAGTTTCACCCGTAACCGCGGTGAAGCAGGCCAACGGCGACTGGATTGTCAACGGCAAAACCGGCTTTGTGCGGAACGCACCCATCGCGAAATTGATCGCGGTGCAAGCGCAGGCAGGCAGTGAAATCGTCAATCTGCTGCTGCAAGCGGGCGCTGCGGGCATGACCATAGTCGAACCCGAGTCCGATGCGGAATCCGTCAAGTGGTACCACGGCGTCGGCGGCGAACTCACGTTCAAGGATTGCCGCGTGCCGGCGGCGAATGTGCTCGGCAACGGCAACGGCGGTGCGGCGGCATTGCACGCCATTGCCGCGGGCCGCGGCAGCGCGCAACTGCAGGCGATGAACATCGGCATCGCGCGCGCCGCGTTCGACGCTGGCGTCACCTACGCCAAGATTCGTGTGCAGGGCGCGCGGCCCATCATTCAGCATCAGGCCATCGGCAACATCCTCGCCGATGCCGCGATCAAGATCGAAGTCGCGCGCAACATGGTGTGGAACGTGGCATGGGCCTCCGATCACGCGGATGCTTATGGTGACCGCAGCGTTTCCAACATGCCGTTGCAAACCATCGCCAAGGTGTTTGTCTCCGAGGCGATGCAGCAGGCGACCGAAGAAGCCACCGAATGCTTCGGCGCCATGGGCGTGATGCTCGACATGCCACTCGCCAAATACATGCACGACGCACGCGTGTTTTTGCACAGCGGCGATAGCAACAACGTGGCGAAGCTGCGCATTGCCGAGGCGGTGGCGGGGTTTGAGCGAACGGCATGACGCAACACCTGGCGGCGAGCCTCACTTACACGCTCGCGCGTCACGCGATTGAAACGCCATATGAGGCAATTCCCGAAGCGAATGTAGCCGCCGCGCGGCTGCTGATGCTCGACACGCTGGCGGTGGCGTGGGCAGGCGCGGATGGGCCGGGCTGCATCGAAACACACGCACTGCTGGCCGACGAGGGCGGCCGTGCCGACGCCAGCGTGTGGTGCTTGGGTAATGCCGGCGGGCGCCTGCCCGCGGCGAGTGCCGCGTTCATCAACAGCATGACCTCGGCGGCGATTGAATACGATTCGATAGGCCTGGGTGTGGCGGTGCACGTCAACATCGCCGTACTGCCCGCGGCACTCGCGATGGCCGAGCGCGAGCACGCATCGGGGCGGGATTTTCTCTCCGCGTTGGTGACCGGTTGCGACATCGCGCACCGCTTCGCGGCCGCTGCTGCGTACCCCAATCGCGGCTTTCATTACACCGCCGCCATGGGCGGTTTTGGCGCGGCAGCGGCGTGCGCGCGGCTGATGCGGCTAAACGTCGAACAGGCACAACACGCGCTGGGCCTCGCATTCCTGCAAGCGTCGGGCACGCAGCAGGCGAACATACAGCCCTCGCTCGCCAAACGCATGCTCGGATCGTTTGCCGCGCGCTCCGGGGTGCATGCGGCGCAACTGGCCGCGCGCGGCATCACCGCGCCGCCGGATGTGATCGAAGGGAAATTCGGTTTTTACGCGTTGTATCAGCCAGGTGACGCCGAAAAACTCACGCACGAGCTCGGCAAACGATTCGACAACGATCAGGCCAGCATCAAGCTTTATCCAAGCTGCGGCTGCAATCACACCGCGCTCGACGCCACGCTGCAACTGGTGCGCGAATACGATTTGAAGCCCGATGATGTCGAGGCCATCGAAGTCACCATCACGCCGTATATCGAGCGCATCGTCGGCGGCGAATACGACCCAAGCGGCGACGCGCAAGTAGCCGCGCAATTTAATCTGCGTTATTCGATAGCCTGCGCCTTGGTGCGCCGCCGGCTGGGCCTTGCCGAGATTCAGCCCGAAGCCGCGCGCGATCCGGCGATAGCCGCGCACATGGGCAAGATCACTTTATGCGTGGATCAATCGCAGAGCGGCACACGCGGCCCGGTGGAACTGCGCATGCGCACCCGGACGCACGGCGAAGTGTCGTGCCGCATCGAAGACGTGGCCGGCAGCGAGGGACGGCCGATTGCCGAATCCGCGGCTGAAAGAAAATTCAGGGAATGCTTCAACATCGGCGCGCGCCCGTTGAACGACGCACAATACGCGCAACTCAAGTCACGCGTGCAGGGCGTGGATCAAGCGCCCGACATGGCGCGGTTTTTCGACGGTATTCTGTAACGTGAATATTATTGCGATGGGATTCACCCATCTTCAGCAGCGTCCGTAGGATATGTGCAACCCATCACAACCCAAACGTCGTTACATTGCCACTACACCGGCTTGCGAAACAGCACAATCCGGTTGGTATTCGTACCCAGGCTGTTATTCTTCACGCCCCAGATGTTCGCGGTCTTGGTGAATTTCTGCGCGTTGATCGCCACCGCCATGCAGGCGAAGCCCGCCGAGATGCCGATGGGTGCCACCACTTCATCCAGCTTGATCTTGCCGCCGCGCACTTCGCCCACTTCGAACGCGACCCAGCCGTTGGGCACGGTCACGCGGTAAAGCTCGCGGAACACTTCGAGCATCACGGTAGACCAGTGTGCCACCGTGCCGCACATGCTGATGCGCGAGGCGATTTCCTCGGCGTCGAGCGCGTTGAACCAGCAGCGCAGCCAGTTGTCGCGCGAGTACTGCACAACATCGAGGAACGGCGGCGAGGTGACGGTGAGCTTGACCGACTCGGTGGGGATGCCCAGTGTGCTTGATGCACTGTCTTCCATGAACGCCGCTGTCGTCGCGGCCTCGTGCAGATTTTCGCGATCCCGCGCGGTGAGCTTGCCCTGCAACTGTTTTGATTTCTTGAGTATCAGCGCGCGCACGTCGCGGTATTCGGGTTTTTGCTTTAACTTGGCGTTGATGCGGATCTGGTTGTCGGGTGATGCCGCCTGATTGGGCGGCAGGGTGTAGACGGAGAAAAAACCTGGTGAGTGGCCGGTGAGCCTGTTCGTGGCAACCATGCGTATCCAGCGGTCGGCGGCGTCTTCGGTGTAATCATCTCGCCGCGCATTGAGGTAGGCGCGCAGCGCGAGCAATTCGCGCTCGGTGTCGCGGTGGTAGAACATCGATAGATCGATGTCTTTCCTTACACGCGCGCGCAGGTTCAGCCGGTCGAGCCGCGCCTTGATGTCGTTGAGATCAGGCAACTCAAGCCGCGCCTGCGTGAGGATCGACGAGATCGGATTGACATCATTGGCAATGACACGCCGCCCATGCAGCGCGGCCTCCACTGCAGTGGTGCCGCGACCGCTGAACGGGTCGTACACAATGTCGCCGGGCTCCGACAGGCGTTCGATAAAGTAGGCGGGCAGTTGCGGCTTGTAACACGCGCGATATGACACTTCGTGTATGGAACTCGCCTGCCGTTGCAGCGCCGTCCACAGCTCGCCCTGATAGATCGGCACCGTCTGTTCGCGCACTTCGCGGCTGCGCGCGCGGCGCGAGGGGATGGAGACGCTGTGCTGCACTTGAAGACTGCCGCTGGCCGCCGCGACATCGGATACATCGAAGTTGAGCATTGCGCATCCTCCCGCTATGTAATTCCGGGGAGGGTACGCTTACGTACGCAAAAGTACAAGCCCTGTACGCAAATAAATCAGGTACTTAGGGCGGACTCTTAAGTTGGTACCGAGGTGACGATTTAGCTGCTGTCGAACAGATCGGCTAGCGCTTCTATCCAGTGCCGTACGGGCAGCGACGTGGCGGATTGCAGGTGCGTCTGACAGCCGATGTTGGCGGTGAGGATGGCTTGCGGTGCGCCTTTTGTCAGAGCTTCAATCTTGTTGTCACGTAATTGATTGGCGAGCACGGGTTGCAATAGCGAGTACGTGCCGGCCGAGCCGCAACACAGGTGCGCGTCGGCGACGGGCGTGAGTTCAAAGCCGAGTTCGGTCAGCAGCGCTTCGACGACGCCTTTTTTCTTGAGGCCGTGCTGGAGGGTGCAGGGGGAGTGGAACGCTACGCGATTAGTTTTTAGTGTTGAGTGTTTAGTTTTGAGTGATTTCAGTATTGTGAGTTCGGTTGCCATGACTTCGCTCACGTCGCATGCGAGTTCCGAGACACGCTTGGCTTTTCCGGCGTAGGCGAGGACGCGCTGGAGCGCGTGCGCGTAGTCCTTGACCATGACACCGCAGCCTGAGGCGGTGATGACGATTTTCTCCGCGCCTTTTTCAATGTGCGGCCACCATGCATCGATGTTGCGGCGCATGGCGTTGAGCGCTTCGTCTTGCGCGTTAAGGTGAA
This sequence comes from Bordetella parapertussis, assembly GCA_945901405.1. Taxonomy (GTDB): domain Bacteria; phylum Pseudomonadota; class Gammaproteobacteria; order Burkholderiales; family SG8-41; genus CAMDLH01. The sequence continues at coordinate 15,753 of CAMDLH010000009.1, read as the reverse complement.
ATGCGACCGCGCCGCAACAGCCGGCCCCGCGTACTTCTGCCGCGCGCACCAGCGTGATGCCGAGTTTGTCGAGCACGTGTGCGGTGGCGGCGTTGGTCGCGGGGGAAAGACTAGGCTGCGCGCAGCCTTCGAGCACCAGCATCTTGCGTGCATGATTGTTTTGCGGCCAGGGTTTGGCGGGAGCGGCGCCTGCTGGGACTTTTTGTTTGAGTGTAGCAGGCAACAGCGGGCGCGCGAGTTGCCCCAGTTTCAGCAGCGGGCCGAACAGCGATGCATTCGGAACTACTTTACGTAACGCCGCACGTTGCAGCGAATCAATCGCACTACGCCCAACCTGCTTTTCAACCACGTCGCGTCCAATGTCGAGCAGGCGGCTGTAATGCACGCCCGACGGGCAGGTGGTTTCGCACGAGCGGCAGGTGAGGCAGCGATCCAGATGCAACTGCGTTTTCGCGGTCGCGGTCTTGCCTTCGAGCACTTGCTTGATGAGATAGATGCGCCCGCGCGGGCCGTCGAGTTCGTCGCCGAGCAACTGATACGTTGGACACGTCGCCGTGCAAAACCCGCAGTGCACGCACTTGCGCAGAATGGCCTCCGCTTCCTGGCCTTCGGGCGTGTCTTTGATGAACGCTGCGAGATTGGTTTCCACGTTTAATCTAAGTTATTGTTTTTATTGATATTTTTAGAGATCACTGTAGAGCCGTCCGCGATTGAGTATGCCTGCGGGGTCGAACTTCTGCTTCAGATTTTGATGCAGACGCGCGAGCGCGGGTGACAACGAATGAAACGCGCCCGCGGATATATCTGTTGCTCGAAAAAGAGTCGCGTGGCCACCCGCGCCTGCGGCGGCCTCGCGTATCAGGCTCGCGGGCGCATCGGATTTTAACCAGCGCAGCGCGCCGCTCCATTCGATGAGTTGCCCACCGGGCAATGCCAGCGGCGGCGTAGTTGATTTGATTGAGAGGCGCCACAGCGGCGTTGCGCTGGAGAAAAACGCATCGGCGTGATCGCGTATGCCGCGCCAGAAATTGTTAGCTTGATCGGGTTCGACCAAGGCGCCGCCGAGTTGTTTGATCGCGGCATCAACGGCGGCGCGCGCACCCGACAGCCGCACACCGATATCGCCCGCGCGCCACGCCGTGGCACTGATCGGCAATGGCGTGCCTGCCCATTCGTTGAACCATTTAATTGCGGTTGGTTCATCGCCATGCAGCAGCAGTGTCGCCTCGACCGCGGGCAGCGGCAGTGTTTTCAGCGACACTTCAAGAATGACGCCAAGCGTGCCCATCGACCCTGCCATCAGGCGCGATACGTCAAAACCGGCGACGTTTTTCATCACTTGCCCGCCGAAGCGTAGATCGGCGCCATTGCCATCGAGCATGCGCACGCCCAACACCAGATCGCGCACCGCGCCCGCATAGGCACGGCGCGGGCCGGAGAGACCGGCGGCGATGCAGCCGCCGAGCGTCGAACCTTCAGCGAAATGCGGCGGCTCAAACGCAAGCATCTGGCCCTTTTCTTTCATGGCCGCTTCGAGTTCCACCAGCGGCGTGCCCGCGCGCGCGGTGATGACGAGTTCGGTGGGTTCGTAATCGATGATGCCGCGATAGGCTGTTGTGGACAGAATTTCGCCAGTCGCGGGACTGCCGTAAAAATCCTTGCTGCCGCCGCCGACGATGCGCAGCGGCGTTTTTTTCGCGCTTGCATCGCGCACGGTTTGCGCAAGTTGCTGATCGATGCCGTTCACAAGCATACGATCAGTTTCAAACAACTACTGTCGTTCCCGCGAAGGCGGGAACCCATAACACAGTGCCACTTGGTACATAACGGCCCCATCCTACCTTCCCAAAGGGAAGGGGATACCCGCCTGCGCGGGAATGACGGTTGGGGTGTTGCGAGTGTCGCAGGCATAATATGTCGCGAGCCAAAGCTAAAACCGCGAAAGTTCAGGAAACTTCACCTGCCCCGCATGCACGTGCATGCGCCCCATCTCCGCGCAGCGGTGCAGCGTGGGCACGGCCTTGCCGGGGTTGAGCAAGCCAGTCGCGTCAAACGCATGCTTCACCGCATGAAACATTGCCAGTTCAGGCGCGGCGAACTGATCGCACATCGAATCGATTTTTTCCACGCCCACCCCATGCTCGCCGGTGATGGTGCCGCCGACATCGATCGACAGCTTCAAAATCTTCGCGCCAAATTCCTCGGTGCGCGCAAGTTCGCCCGGCTTGTTGGCGTCATACAAAATCAGCGGATGCAGATTACCGTCGCCGGCGTGAAACACATTCATGCAACGCAGGCCGTACTCTTTCGACAGATCCGCAATCGCCTTCAACATTTGCGGCAACGCCCTTTTGGGTATGGTGCCGTCCATGCAGTAATAATCCGGCGACACGCGGCCTGCTGCCGGAAATGCCGCCTTGCGGCCCGCCCAGAATCGAATGCGCTCGGCTTCGTTTTGCGACACGCGCACCTCCGTGGCGCCGCTTGCCTGCATCACCGCTTTCATGCGCTCGATTTCCTCGGCGACTTCCTCAATCGTGCCGTCGGATTCGCACAGCAAAATCGCCTCGGCATCGAGCGGATAATTCGCGTTGACAAAAGGCTCCACCGCGCCGGTGGTGATCTTGTCCATCATCTCAAGGCCGGCGGGGATGATGCCCGCGGCGATGATGTTGGCGACTGCCTGCCCGGCCTTTTCAACGTCGTCGAACGCCGCGAGTACACATTGCGCATGTTGCGGTTTGGGCAGCAGCTTCACGGTGATCTCGGTGATCACCGCCAGCAACCCTTCCGAGCCAGTGAGCAGCGCCAGCAAGTCATACCCGGCGGCATCCAGCCCATCGCCGCCGATCTCGACAAGCTCGCCTTCAACGGTATACGCACGCAGCTTGAGAAGGTTATGCACCGTAAGCCCGTACTTAAGGCAATGCATGCCGCCGGAGTTCTCCGCGACATTGCCGCCGATGGAACACGCAATCTGGCTCGATGGATCAGGCGCGTAATAAAGCCCATGCGCCGCGGCGGCCTCGGAAATCGCCAGATTGCGCACGCCCGGCTGCAAGCGCGCCGTGCGCGCGAGCGGATCGATTTCGATGATGCGCATCAACTTGGCGAGTGACAGCAACACGCCATTGCCCAGCGGCAGCGCGCCGCCCGATAGACCCGTGCCCGCGCCGCGCGGCACCACCGGCGCCTGCAAGCGGTGGCAGGTTTGCAGCACGCACTGAACATCGCTCTCGTTCGCAGGCAACGCAACCACCATCGGCACCTGCTTGAACGCCGACAGGCCGTCGCACTCGTAGGGCTTCACGTCCTCCGGGTTGAACAACACCGAGGATTCCGGCAAGAAGGCGCGCAACGCCTGCGCCACGATATGCTGGCGGGCGAGGTCTATGGGGGCGGGCGCGGCGAGAGCGGTCATTGGCCAGGGAATCGCATCATAAATAAATCGGTTGCGGGCCGGCGCCGGCCATGTGGTTGGCCCACATTTTTTGGTATGCAGTTTCGAGATTTCGCGCGTACGCGGGAGTGTCGAATAGAGGCGCTGTCGTACGGCTCTGGCCCAGCTTGTGCCTGATTTTGCCCAGTTCATCCGCATTCAAGGCAAGCCGTGATGCGAGCGCCACATACTCGTCCATGGTATGCGTCACCATTTCCGGAATTCCGGTCGCATGCAATAAGCTTGCGGCTACTCGCGATGCGAAGGTTTCCCCGATACACGTTATTACCGGAAGTCCCATCCAAAGGGCGTCACTCGCGGTAGTGTGAGCGCCATATGGGCTGGTGTCGAGGAATAGATCCGCGTTGCGCAAGCGCGAAAGATGCTGGTCTATGGGCAGCGGCGGCGCAAAAATCAGCCTGTGCTCGCTACTCCCATGACGCGCCGCCTCGCGCCGTAAATTGTCAGCCGACCACGAGTTGCCCTGTAGCAGCCACAACACACCCGCCGGCGCACCATGCAAAATTTGCATCCATGCCGCAAACATGCCAGACGATATTTTGTGGTTCCTGTTGAAGCAACAGTATACAAATGCCGATTCGGGCAAGCCCAGCGCGGCACGATCCTTTATCGGGCCAAACGGCCGCTTTCGGTCGTTTGCTTGGTAGCTGCCGGGCAGCGTCACAACTTTTTCAGCATAAAATCCCTCGTGTTCTGGGGGCGTAATGATACGGTCGGCGATGATGTAGTCCATGAAATCCGCGCCCATTGTTCCGGGATAACCGAGGTAATTCACCTGTACAGGCGCGGGGCGCAAGCACAAAATTTCCGTTCGCGCCCCTTGTGTGTAACCCATCAGATCAACAAGAATGTCAACCTTGTCGTCATGTATTTTCCGTGCCGCGTTTATAAAGGAAAACGCGCGAATATCCTCAAATGTATCAAAAGCATGAACAAAGCGTTCACGCGCGGCGCTGCCGTCATCCACTCCAAATGAATAGGCGGCGATTTCGAAGCGCGTCCGATCGTGCAATTCGATCAATTCAGGCAACAGGTATGCGAGCGCATGATTTCGAAAATCATTCGAAAGATAGCCAATCTTCAGGCGCTGGCACTGCTGGCGGTCATGTGTGAAGAGAGCGCCCGCACCGACTGGATTCGCCTTGCTGCTCGTGCGTTTGGCGTGACTGCGGGTGTGATGCAGTTGCTCGCTGGCGGTGGACGGGATCGATAACAAATCGTACGGATCGGCCGGGAACTCGGGGTGAGCGCGAAGATGCTGGCGATATTCCTCGACAAGCGAATCAAGGTTCATCCAGTTGCAAGTATGTTGCATTTCGCCCAGCAAGCAACGTTTGGCCATGATATTGCCGGGGTCGAGGCGAACCGCGGTCTCAAAGGACTCTTGCGCGAGATCATGCCGGCCAAAAAAAGAGCTGTACGCCGTGCCTAACTGAATATGGGGATCAACCGCGTCCGGCTGCGCGGCGATCGCGCGCTTGAAGTAGTCGATGGACTCCTGAGTTTGCCCGGTGTGTATCATGGCGGCGCCGATATTGGAATAGGCCGCCGAATTGGCTGGGTCCAGTCTTACGGTTTCCTGCATCTCCGAAATCGCGTCGCTCCACTGGCCCATCGCATACAGAGTTTCTGCAAGATACATATGAAGTTGCGGCTGGTTCGGATCGATCTCGATAGCGGTGCGATACGCTTTTGCCGCTTCGTCCAATCTGGCTGACTGTTTAAGCAGGGCGCCCAGCGTGACATGCGCGTCAATGAACCCGGGTTGCAGCGACACGCTCTTACGCAGGCACTGAATCGCCTCCTCTAGACGATCGGGCAAGGCGCGGTTTGCCTGCCCCAAGGAAAGCCAGAGATGGGCATTGTCTGGAGTCAGTTGCAGCGCCCGCTCATACATCTGCACTGCCTCGCCAAATGCGGATCGTGATGCGAGTAGATGGCCAAGATGAAACAACACATCGGCATCGTCGAGCTGTCGCGTCTGTAATTGGCGAAATCGCCGTTCTGCTTCATCGAACTTATTGCTATCTAGCAAAAGTAGCGCAAGATTGTACAGAGGCGCGGTGTATGTTTCATCGATCTCCAATGACTTGCGATAGTTCATCTCCGCGCCCGCCGCATCGCCGTTCGTTCTTTGCGATGTGGCAAGACCGTTCAGATATACTGCGTTGGTCGGGGCAAGCTGGACGGCCCTTTGCAGTTCGGTCAGGCTTTGAGCGGCCTTGTTCTCCTTCAGCAAATCCATGCCGCGCTGGTGGCAGGCGGCGGCCTCGGCGGCGGAGTCTTTTTTTCGCAGGAATGAAAACATGAAGACATTCTAACAAACGCCATGTATGCCATCACGGCGTATTGACTCCGCGTGTTGCGCACGTTACGTTGCGGCTGTCACTTTGAGGGAGCGAATATGAAAAGCAGGATAGTTCCGGCGGTCATGTGGTGCGCTTGTTTGATTACATATCAGGCGTCGGCGCAGCAAAACTACCCTTCGCGCCCGGTGCGCTTGATCGTGCCGTTCCCCGCCGGCGGCGTGGCGGATGTGCTGGGGCGCATGACGGCGCAGCGGCTATCCGCGCAATACGGCCAGCAGGTGGTGGTGGAAAACCGCGGCGGCTCTGGCGGACATGTGGGTGCGGAGCTTGCCGCGCGCGCGGCGCCTGATGGTTACACCATCATGTTCGGCACGATTGGCATCCATGCCGCGTATGGCATTTATTCGAAGCTCTCGTATGACCCCGCGCGCGACTTGCAGCCGGTGATCTTGCTGGCCGACATGCCCAACATACTGGTGGTGCATCCTTCCGTGCCCGCGCGCAACACCAGGGAATTCATCGCGCTGGCGAAGGCGCGGCCGGGCGATCTTAACTTCGGCACCGCGGGCGCCGGTTCGTCCACGCACATGATCGGTGAAATGTTCAAGGTGGTGGCGAACGTCAATCTCGCGCACATCCCGTACAAGGGCAGCGCGCCGGCAATGGCGGATCTGCTGGGCGGACAGATTCATCTGATGTTCGAGAATCTGCCGGTGGCGATACAGCATGTGCGCGCGGGGCGCATCCGCGCCATCGGCATGACCAGCCGGAGCCGCTCGGCGAGCATGCCCGAAGTGCCGACCATCGCGGAGACGGGATTGCCGGAGTATGAAGCCACGGCGTGGTTCACCATCGGCGCGACAGCGAAGATGCCCGCGGACATCGTGCGCAAACTCAATACCGATATCGACGCATGGTTGAAAGCGCCGGAGATGCAGACGCGCTGGAAGGAAATGGGTGTCACGCCGCTGGGTGGGTCGCCTGATGTCGCGGTTAAATTCTTCGCCAGCGAAATCGTGAAATGGAATCGCGTGATCAAGGCTGCGGGCATACGCGCGGATTGATTTCAACTTCAAAATCTTTTGCCACGGATTTCACGGATTTTCGCAGATTAAAAACGCATACCCACAAGGTGTGTACTTATGTAACTATTTGTTTATAAAGCGATTTTAAATCCGTGTTCATCTGTGAAATCTGTGGCAAAAGCCTTTGACCTTAAGCCGGGCAAAATCCATGAAAACCAAATTCAACGCAGTAACCCTGGAAATGTTGTGGACGCGGCTGATCTCGATAGTCGATGAAGCCGCCGCCGCGTTGGTGCGCACGTCGTTCTCTACCATCGTGCGCGAGTCGAACGATTTTGCCTGCGTGCTGACCGATGCGCGCGGGCGTTCGTTGGCGCAGGCGACCGACAGTATTCCGTCGTTCATCGGCACGGTGCCGCGCACCATCCGGCATTTTCTCAATGAGTTTCCTGTCGAGACATTGGAACCCGGTGACGTGCTTATCACCAACGACATCTGGCTCGGCACCGGGCATCTACCCGATATCACTTGCGCCAAGCCGATTTTCCTGAAACGTAAACTCGTCGGCTTTGCTGGTTCCGTCGCGCACGCGCCCGACATCGGCGGCAAGATGCGCTCTGCCGATGCGCGCGAGGTGTTTGAGGAAGGCTTGCAGATACCCGTGATGAAGGTGATCCGCCGAGGCAAGATCGACGCGACGTTTGAACGCTTTGTGCGCAAGAACGTGCGCGTGCCCGATCAGGTGATGGGCGATCTGTGGGCGCAGTTCACCGCGCTGCATCTGATTGAAAATCGCGTGCTGTCGGTGCTGGCCGAGCACAAGCTGAATTCTCTAGCTGATCTTGCGGATGAAATCCATCGCCGATCCGAGGCCGCGATGCGCGCGGCGATCCGCGAAGTGCCGAATGGCATCTACCATCACAGCGCGGTGTGCGACGGCTTTGAAAATCCCATTGAGCTCAAGATGGCGATGACCATCAATGACGACGATATCGCAATAGACTTCGCCGGCTCGGCGGCGCAGGTGCCACGCTCGATTAACGTGTGTCTCGCCTACACCAATGCGTATACGTCTTATGGCGTGAAGGCCGTGCTGTCGCCGAACATTCCCAACAATGAAGGCGTGCTGCGGCCGATCAGCATCACTGCGCCAGAAGGTTCGATTTTGAATTCAACACCGCCGGCGGCGGGCGGTGCGCGTGCACTGATGGGGCACTTTTTGCCGATGATGGTGATCACCGCGCTCGCCAAGGCGATGCCGCAAAAAGTGATTGCCACGGTCGGCTCACCGCTGTGGTGCATCAATTTGTCGGGTGTAAAACAAAATGGCAAGAGTTTCACCAATCTGTTTTTCATGAACGGCGGCTTCGGCGCCGCGCATGATCGCGACGGTGCCAACGTGCTGAGCTGGCCAAGCAATATTTCGTCCACTCCAGTGGAGATGATCGAGCAATTGTCGCCGCTGCACGTCAAGCATCGGCGCTTGCGCACTGGCACCGGAGGGCGCGGCCAGTTTCGCGGCGGCACCGGGCAGGAGATCGCGTTCGAGAATCGCTCCGAGACGCCGATCACCGTGGCGTTTCTCGCGGAGCGTACGCGTGCGGAGACCGCGCCATCGGGCATAGCGGGCGGCGAATCGGGTGCGCCGGGTGCGGTGTTGATCGACGGGCAGGCTGCAAATCCGAAAGTGCAGCATGTGATTGCACCGGGTAGCACGATAGAACTCAAGACACCAGGTGGTGGCGGGTATGGTGCGCCCGCGCTGCGTGATCCAGCGCTCATCGATGCCGACCGTGTTGACGGATACGCGAGCTGACATGGCCAACTTTGCATTAGGCATAGACATCGGCGGCACCTTCACCGATATCGTGGTGTACGACGCCACGCGCGGCGTGTCGGCCGCGCACAAGGAACTCACCACGCCGCAGACGCCGCATCGCGGTGTAATTACCGGAATCAAAAAACTGTTCGACGCCGAAGGCATTGCGTGCCGCGACGTGTCGCGCGTGGTGCATGCGACGACACTCTTCACCAACGCGCTGATCGAACGCAAGGGTGCGCCCACCGGCCTCATCACCACGGCGGGCTTTCGCGACACACTGGAGATGCGCCGCGAACACAAGTATGAGCTCTACAACCTGTTCATGGAATTACCGCAACCGCTGGTGCGCCGCAGTCTGCGGCTTGAAGCGCCGGAGCGTATCGGCCCCGATGGCAAGATCGAGCAGAAGCTGGATGTCGATGCGCTGCTAGCGCAGGTGGCAAAGCTCAAGGCCGCGGGCATCGGTTCGCTGGCGATTACTTTTTTGCATGCCTACGCCAACGATGTGCATGAGGTGCAGGCGCGCAAGGCGATACACCAGCGCCACCCGGAGCTGTTCGTGTCGCTGTCCTCCGAAGTCTCACCGCAGATACGCGAGTACGAGCGCACGTCCACGACGGTTGCCAACGCCTACATCAAGCCGCTTGCCGACAGTTATCTCGATTTGATGAGCCGCGAAATCGCCAAGCTCGGCATCAAGGCGCCGCTCTTCATGATGCTCTCCAACGGTGGCCTCACGCATATTGATGAAGCCAAGCGCGTGCCGATACAGTTGCTTGAATCTGGGCCGGCGGCAGGCGCGCTGGCGGGTTCCACCTTCGGCCTGCGCTCGAAGGCGCGCGACGTGCTCGCGTTCGACATGGGCGGCACCACGGCCAAGCTCGCCATCGTGGAAGACGGCGCGCCGCTGATTGCGTATCAGTTCGAGGCGGGCCGGCAGCAGCGGTTTATGGAAGGCAGCGGCTTGCCGATCAATATTTCCACCATCGAGCTGATCGAAATCGGCGCGGGCGGCGGCAGTATCGCAACCATCGATGCGCTGGGTTTGCTCAAGGTTGGGCCGGAGAGCGCGGGTGCGGCGCCGGGGCCGGCGTGTTATCAACGCGGCGGCGTTGCGCCGACGGTGACGGACGCCAATCTTGTGCTCGGATATCTCGACGCGGCCACGTTTGCCGGTGGCACGATGAGCATCGACAGCAAACTTGCGCACGCGGCGATTGCGCCGTTGGCGGCGCGCTCAAAGCTCGGCGTCGAAGAAGCCGCATGGGGCATACATTCGGTGGTGAACGAAAACATGGCCGCGGCCGCGCGCGTGCATGTCGCCGAACGCGGGCATCACGCCGGCGATTTTGCGCTGCTTGCCACTGGCGGTGGCGGGCCGCTGCACGGCTGCGAAGTGGCGCGCCGGCTCGGCATTACGCGCGTAATTTGTCCGCCGAGCGCGGGCGTAGCTTCGGCATTGGGTTTGCTGATGGCGCCGGCGCGTATTGATCGCGTGGCAACTGTCGCGTGCAGACTCAGTGACATGAACTGGCGCACGTTTGAATCCGCCTATGTGAAGATCGAACGCGAGGCGGGCGCGGTTATTGCGAAAACCGTTTCCAGAAAAAGCAGCATCAGGACTGTGCGTTCGGCTGACATGCGCTTTGCGGGCCAGGGCTTTGAACTGGTAGTGGCGTTGCCCGCCGGCCCCTACACCGCACGCTCGCAAGCCGCATTGCGCGCGGCATTCATGTCGGTGTACCAAAAAACCTTCGGCCATGTGCCGCCGGTCGGCGAAATCGAAATCATAAACATTCGCGTCGCGGCATCGGCAGACGTTGCAAAAGGCGAACTCAAGGTCGCCAGCGGCAAACGCGGAGAGGCTCGCGCGTTGAAGGGCAAGCGCCGCGCGTGGGTCGGCGCACGTTCGCGATTCGAACTCTTGCCGGTGTACGACCGTTACCGGCTCGCCATCGGCGTTGCAGTGCGCGGCCCTGCGATCATCGAAGAGGATTCCACTACATTGATTTTGCCGCCCAAATCAACGGCCAAGGTGGAGCGGTCGGGGAATATCGTTGTTGATTTGGGCAAATGAGAAATAGAAATATGCCATGAAACGCAATCGCGACCGCAGCGCCGAGGCTGCCGCCAGACGTGAATCGTTGAAGGCGCGGCTCGTGGCCGCGCACGCAGCAGCGTTGTTGCGCGGCCGCATCAAGGTCAACACCGCGCTGCTGGGGCCGAACGTCAGCTACGGCCTTCCCGATTACGTCGAGCGGGGTTACTACCTCGACAAGCCGTTCACCTGCAAGGATTGCGGCAAGCAGGAAGTGTGGAGCGCCACGCAGCAGAAGTGGTGGTACGAATCCGCGAAGGGCGATTTGTGGACGACGGCCACGCGTTGCCGTGCGTGCCGCCGGCGTGAGCGTGAGCGCAAGGCCGAGGCGCGGCGCGCGCAGTTGGAGGGCATGGCTTTGAAATCTAAGAAACGTAATAAAAACAATTAGTTACGTAAATTGGCACCGTATCACCTTGCCGCGATTAAACAAGTTGCACGGATCGATTGCTTGTTTGATCGCCCCCATCACCGCAACCGCATCGCCATGCTCGGCATCGAGGAAATCGAGCTTGCCGTAGCCGATGCCGTGTTCGCCGGTGCAAGTGCCGTTCATCGACAGCGCGCGGTGGACGACGTTGTGATTCACGCGTTCGGCTTCGGCGAGGTCGGCGGGGTTGTTCGGGTCGACCATGATCGCGAGGTGAAAGTTGCCGTCGCCGACGTGGCCGAATAGCGCGATGGGTATGGTGGTGCCTTGCAAATCCTTGTTGGTTTCGGCGATGCACTCGGCCAGGCGCGAGATCGGCACGCACACGTCGGTGGACATTGCGCGGCCACCGGGCTTCAGGCGCAGGCACGCGGGGTAGGCGTCGTGTCGCGCCTGCCACAGGCGCGTGCGCTCTTCTTGTTTGGTGGCCCACTCGAAATCCATGCCGCCTTGTTCCTTCGCGATTGATTGCACGGTTTCGGCTTGCTCCTTGACCGACGCGGCGCTGCCGTGAAATTCGCAAAACAGCATCGGCGCCTCGCGCAGCCCCAGATTGCTGTAACAATTGACCGCTTGTATGGTGAGCGTGTCGAGCAGCTCGCAGCGCGCGATGGGCACGCCGAGTTGTATGGTCTGAATTACCGTGCGCACCGCCGCGTTAATGTCGGGAAACGCACACGTCGCCGCGGATGCAGCCTCGGGCTGCGGATAAAGCCGCAGCGTGACTTCGGTGATCAAACCGAGCGTGCCTTCGGAGCCAACAAACAAACGCGTGAGATCGTAGCCTGCCGCGGATTTACGCGAGCGGCCGCCGGTTTTGATGATGCGCCCATCGGCAAGTATCACGGTCAACCCTAAAACATTCTCGCGCATGGTGCCGTAGCGCACGGCGTTGGTGCCTGACGCGCGTGTAGCCGCCATGCCGCCAAGCGTGGCGTCCGCGCCCGGGTCAATGGGGAAAAACAGTCCCGTGTGTTGCAGATGCAGATTCAGTTGCTTGCGCGTGACACCCGCTTGCACCGTGCAGTCGAGGTCTTCGACATTCACCGCGAGGATATTGTTCATGCGGCTCATGTCCACGCACACGCCGCCGTGAATCGCGAGCACATGGCCTTCGAGCGAAGTGCCCACGCCATAGGGGATGATGTTGGTGTTGTGCGCGGCGCAGAGTTTGACGATCTCGACGCATTCGTCAGTGGATTGCGGGAACACCACCGCGTCGGGTGGCGCTACCGGAAACGCCGATTCATCCTTGCCGTGGTGCTCGCGTATCGCTTGCGTGGTGTTGAGGCGCTCGCCGAATTTTGTGCGCAACGCTTCGAGCAGCGCGGACGGGCAAGGAGCACGCATTACTTCGGGCTTGTTCATATTGAGTGGCCGCTGGTGAACTGATTCGACAAATTTTATCCTAACCAATCCGTCATTCCCGCGCAGGCGGGAATCCATAAGTTGTTTCAAGTGGCACTGTGTTATGGGTTCCCGCCTGCGCGGGAACGACAGGGTGGGGTTATTCTGGCGTGATACCCGCCTCACGCGCGGACTTGATCCATTTGTCGATTTCCGTGCTGATATAACGCGCATGTTCCTCGGGCGTGTTGCCCACGGGGTCTGCGCCGCGCGCGGCAAGCAGCTTACGGTTGGCCGGGTCGCGCAGCGCGGTGATCAATGCGCCATTCAATTTTTCGACGATGGCGCGCGGCATGCCCGCCGGGCCGAGGAAGCTGAAGCCGCTGCGCACTACAAACCCCGGCAATCCGGATTCTTCCATCGTTGGTGTTTGCGCGGCGATTGGCGAGCGCTTCTCGCCGGTCTGCGCCAGCATGCGCAAGCGGCCTGACTGCACATACGGTAACAGATTAGAGATGCTGGAAAACTGGAATTGAACATTGCCCGACATCACATCGATCAGCGCCTGATGCGAGCCTTTGTAGGCGACGAAGGTGTATTGCGCTTTAGCCATCGAGCCGAACAAGGAGCCTGCGAGATGGCCCACCGTGCCGCGCCCGCCCGACGAGAAATTGATTGCACCCGGATGCGCGCGGCCGAGCGCGACAAGCTCCTTCACGTTTTTCGCCGGTAACGACGGGTGCACCACCAGCGCGGAAGGAATATCCGCGATCAGCCCCAGCGGCGTGAAATCCTTCAACGTGTCGTAAGGCAGCTTCTTCACGATCGACGGATTCATCACGTGGCTCGCGGCGACGAACATCGTGGCGTAGCCATCCGGCGGGCTTTTCGACAGCAACTCGGTGCCCACGGTAGCACCTGCACCTGGGCGGTACTCCATCACCAGTTGCTGGCCGAGCGTTTCGATCATCTTCGGCGACAACACGCGAAACAACAAGTCGCTGTTGCCGCCGGGGGCCGCGGGGTTGATGACGCGGATTAACTTGACTGGATACTGTTGCGCCTGGACGCCGCCGGCCATCGCCAGCAGCAGCATCGGCAGCACAGGCGCCGCGCGGCCTGACATCGTATGCGGTTACTTGGCGACGGGTTGATTCGCCAGCGTCTCCAGTGCCTTCACCATCGCCGAGTGATCCCACTTCGCACCGCCTTGCGCCACACATGCGTTGAACATCTCCTGCGCGGTGGCGGTGTTGGGCAGCGACATGCCCATCGCGCGCGCGCCCGCAAGTGCCAGCGACAAATCCTTTTGATGCAATTCGATGCGAAAACCCGGATCAAACGTGCGCTTGATCATGCGCTCGCCGTGCACTTCGAGGATGCGTGATGCAGCGAATCCGCCCATCAGCGCCTGGCGTACTTTGGCTGGGTCCGCACCGGCTTTCGCGGCGAACACCAGCGCCTCGCTCACCGCCTCGATGTTGAGCGCAACGATGATCTGATTGCACACCTTGCACGTCTGCCCGTCGCCCACGCCGCCCACCAGCGTGATGTTCTTGCCCATCAGATCGAACAGCGGCTTCACCTTGTCGAATGTCGCCGGGTTGGCGCCGATCATGATGGTGAGCGACGCGGCCTTCGCACCCACTTCGCCGCCCGACACCGGCGCATCGACATATTCGCAACCAAGATCGTTAATTTTCTTCGCGTAATTTTTTGTTTCAATCGGCGAGATCGAACTCATGTCGATCACGATCTTGCCCTTGCCGAGACCCGCGGCTACGCCATCGGCGCCGAACAGCACTTTCTCCACGTCGGGCGTGTCCGGCACCATGATGATCATGATGTCGGCTTTCTGCGCGACTTCCTTGGCGTTCGCGCAAGCCTTGCCGCCGGCGTCGGTGAGTTCCTTCGGCACGCCGCTGCGTGAATTCAAAAACAGTGTGTGCCCGCCCTTGATGAGATTGACCGCCATGGGTTTACCCATGATGCCGAGTCCGATGAAACCAATGTTGCTCATGATAGTCTCCAGTAAAGTGTGATGCGGATTTTGCCATAGCCGCCCTTGATGCGGGTGGTTGGAACAGCCAAATTGATGCAATGGATTGTGTGCGCGGTTCGGGTGGTCGTGGCGCCGTTTGTATTACGCGGTGTGATCTGCTTTACTGGCGGCAGTGCCTGGAATAACCGAGGAATTGCAATTCGATGGTCACGTCACTGCAAAAGTTGCCTCGGTTTACCTAGCGCTACGGCCAGTACCTCGTTACCTGCCTTGAAGCCTGCTTCAACACCTGCACGCTCGCGCACACCCTCCGTACCGCTGCTAACGCTCTCGAACGATGCCCCCGCGACACTGTGTATAGGCGCGTGGCTGGGGCCGACGAGTAAACTTCGACGATGCCACCGGCAGCTTGGATGCACCAACTGCGGAACAATTCGCCAGAACGGTGAACAAACTCAAGGGGCAGGTGACTATGATTTTTATTGCGCATCATTTGCCGAAAGGGCTCAACGTGGATGGGTTGGTTACGTTGGGGGCGCATGAGACGCGGATGACGGTCGTGCAGAGGGATAGTGAGGAGAACAATGATGGGTGATATATTTATTAAGCGATACAAATTCGCATCCAAATGGACTGAATTTAGCAACGTGATTACACAAAAAACAATAGTCGTATTGTCGGTAATGTATGGGCTGGCGACCCATGCTCTAGTGTTCTTCACGCCTCCAAACAATGTGTATGCGCAACAGGAAGCCAGTGAAGTAAAGCAGGTAATTCAATCAACAAGTTTGTCGTTGGCGGACTTTCTTCATACCAGCTTATCGTGCTGTCAGATGGAAAAGCAGAGTTTCGAGGTATAGATACAAGGGTAAAGGGGCCGCATCAGTTTAAACTCTCCAACGAGCAATACCGTCGCGTATTGGAAATTTTTGATGAGGTTAACTTTACAAAGCTGCAATCGGGACCTTTAACCTTCATGGGTGGATGGGCAACGGTTACTCTCGACCGAGACAGCAATCGCAAATCGGTCAGTTTTCCGAGCATAGGCGGCACAGGACGCGAGTATGCAATTCTGATTACCTCGATTGAGGAAGTTTTGCAGCTTCGCGATTTAACTTGAGAGTGCGAAGTTTACCCCGGGCGTGACCTTATGTGGCCAAGCGGAACATCTGCATGGTTGCGGGATCTTGCCTTTCGAGGATGAATTTCTCGATGAAATCGCCGTTGTGGTTATTCAAGAGAAATTCAGGCAGGGTCTGG